>JAKBAX010000421.1 GCA_021808785.1 Actinomycetes bacterium | reverse complement strand
GCCCGAGGCGGTCACGCGCCGCCCCTGGGAGGCCCTGCAGGCGGCCGGGGTGGATCTGCGCTGCGGCCAGGAAGTGGCCGCCGGCGAGCTGGCAGCCCTTGCCGGTCAGTTCGACGCTGTAGTGCTCGCCGCGGGGGCGTCTACGCCGCTGCGCCTGCCGATCCCAGGCGCTGACCTGGACGGCGTGTGGGACGCCACCCGGTTCCTCACCGAGGCGCACGCCGCCCTGGCCGCCGGGACCGACCTCGCCGCGCTGCAGCCCCGACAGCCGCCGGCAGACGGCGGCCCCGGCGACCCAGCTGCCACGGTCCTCGTCCTCGGGGCGGGCAACACGGCCATGGACGTGGCCCGCAGCGCCCGCCGGCTCGGCGCTCGAGCTATCTGCGTGGACTGGATGGACAAGAAGTACGCGCCGGTCCGACCAGACGAGCTCGACGAGGCCGCCGCCGAAGGTGTCGAGGTGCGCTTCTCGACCACCGTGCAACGCCTCGAGGGCGTGGACGGCCACGTGACCTCGGCCCATCTGGCCCGGACCCGCCAGCGCAGTGCCCAGCAGCGACCCGAAGTGCTGGCCGGCACCACGACAGCCGACGCCGTCGACCTGGTGGTGATAGCCATGGGCTACCGCATCGCCCCCGAGCTGGCAGAAGCGGCCGCAGGGACTCCGGTAGCGAAAACCACCGGCGACATCCCCGACCGCCGCTGGCAAGCCAGCGGGATCCTGGCCAACCCGTCGCCAGGCTTCGCCCGCCACCAGCCGGTCGGAAGGCTCGCGCTAGGCCGCGAGCATGGCCGGGCGGTCGCCGGCGTGGCCCGCCGGGATCGGATGTGGGTAGCGGGCGACGCCCTCGTCGGGCCGTCGACCGTCGTCGAAGCCATGGCCCAGGGGCGCCACGCCGCCCAAGCCATCCTCCACCACCAGCCCCGCCGCCCCGGCAGGACGCAACGCCCGACGCCCGGGTGCTCATCGCCGTCGACACCCAAGCCACCCCCACTGGCCGCGCCGTGAAGATGCTCGGTAGTGACCGAAAATGCGATCCCCCGGCGGCTGGCGCCGTCCCAGCGCGACACGGCACTGTGCTCCGTCGCGCATGCCATCGTTTCGAGGTGCGTGCGCCCGCCGGTCGTGCCTGGGCCGCGTGAAGCCTCGCCTAGCGGTCGCCTAGCGGTGGGGATGGTGCTGGCGCTCTGAGAGCCGGGCGGCGTAGGCGGCTGCCTCACTGCGCCGGGCCATGCCGAGTTTAGAGAGCAGGCGAGACACATAATTCTTGACGGTCTTTTCTGCGAGGTACATTTCTCCGGCAATTTGGCGATTTGTCTTACCGTCGCTGATCAGCTGCAGGATGCGCCTTTCTTGGGGGGTGAGCTCGGCAAGAGGATCGGTTGCCGGGGGGTGGCGGAGACGGTCGAGGACCCGGGCGGTCACGGCGGGGTCGAGGAGGCTTTCACCGGCACCCAACCGGCGGATGGCCCCGACGAGGTCGTTGCCGCGCACTTGTTTGAGGAGGTAGCCCGCGGCGCCGGCCATGATCGACGCGAACAGTGCTTCGTCGTCGGCGAAGCTGGTGAGCATCAGACATGCCACCTCAGGGTGTGCGGAGCGGATATCGCGGCACACCTCGATGCCGCTGGCGCCTCGGGGGTCGTCGCCGAGGCGGACGTCGAGGAGGGCGACATCGGGACGGGCGGCGGGGATGCGGGCGAGAGCTTCGGCGGCGGTGGCGGCCTCGCCGACGACTTCGAGATCGTCCTCGCTGCTGAGCATGTCGCGAACGCCGCGTCGTACGAGCTCGTGGTCGTCGAGGAGGAACACCCGTCCTGGCATGGCGCTAATCGTGGCCCATCCTGGCGGCCGGCGGCGACTTCACAGCGGCGCCGTCGAGGCCGACGGCCTCCAGCGCGCCGCCTGTGGGTCTTTGGTCCTCGACTGGAGTCTGGAGCACGGGTCTTTCGGCCCCCCAGGTTGGGTCATTTGCCTGTGACGGACCTGCGTCTGCGTAGATGAGACTGGTTTCCGTTGATGTGCGCTTCCGCTCAGGGCGAGTCGGGACTGAGGATGCACGTCGCCTATGAGAGGAGACGCAATGCGAAGCGAGCTGGTAGGTGCCAGTCTGTGGGAGGAACAGCTGTACGAGCATCTGGTGTCGCACGCGCAAGAGGAACAGCACCTGCTCGGACCCTATCGCGAGGCGGCAACTGCCTCCGGGTCCGCCGCGTTTCGTTACCTGGTCTCTCTCATCGTCGAGGACGAGGAACGCCATCACCGGCTTTTTGCCGAGTTGGCTGAGTCGCTTCGGATCGACGCCGAGTTTCGACCCGAGCAGCCCCGCGTTCCTCACCTGGATCTCGCCGGCCCTGATCGCGACGACATCGTCCGGTTGACCGGGCGCTTTTTGGAGCAGGAACGACGAGACGCCAGGCAGCTCAAACATCTGAAGAAGGAGCTGGCCGACGTGAAGGAAACCACACTTTGGTCCCTGCTCGTCGAGCTGATGGAGGCCGATACGGCCAAGCACATCACCATATTGAAGTTCATCGAGCACCACGACCACCGGTAAGGATCTCCGCCCGCCGGCGGCCTATGAAGCTCGTCGCTACGGCGGCTCAACCGAGCGGTACCCACCACTCCACCCGCGTGCCTCCCTCCTGGCGTGCAGCCAGGGTGAAGGACCCGCCGAGTGCCTCCGCTCGTTCCGCCATGTTCGCCAGGCCTTTTCCCTTGCCTCGGCCGGCGCTTCTCGGTCCGGTCCCGTCGTCGACCACCTCCAGGCGCAGCCTGTCTGGGGACGCGTTGAGGGCGACCTCGGCACAGTCGGCTCGGGCGTGGCGGGCCATATTGGACAGCGCCTCGCGCAGGGTGGCCAGTACCTCGTCGGCGACGTGGCGCGGTACCAGGTCGATCGGCCCGTCGAAACGCACGCCGGGGTCGAATCCCAAACTGCGGCCCGCTTCCGCGCACAGTTCCAGGATCTGGGCGCGCAGGCCGCCTCGGGCCGTCGGCGGCGGTTCCAGGGCGAAGATGGTGGTGCGGATCTGGCGGATGGTCTCGTCGAGGTCCCCGACCGCGGTCTGCAGGCGTTCGGTCAGGTGGGGGTCGCGGGTCGCGCTGCTGGCCGCTTGCAACGACAAGGCGACGGCGAAGACCCTTTGGATGACGGTGTCGTGCAGGTCCCGGGCGATCCTTTCCCGGTCCTCGGTGAGGGTCAGCTGGCGCACCCGGGCGTGTAGGCGGGCGTTGTCGACGGCGATCCCCGCCGCTGACGCCAGCGCCGACACGAGTTGCTCGTCCTCGACGGAGAACTCGCCGCCACCGGCTTTTTCGGTCAGGTATAGGTTGCCGTAGACCTGGCCCCGCACCCGCACCGGCACGCCGAGGAACGAATGCATCGAGGGGTGCCCGTCGGGGAAACCGGCCGACGCCGGGTGCGTCGTCAGGTCGGCCAGGCGGATGGGGCGGGGGTCGGCGATCAGCAGCCCGAGGATCCCCCGGCCTTCGGGGAGGTGCCCGATCTTCGCCACGGCAGCCGGCCCCATTCCGACGTGGACGAACTCCGAGAGCCCTTTGCCTGACGGGTCCACCACTCCGAGGGCGCCGTAGCGGGCACCGACGAGCTCGGCGGCTGAGCCGACGATGCGCCGAAGCAGGCTCACCAGGTCCAAGTCGGACTCTATGACGAGCACCGCGTCCAG
>JAKBAX010000420.1 GCA_021808785.1 Actinomycetes bacterium | reverse complement strand
GAGGGCGGCGGGTAGCACCACCCGGCACAACGTCCCGGGCCCGGTGCCGTCGATCTCCAGGTGGCCGCCGTGGGCGGCCACGATGCCCCGGGCAATGGACAGGCCGAGCCCGGCCCCGCCGGTCCGGCTGCGCCGCTCGGGCCGCACCCCGGGTGGGCCGGCGGCTGCCTTGCCGGGTGGGCTGGCGGCTGCTTCGCCGGGTGGGCTGGCGGCTGCTTCGCCGGGTGGGCTGGCGGCTGCCTTGCCGGGTGGGCTGGCGGCTGCCTTGCCGGGTGGGCTGGCGGCTGCCTTGCCGGGTGGGCTGGCGGCTGCTTCGCCGGGTGGGCTGGCGGCTGCCTTGCCGGGTGGGCCGGCGGCCACCTCGCCGGGCAGGCCCGAGCCGTCGTCGCGCACGGTGACCACGAGCGCGCCGGTCGGGTCCACCTGGGCCCGGACGGCCACCTTGGTGCCGGCCGGGTTGTGCCGGACCGAATTGTCCAAGAGGTTGACGAAGATCTGCTCCAGCCGGTCGTGGTCGGCCCACACCACGGCGACGTCCTCGTCGCAGCTGATGTCGACCTGCGGCCGGGCCGGTTCGGGCAGGCAGGCCCGGGCTGCTTCGAGCACCAACTGCAGGTCGCACCAATCGGGGTGGATGCGCAGGATGCCGGCGTCGATGGCCGAGAAGTCGAGCAGGTCGTCGACCAGGCGCCCGAGCCGGGCCGACTCGTCGCTGATCCGCTCGAGGAAGCGCTGCTGCGAGGTCCCGTCCCAGTCGACGTCGGGCTGCATGAGGCTCGACGCGTATCCCCGGATGGCGGTGAGCGGGGTGCGCAACTCGTGGGACAACCAGGACAAGAACTGTCGCTGCAGCTCCTGCGAGCTGCGCAGGGCCATGGCCTCGCGCTGGGCCCGTTCGGACTCCTCCCGCTCCAGGGCCAGGCGGAACGAGTTGGCGGCATCCTCGATCAGCGCCTGGCGGGCCGGGTGGGCGATCGCGCCGGTCGCGGCCCAGTGGCTGACGAGGGCGGCGGTGCCCCCCGGGGCCGGGAAGGCGGCCACCACCGACTCGCCGGCCGGGCCGGAGGTCACCCGTTCGATGCGGCCGGCCCCCGGCGCGCGGGCCGCCACGGCGTGGCGGGCCGCATCGATGATCGATCCCGGCCCGTCGGCGGCCGGGTCCAGCCCCGAGCCGGCCCATGCCCGCACCGACAGGGCCGCCCCGTCGCCGTGGACCAGCGCCACGGCCGAGGCGCGCAGGCCGACCTGCAGGGCCCGCAGGGCGGCCCGCAACCCGGATTCGGGCGGGGCCGGCCCGGCCAGTGCCTGGAGCACGTCGCGGATGGTCTCGAGGACGGTGTTGCGGCTGGTGACCTCGCCGAGCAGACGGTCCCGCTCGAGCGCGCTGGCCGCGTAGCCGGCGTACAGCGACACCAGGTCCAGATCGTCCCGGCTGGGCTCGCCGGGGGTCGGGCGCATGACGGTGACCACCCCGCTGTCGCCGCTGGCCCCGGTGAAGGGCACGCTCCACGAGCTGGCCACCTGGGCCAGCCGGGCCTCGAGCCGCAGCCGGCCCCACGCCGGGTCCGCCGCCACGTCGTGGGAGACCACGGTCCGCCCGCCCGCTGCGGCGCGGCCCACCTGGCCGCCGGCGGTGGTCCCGGGAAGGGTCTCGAGGGCGGTCACCAGGCGCGGATGCAGGCCGAGGGAGCCGACCAGGCGCAGCTTGGCCCCCTCCGCCACGTGCACGCACAGCTGGTCGATCCCGAGGGCCGCGGCCAGCGCCGACATGATCAGGGTGAGGCTCGAAGACGGGGCGGAGGAGGCCAGCTGGTCGGCCAGGCTGTGCAGCCGGTTGAGCTGGCGGCGGGCCGAGACGTCCACTCCCTGGCCCGACAGCAGGGCGGCCACCTCGTCGGGATGGCTGTCCTCGGGGCGGACCGTGGTGACCATGCGACCCCGGCGCATCACCAGGATCCGGTCGGCCAGGCGGAACATCTGCTCCACGTCGTGGGTGATCATCAAGACGCTGGTGCCCTGGGCCGGAAGGGTCCCGGCCAGCTCCTCCACCCGGGCCGATTCGGCCACCCCCAACGAGGCGGTGGGCTCGTCGAGCACCAGTAGGTCGGGCCGGTCCCGCATGGCCCGGGCCACCGCCAGCAACTGGCGCTGCCCCCCGGAGAGGGCGGAGGCAGGGGTACCGGTCGAGGGCAGATCGATGCCCAGGTCGGCGAGCAGGGCCGCGGCCCGGGCGTGGAAGCGGGTCTCCGACCACATGAGGCGCCGCGACTCGCGCCCGAGGAGGAGGTTGGAGGCGATGTCGAGGTTGTCGCACAGGGCCAGGTCCTGCCACACCACGGCCACGCCCAGGCGGGCCGCGCTGCGAGGGTTGGGGCCCAGCCCGTGGCCGTGCACCTGCACCTGGCCACCGTCGGGGGTGATGTCGCCGGCGATGCAGCGCACCAGTGTGGACTTGCCGGCCCCGTTCTCCCCGGCCAGGGCGACGATCTCCCCGGGGTACAGCTCGAGGTCGACGCCGTCGAGAGCGACCACCGGCCCGTAGCGCACCGACAGGCCCGAGGCCCGCAGGAACGGCTGGACGTCACCGGTGGCGAGGGCCATGGGGCCGCGCCCTACTTCCGCAAGCCCCACATATCGGCGTTGGGCGCGGCCCGGGCGACCAGGTCGGGGACGATCTCGGTCAGGGCGGCCGGGTCCCAGCGGGCCTCCTGGTGAACCGTCGGGCCCTCGACCCATCCCTCGGCCACGCTGATGTGGCCACCGCGCACGTTGAACACCCGGCCGGTGACGCGGCCCGACTCGGAGCTGCCGAGCCAGACTACGAGGGGGGCGATGTTGTCAGGGGACAAATCGTTCCATTCTCCGGCTGGGATCTGGGCTGCCTTCTTCCCCATGCCCAGGTTCTCGGTCATCCGCGTCAGCGCCGAAGGGGCGATGGCATTGACGGTTACGCCGTAGCGGCCCACCTCCATGGCCGCGATGACGGTGAACGCGGCGATCCCGGCCTTGGCCGCACCGTAGTTCGTTTGTCCGACATTGCCGTAGATACCCGACGGCGAGGTGGTGTTGACGATGCGGGCGTCGTTGGCCTGGCCCGCCTTGGACCGCTCCCGCCAGTACTGCAGCGCGGCCCGGCTGGGCGCGAAGGTGCCGCGCAGGTGGACCTTGATCACCGCGTCCCACTCGTCGAGGGTCATGTTGACGAGCATGCGGTCGCGCAGGATGCCGGCGTTGTTGACCAGCGTGTCGAGGCCGCCGAAGGTATCGATGGCGGTGGCGATCAGCCGGTCCGCCCCCTCGCCGTCGGACACGTCGTCGCCGTTGGCCACCGCCTCGCCGCCCATGGCCCGGATCTCCTCGACCACGTCGTGGGCCGGGCCGGTCGAGCGGCCCGAGCCGTCGGCGTCACCCCCCAGGTCGTTGACCACCACCCTGGCCCCCTGGCGGGCGAACTCCAGCGCGTGCTCCCGTCCGATGCCGCGACCGGCCCCGGTCACGATCACCACCCGTCCTTCGCAGATTCCGGTCATGCCCCCACTCTGCCCCAAGGGGGGCCGGGGCCGCATTCGGTCCCCGGTCGGCGGCCCGTTCGGCGGCCCGTTCGGCGGCCCGTTCGGCGGCCCGTTCGGCGGCACGGTCGGCGGCCCGGTCGGCGGCACGGTCGCAGCCACCCGGTAGCCTGGGCCGGGCGATGGCGATGGAC
>JAKBAX010000419.1 GCA_021808785.1 Actinomycetes bacterium | reverse complement strand
ATTGCCGGGACCAAATCGGTGAAGAGGTTGACGGTCAACAGCTGGCGCGGTTGCAGCGGCGGCCGGCCCGAGATCAAGGCGCCTCCCGCTGCGAACGCCACCTCCCCGAGGTTGCCACCTAGGAGCAGTGCCAGCGAGTCGCGTACTGACGCCCACATAGCCCTTCCCTCCACCATCGTCTCGTTGAGCGCCGCTAGATCGTCGCGGGCGATCATGATGTCAGCTGCGGCCTGGGCGGCAGCCGTCGACCTGGAGCCGAATGCGATGCCGACATGGGCGAGTCGGATCGCCTGGGCGTCGTTGGCACCGTCTCCTGTCATCGCCACCACCCGCCCAGCCCGCTGATAGGCAGCTACGAGTCGGACTTTGTGGGCGGGGGCTACTCTCGCAAACACGGCAACCTGGTCGAGGACACGATCCAGGTCTTCCTCGCTCATGGCGTCGAGCTCAGGTCCTGTCAGGACTCGGCGCCCATTGATGAGGCCGAGCTCGTCTGCAAGCGACCGCGCCGTAGCCGGGTGGTCCCCGGTGATCATTACGATGTCGATCCCCGCTCTTAGAAGTTCGGCCAGCGGCTCGGCCGCACTGGCACGCGCCTCGTCGGAGACTCCGATGAAACCTTTGAGCTCGAGGTCGCCGATGTTGTCGTCGGCCAGGTCGGCCCTGGCGAGGCCGTTGCGTTCCGCGACCGCCAGCACTCGGAGGCCTTGACCGGCCATCCTTTCCATTTCTGTGGTCACTTTGTTGCGGGTTCGACCGTCGAGTGCGACAGAGCGGCCATCGGCGCGCTGCCAGGTGCTGCATCGAGCGAGCACAACCTCCGGGGCTCCTTTGACGGAAAGACGACCGCCGGCCTTGCTTCGAGCTGCCACAGCGTGATAGCCCCGACCTGGCTCGAAGGGTAGGGCGCCAGCCTTTTTCCAACCAGGCACGCCTTCGGCGATGCTCACGCCAGCCTGGAGTGCTCCGTCGACTATGGCTTGGTCGGTGGGATGAGGTAGGCCACCCGGTCGGGCTCGTGGAGTGGCTCGCAGCGCCGCAGCCAGGATCGCCCTCCCGGCGGACTCCAGGCGGTCAACTGGCATCGCATCGATACCATCCGACACCCGAGTGACCCTCAGGCGCCCCTCCGTCAGAGTCCCCGTCTTGTCGAAGCATAAGACGTCCACCCTGCCAAGGGCCTCGAGGACCTGCGGGTTGCGAACGAGGATGTCGGAACGGGCCAGGCGGTGCGCTGCCGCTGCCTGCGCCACGCTGGCTACAAAAGGAAGGCCCTCGGGAACCGCCGACGAGGCGAGGCTCACCCCTGCGGTGACGGCTTCTCGTGCGGGTGCTCCACGCAAGGCGCTGTGGAGACCCATTCCGATCCCGGCAACCACAACGGCGGGGATCGTCTTATCCGTAAGGGACCGGAGACGGCTCTCGACTCCCGTAGCCGGCGTAGGCTGCATACCGGTCAACAACGCCGCCCGTCGAGCCTCGGTAGCCGCACCAGTCGCCACGACTACGGCTCGTCCTCTACCGGCGGCTACCGATGTCCCGGCGTAGATCATCGAGGAGTGATCGGCGATCGCAGCCGTCGCTGCGACAGCTTCGGGGGTCTTGGCGACCGGCATTGACTCGCCGGTGAGGGCAGACTCGTCTACCTCAAGGCCCTCCGCGTCTATCACGCGCGCATCGACGGTCACGGCGTCGCCAGCGTGCAGTTCAATGACGTCGCCGATCACTATTTCCTCTGCTTCCACCTTGAACGGGCGCCCTGCGCGCACGACCGTCACCCGACCGCCATGAAAGGCGCCCCCAAGCCGATCTATTGCTGCCTCGGTCCGAAGCCGCTGGAGCACCCCGACGCCCGCATCGAGAGTTATGACCCCGCCGACTAGGCCTGCGTCCACCAGTGATCCGGTGATGGCCGAGAGGACCGCGCCGCCAGCGAGCACAGCGCTCAGGGGGTTGGTCAGCTCAGAAACCAGAAGTTTCAGTGGTCCGGGCGGCGGATCATCATCGGATTCGTCGCTGGCAGCGAAGCGCGCCGCCACTTCCCGCTCGTCGAGCCCGGTGGGCCTACTTGCAAGCCCATCCAATACTTCGGCCGGGTCAAGAGCATGCCAGTCGGGACCGGCCCCGATCTTCTCTCCGGTAACTGGCGGACGCCCAGGCAGTTTTGAGGCGAGCCATTCTGAAGTGAAAATGGCGGCCAGGGACGCTATTTGGACAGCGGAGACGGCCTTTCGCCCAGCGCCCGACGTCGAGCCGAGCGATGCGAACCCGCCGACAAGAGATCCCGAGGCAGCGAGACCGACAGCAACCTTGCTCGCGGAACGAGCAAGTCGAGTGGAGTCGATGACGGCCGGCACGTCAGCTGGATTGATGCAGACGACGTCGGCGCCCCACGGAAAATGATCTGCTTCGGAGACTGCGACGCCTATGCCGAGGTCGGCTGCGCGCAGAGCTGCGCCTGCTCGATGGGAGATAAGCGCGACAACCCGTCCGTCGGCCTGCAATTCTCGAACTGACCGGGCGAGGAAGTTTCCGCCGGCCACCACAAGGTCCGCTTCGACGGTAGCCGCAAGCTTCGATGACTTACCCGCTAGGACGATGTCGTGGGCAGCGAAACGAATAGCGTCGAGCACGTCCTCGATCCGAAAGCCGAATGCTGCCAGTCCAGTATCCACTACGACCGTGTCGATGGTGTCGAGGTGTCGCAACACCGAGGGATTGAGTACAACGACCTGCCGCCGGGAGAGCCGGCGCCCGATAGCCGACGCGAAGCTTTCCGTCCCGAGCCGAGCGGCCCTAGGCATACCCGACAAAACCACGTCGGCGCTGCGAACCGGGTTGGCGGTAACTCCGAGAGCGACTGCTGCAGCCGCAAACGTCGCCCCTGCCGAAGCCTCCCCATAACGCTCGGCGGCGCTCAGGGGCGCCGGGCTAGGGCGCCGATCCACATCGAGGGCAGGCAGAGCAGTAACGGGCCCGTCCTTTGGCCACATCCCCGGCTCAGCGTCCAGCCAGGCGCGACGGCGACCCGTTTGTTCGCCCAGGAGGGACAGTCTGTGGGTTGCGTCCACTACCAAGCCCAGTGGACCCTGCCCGAGCCCCTGAAGGGCTGCGCTGGTCACCGCCGTGACCGTCGCCGTCGTCGGGTGTCGATCGAGAACCCGACGTAACGCCGGTACCCCATCTACTCCTGTAATAACGCTGGCCAGCTCCACCGGCAGCGCAGGAGCCCGGACGATTCTCCCAGCCAGGCCGACGCCTATGCCGAATACGTCTGCGACGAGTGCCGTCACGGTGCGGGCGATACCAGCGGGGTCGGCGGGATGTTCGAAGATATTGCTGTAGTCGTCGGAATCTTCCGAGTCACCGAGGCCAGCGTGCGCTGAGTCGATCGAGTCGATTACCTCTGCGACGTCGCTGATACCGACCTCGGCCTCCTCGAAGGACACGATCAGCGCCCCCAGCGCCCTGTTGGCCTGGGCCCAGCGCACCCCGGTCATCACGGTCACGGCTGCCTCGACCTCCCTAGCCAGCTCGTTTCCGAGGCGACCGTCGAGGTTCCGCATGCTCAGGTAGGCGTGGCCGGGCCGCGTTTGAACGACCCGACGCTTGTGCTGTCCTATGAGAGGGCTGGCCAGCCGCCGCACGTCATTTAGCGCATTTCCGACTGCATCCCTGGCCGGCGATGTACCACGCCGCTCAGCCGCT
>JAKBAX010000418.1 GCA_021808785.1 Actinomycetes bacterium | reverse complement strand
ATCACCGCCATGGACGCCCTCACCCGCCTCTTCGCAGGCGATCCCTGGATGCCGCCGCTCCCGGCATAGGTGAACAGTTACCCATGAGGTCCATGTTGTAGACATATCCGTTGTAGGATGTCGGCTGAGAATCAATAACTGCCTGTGGATTATCCGAAACCTTGAGGACCTTTCCTTATGGTATGATCACCAGCCGCTGTCATGACATGCGGGATAGCCGCTTCCTCAGGCTTCTAGTGTTCATGGATTGCGTACGGGTCCTGACAACCGCTGGAAGCATACGATGTTCGTACTGCGTTTAGGACGCTGAGAGGAACGATTGGGCTTCCCGGTCCCGGGCTCTCACCTAAGGCTGTATTGGGCGGGCACGGGAAGGGCACCGTCTCGAAGTAGTTCATCGACCACGCGCCACTTGCGACGCGCTGAAATATACCGGTATCGCCGCCCGGTAGCGCGAACGGATATGCCGTTTTCGGATCAGCAGTTGGATCGACCGCAGAGATTCGACAGGTGCTGGTGGGCGCAACTCGAAGAAACGCCCAAGTAGTACTGGTGGCCAGAACCGTGGCAGCCTTAACTGAGCCAGACACAACAGCGACTTGACAAGACGGTGGTATCCGGGCGAAGGACTCAAAAGCACTAGCAATGTCCGTCATATCGGAAGAGCTGAGGGTCGTCGCCGTAGCGCCCGACGGTGGGTTGGGCACAGCCGGAGGCGAGACTGAAGAAGTAGTTGTGCCTGACGAAGCTGTGGTCGGCACTGGGCTTTGGTCGGAGGAACTAGCGGACGTTGCCCCAGTCGTTCCGGAAGTGCCAAGTCGAGTCGAAGGTCCCTGTGAAGAGCACGACGCCGCAACGACCGCCAACAGGAGTACAGTTCCGACCCGCCCTAGAGGGGCGTGACGCATCAAGGCACTTTGGAGCACTATCTAGGTCCAATCGTCGCACGTGGCAAAGCACGTCTTTTTGGGGCGTAGGCGTGTCACTGACGTGGACGCAAGGCTTACCCGAGCGATCGATTCAGTCGGCGCACCACAAGTGTGGCCGCGGCCAGAGGATCCCCGGTCGGGCCACCGGGGGGTACTGCGGCCGCCTGGGCCAACTCGTCGGCGTGGGCGGACCACCACCGTCCGAGCGCCAGCTCCGGATCCTCGGCCGGCCCGGCGGTCAGGACCGCGACGGTCGCCCGATCGCGCCAGTCGTTCAGGTCGTCGAGCAGGGCTCGGGCCTGCCACATACGCAGGCGCCTGGGTGGCTCGCCGCCGTCGACGACCGACGCAATGGCCGCGGTCAGCGGCCCGAGGCCGGCCGCCGCGGTGAGCCCTCGACTCACCTCGGCTGCGACTGACGAGCGCCGCGGGTCGAGCCCGGCCGATTCGGCCAGAGCCACCTCTTCGATCAGCGAGACCGCCTGCTCGACCGACAGGAATCGCTGCACCGTGGCATCGGGAACGTCGAGCTCGCTCCACACGCTCGGCTCACCACCGCGCCGGTCGAGCGGATCGTCGCCGCCGTCGCGCTTCTCCACCCCCGTTGCGTCCCCCTGGTCTGCGGACCAGCCGGCGGCCGCCAGCCGGCCGGCGTCGCGAGCCGCCGCGCCAGCCGGAGAAGTCCGCCCCGGCGCAATCAGGTACTGGCGCACCAGGCGGCCCAGCCCCCGGGCCACTGCGT
Organism: Actinomycetes bacterium; assembly: GCA_021808785.1. Classification (GTDB taxonomy): domain Bacteria; phylum Actinomycetota; class Acidimicrobiia; order Acidimicrobiales; family Palsa-688; genus JAKCDU01. The sequence goes on along the minus strand of JAKBAX010000418.1, from coordinate 2,054 downwards.
GGTGCAGGGCCCCTTCGGCCGGGGCCGAGATGCCGGCCGCCGGATCGGCGGCCAGGTGCTCCAGCTCACCCCAGAGCAAACCGGCCCCGGTGACCTGGCGGGCCGCCCAGAAGGCGGCGGCCACCTGTTCGAGGGGCCGGCCCAGCTCGGCGGCCAGATCGTGGGCCCAGATGATCCCCATCTGGTCCACGATCTCACCGGCCACGTCGGTGGCCACGAGCTGCCGGTACAGGCGGTGCTCGGGAATGAGGTCGCCGAAGTCGGCCCGGATGCCGGCCGGGAAGTAGGGGGTGACGCTCCCCTCCAGGTAGGGGTCGGCGCTCCAGGCGGCCTCTTCGACGGCGGCGACCAGTTCGGTCTTGGCGTAGGTGAGCACGGTGGCCAGCTCGGGCCGGATCAGGCCCGCTCCCGCCTGACGCCGTCGCTCGAACTCGTCACGGTCGGGCAACACCTCGACCTGCCGGTCGAAGCGGCCGGCTCTCTCCAGGTCGTCGATCAGAGCTTCGTAGGCGTCGAGGTAACGGTCACTGTCGGCCGCGGCGCGGTTGAGGGCGGCCACGCTGTGGTCGACCTGGCGCAGTACCTCGTCGGCCACCTCGTCCGCGGCCGCCTGCAGGTACGCGTCCCGCCGGCCCGGCTGCAGCCGGCCCCGCTCGATGGCGAGGGCCAGGAGGATCTTGAGATTCACCTCGCGATCGGAGGTGGCCACCCCCGCGGCATTGTCGATGAAGTCGGCGTTGATCCGGCCGCCCCGCCGGCTGTAGCGGATGCGGCCCTTCTGGGTGATGCCCAGATTGGCGCCCTCGGCGATGACGCGGGCCCGCACCCGGTCGGATGTGACCCGGACGGCATCATTGGCCCGGTCACCCACCTCGGCGTCGGGCTCGTCGGGAGCCTTGATGTAGGTACCGATCCCGCCGAACCAGAGCAGATCGACCGGAGCCCGCAGGATGGCCGACACCACCTCCGGAGGACTCAGGGACTCGTCCTCGACGCCCAGGGCCAGTCTGGTCGGGGGCGACAGGGGCACCACCTTGGTGTCGCGCGACCACACCCCGCCGCCCTCGGAGATCAGCTCGGCCCGGTAGTCGGCCCAGCTGGACCGGGCCAGCCCGGCCAGGCGCCGCCGCTCCTCGAAGGCCACCGCCGGGTCCGGGTCAGGATCGATGAACACGTGGCGGTGGTCGAAGGCGGCCACCAGCCGGATGGCCCGGCTGCGCAGCATGCCGTTGCCGAACACGTCACCGGACATGTCACCCACTCCGACCACCGTGATCGCATCGGTAGCCACGTCGGTGGCCAGTTCGCGGAAGTGCCGGCGCACCGCCACCCAGGCGCCGCGGGCGGTGATGCCCATGGCCTTGTGGTCGTAGCCTCGCGATCCGCCGGAGGCAAAGGCATCGCCCAGCCAGAACCGGCGGCCCTCACTGATCGAGTTGGCCAGGTCGCTGAAGGTGGCCGTCCCCTTGTCGGCCGCCACCACCAGATAGGGATCGGGGCCGTCGGCAGCCACCACGCCGGCCGGGGTGACCGTCACGCCACCCACGATGTCATCGGTGACATCGAGCAATCCGGCCACGAAGATCTGATAGGCGGTACGCACGTCGTCGGGCCCGGGGCGACCCGGGGTGCGGCAGACGAACCCCCCTTTGGCCCCGGTGGGCACGATGATGGCGTTCTTCTTGACCTGGGCGAAGGCCAGGTCGAGTACCTCCGTGCGGAAGTCGGCCGGCCGCTCGCTCCATCGCAGCCCGCCGCGGGCGATCAAACCGGCCCGGAGGTGGATACCCTCGACCGTGGGCCCGTGCACGAAGGTCTCGACCTGGGGTCGGGGCCGGGGCAGGTCCGGCACCGACCGGCTCTCCATCTTGATCACCAGCGGTCGCCGCGCCTCCCCCGTACCGGCCCCACCGTCGTCGGAAGGGGCCAGGAAGAAGTTGGTCCGCAGGGTGGAATCGACCAGGGCCAGTACCGAGCGCAGTACCCGGTCCTCTTCCAAAGATTTGACCAGATCCAGTTGGGCCACGACCAGGTTGCGGGCCGCCGCGCCCCGC
>JAKBAX010000417.1:552-3736 GCA_021808785.1 Actinomycetes bacterium | reverse complement strand
CAACGCCAAACGTGAAGACCTCGCGTTGGAGGTCTTCACGTTTCGTGAGGCCACCACTTCACGTTTGGGCCGGCGCGATCCTCGCACCAGGCTGTGACGCTCCTGATCCCGGCCCGGCAACAGGCGGGCGGGATCGACGTCGGCAATCGAGCGCGCCGAGGCGCCTGGCGCCACAGATGGGCGGCGATGTGCGCGGATGCGGTCGTTTATGGCGACGCGCCGACGAGATCGGAAAGGGTGGTCCGTTGCCGCCGCCGGGTGCGCGGCGGTCGGCCGGCGGCGATCCGGCGTGCGTTCTCGGCTTCATGCGCGCTGAAGGCGTCGGCCACCGCCAGGTTGCGCACGATGAGGGCGCAGGCGACAAAGAGGCTCATGGGCACGAGCCCCATCGTCCGGCACCAGCCCCGGGCGACGTCGATCGTCGCGGGGTCCTTGATGCGGGCGTTCGCCCGCTCGGCGGCCGAGCGCCGGGCATAGGAACGTCGCCAGGCCGGGCCTGGGTAGTCGTGGCGTTGGGAGGTCTTCTGGTTGACCGAGGGCGGCACCGTGATGGTCTGCTGGGTGCAGCACGTCGGCGGGTGCTCGGGCGGTGCGGTGACCTCCGGGCGGTCGAGTGGGAGGGCCATCGAGCCCTCCCGCAGCGGGCAGCGGACCTTTCCCGTGAGGGCCGGGCAGGCGACCCGGTGGAAGCCCTCGGGGTCGACAGCCGTCACTCGCCCGAGCTTGTAGCGGGCCAGCTCACCAGCTCGTGCGTCGTGGGACCGGATGTCCTCGTCGCTCGCTCCCCGGGCGAGGGGGGCCTGGCCGAAGAGGCGGACAGGTGTGCCGGGGCAGTAGCAGTTCCCGTGGTGCAGCACCGTGCCGGCATAGGTGCCCTGGGTGCCGCGGTCAGAGGGGTGCAGGTCCATCACGAGGGAGGCCCCTGCGGCCCGGAGTGGCAGGGCGAAGTGGGAGGGCACCCGGTGGGCGTAGCCCGAGTCGGCCACCACGTCGCCGAGCGGGACACCGCCGGCGGCCATCTCGGTGAGGACGCGGACCATGGGGGGAACCGGGTCGTGGTCGCAGGCAACGAGGTTCATCCGCCGCACCAGCTCGGGGACCGCACCGCCTCTGTCGTCTTCGACCATGGTGGCCAAGGACAGGTAGTAGCCGAAGAACAGCTCGTCCTTCTCGCCTGGCCCCCCGCCCTTCCTGTGCCCCCACGATGCCTCCCCGTCGGCATAGGCGCCGTCGGGCTTGGTGCGCCTGGTGGAGAAGGACTCCACGTCGGTCCAGTCGAGTGCCAGCGAGCGTGACGCGTCCTGCTGGCCCCCGGGCACCGATGCCTCCACCAACGCGTCGAGCACGTCCTGGCACACCTTGGTGGGCGTGCCGCCGGGGTGCTCGTCCTCCAGCGCGCCGACGACCACGGCGAACGTCCGTTCCACCTGGCGGTAGGTGAGGACGTGGGGACCGCTGGGCCAGGAGGCAACGACCCCGAGACGATCCCTGTCGCCGTCGGCGAGCTCGAGAAGCGCCTGGTGGACACGGCGGAGGTGGGCGGGGCGGCCATCGGCCTGGCAGAGCAGCATCCCCACGAGGAGGGTGCGTACACGGAGCTGGCGGGGGCGGACACCGATGGGCATGCGGGCTTCGACCACCGGTGCGATCCCGCTGGCGTCGACGATCGCCTCCATGCGGGCAAGGGCGACGCTCACCGGCGCCTGCCGAGCACGGCCACCGCCTCTGCCTCGCCCACCACGGGAAGGCTCGCCACGAGGTCGCCCAGGCGTTGGGAGCAGGTGATGCCGGCCGCGTCCATGAAGGCCCGCAGCCCGATCATCTCGGCGACCTCGCAGAGCCACGTGGCCCGCAGCCGGGCGATCTCCAGCCGGGGGAGGTCGGCTCCGCCGGCCAGCGAGGCGGTGAGCGGGGTGGTCACGTTGCGCCTGGTCGCAGCGGTCCCCCCGATCACGAGCCGCTCGCCGGCGAACCGGGCAGCGACGAGGAGCCGGTCGTGGTAGCGGGCGAGGACCGGCACCACACGCGGCCTGCGTCCGGCGCGCACCGAGACGACCACGCCGCCCGAACGCGAGCTGATGTCCGTGCCAGCGACGGCCTTCATGTCGGCACCCACGAGCCCCGCTCCGGCGCAGAGACCGATGAGGGCCGAGGCGTGGATGCGCCGTGCCTCGGTCGGCTGGGCATCGCACAGGGCCAGATAGTCGGCCATCTCGGCCCTCGTGTAGGGCGGCCGTGCCCGTTCGCGCGACAACAGGACCGGCGGAGGTTCCGGGGCAAGCGCCCGGGCGATGGCCCGCAGGTTGGTGCGCACGGTGCGCCTGGTGGGCTGCGACATCGCGCTTGTCTGCGGATGGCAGCACCGCTCGATCACCGAGGGGTGGACCAGGACCTCGGGCGAGAGGTCGAGACCCATCGCCTCGCCGAAGGCACCGAGCCGGCTGGCAGCGAAGAGGAAGGCCCTCGCCCGGGACTGCGACGAGGGCGCGGCCGCCGCCGTCAGCTCCTTGGCGAAGGCGGCGACGGTCGGCGAGACGGTGCGCGGGCTGAAGCGCTCGATCGTGGCGGCCACCTCCACGGACTGCACACCGTAGATATACTGTGTGCAACCCGTCCGATGGTGGATGCTCGTGGGAAGGTGGTGTATGCAGGTCAGCCCGAGGCAGCTCGACGAGCAGGCGGCCATCGCCAAGGCGCTGAGCGAGATGGGCTTCGTCCTCCCCGGAAGCCTCACCGAGCGCCGTTTCACGTGCACCCATGCCGGCTGTCACTGCCACGCGGATCCTCCGGTCCTCCACGGTCCCTATACCCAGTGGAGCCGGAAGGTCGGGGGCAAGACCACCAGCTGCACCCTCAGCCCCGAGCAGGTAGCCGACTACGGCCCGTGGTTCGACAACGAACGGCGGCTGCGTTCCCTTGTCCGCCAGCTCGAGCGCCTCAGCCTCTCGATCGTTGAGGCAGACCCCCGCACTCCCCGGCGGCGCTGACCACCCCGGGATGTGGGCGGCGCCCGCTTATGCCGTGGGCGGGCCCCCGATCACGTCGCATCGTGCCAGGTCAACGCCAAACGTGAAGACCTCGCGTTGGAGGTCTTCACGTTTCGTGAGGCCACCACTTCACGTTTGGGCCGGCGCGATCCTCGCACCAGGCTGTGACGCTCCTGATCCCGGCCCGGCAACAGGCG
>JAKBAX010000417.1:0-542 GCA_021808785.1 Actinomycetes bacterium | reverse complement strand
TTGTGCTGTCGCCCGCCGGGAACGCGGTGATCCGGCCAGTCATCGGGCTCGGTCGGCGCGTCGTTCCCGGCAACGGTGCCCGGTCGGGCAGCGGCTTGCGGCACAGGACCCGGCGTGGTGGGGCGCCCCGACGGTACCCGGAGGGCACCCGCCGCCCGATCATGTCCCCACCATCGCCGGCTCTGGCGACCGTGCCCGTCCGGTGACGATGACCTCACGGGTGTCGGCGATCGGCCGCCGGACGATGGCCGGGTCGATCCCGCTGCGCATGGCGGCCATCACCCCGACCGCCTCCCAGTAGTTGTCGACCACGTGCAGCTGGCCGCGTCTCCACGGCAGGCGGGTCAGGTCGTTGTGTAGGAGGTTGGTGTTCTCCCGCACGGCGATGACGGGGATCCCCTGCTCCAGCGCGGCGAGGGTGGGCAGCCCGATGGCGCCGTCCGGGATGACGAGGACGGACACCTGCTCGGCACTGATCACGTCGTCGGGCGGCGGCGTCCCGGCATCCAGACGCACCAGCCGGGGGCTGCGCTGGAGCCCCT
>JAKBAX010000416.1 GCA_021808785.1 Actinomycetes bacterium | reverse complement strand
CCTGGTAGCGCTCGCCGACCTCTACGAGCGGGCCGGTGACGTGCCGCGGGCCAGGGATCTGTTCAACCGGGTCGCGTCGACCGACCCCGACGCCTTCGACGTCCGCAGCCGCATCCGGGCCCTCCGCTGATCGCCTTCACCAACGCACCGGTCAGTGGTGGCGGCAGCCTGGCCGTTCTGGCGGTCACACCCCGCCGATAAGTTGGACATCGCACCTCTCCCAGGCGCTTCGTCGGCTCGGCCGACCTCGTCACGAGTACGCCATGGAGGTGAGTGGATGTTCAACGTCGTGTTCCTTCAGGGGCTGCTGGCCCGGCCCGCCCAGGACATCGTGCTGCCGTCGGGAGACCGGCTGGTCGCCCTGGAAGTGACCGTGAGGCGGCCCGACAGCCCGGCCGAGCCGGTGCCGGTGCAATGGCCGGGGGCGCCGGCCTGGGTGTCCGGGCTCGACGCCGGTACCGAGGTGGCGGTCCTGGGCCGGGTGCGGCGGAGGTTCTTCCGGGCCGGGGGGGTGACCCAGAGTCGCACCGAGGTGGTGGCGACCAGGATCGTGCGCAGTTCCAGCCGGGCCAAGATGCGGGGCCTCGTGGCCGAAGCGACCGACGCCCTGAGTCGAGCTGCCGATGGCGGTCCGGCCGGCTGAGCCGACTCACACCCCGGAGCGCAAGCGGGGGCGGCCGGGCGCCATCCGCCGGTCGAGCCACCCGCTGCGAATCTGGGTCCAAAGACCGGCCCGGGTCGCCCGGCCAGGCGCCTAGGCTCACGGTGTACGCCGGCGCCGTGGCGGCTCCGGTTCGCCCTGCCGGCGCTGATCCGGCCCCAGCCTCGAGGAGTGCCCAGCCGATGGATCTGCACAAGCTGCTCGGTGACGAAGCCGATGCACTGCTCTCCTACCAGTGCAAGGGGATCCCCCGAGAGGATCTGGTGCTCCCGGGGGGCGATGCCATCGATCAGGTCATGAGCTGGTCGGACCGGCCCATCCAGGTGCTGCGCAACCTGGAGGCCATGTACGCCCACGGGAGGTTGGCCCACACCGGGTACCTGTCCATCCTGCCGGTGGACCAGGGCATCGAGCACTCCGGTGCCGCCTCGTTCGCCCGCAACCCGGCCTATTTCGATCCCAAGAACATCGTGGAGCTGGCCATCGAAGGGGGCTGCAATGCGGTGGCCACGACGGTCGGGGTATTGGGGATGGTGGGGAGGCGCTACGCCCACAAGATCCCCTTCATCGTCAAGCTCAACCACAACGAGCTACTCACCTACCCGAGTCAGTACGACCAGATCATGTTCGGATCCGCCCGGGAGGCCTATGACCTCGGGGCCGCCGGGGTGGGGGCCACCATCTACTTCGGCTCGGAGCACGCCACCCGCCAGATCCAAGAGGTGTCGGAGGCCTTCCAGGAGGCCCACGATCTGGGGATGTTCACCGTACTTTGGTGCTACCTGCGCAACAACGCCTTCAAGAAGGACGGCGTCGACTACTCCGTGGCCGCCGACCTGACCGGGCAGGCCAACCATCTGGGCGTGACCATCGAGGCCGATATCATCAAGCAGAAGCAGGCGGAGCTCAACGGGGGCTACACCGCCATCGGGTTCGGGCGGACCGACCCCCTGGTCTACGACCAGCTCACCACCGAGCACCCCATCGACCTGACCCGCTGGCAGCTGGTCAACTGCTACATGGGCCGCATCCCCCTCATCAACAGCGGAGGCGAGTCGAAGGGCGACACCGACCTGGCTCAGGCGATCCGCACCGCGGTGATCAACAAGCGGGCCGGGGGCGCGGGGCTGATCTCGGGCCGCAAGGCGTTCCAGCGCCCGACTCGTGACGGTATCGCCCTTTTGAACGCCATCCAGGACGTTTACCTCGACGGGAGCATCAGCATCGCCTGACCGGCTCGGTGGCCGCCACAGTCCGGCCAACATGAGTCTGAGGGTGTCTGGACCGTAGAATCACCACATGTCCGAAACAGAAGCCACTGCGCGTCCGGTAGTCGATCTCGACCGGGCGGTCATCCGTTTCGCCGGTGACTCCGGCGACGGTATGCAGCTGACGGGCGATCGGTTCACCACTTCGTCGGCTCTGTTCGGCAACGACCTTTCGACCCTTCCCGACTTCCCGGCCGAGATTCGTGCTCCGGCCGGCACGCTGGCCGGGGTGTCGGCGTTCCAGGTGCACATCTCCGACCACGACATCTTGACGCCGGGCGACCACCCGAACGTCCTGGTGGCCATGAACCCGGCCGCGTTGAAGGCCAATGTCAGCGACCTGACGCCGAACGGGACCATCATCGTCAACTGCGACAGCTTCGAGGACCGGTCCCTGCAGAAGGCCGGTTACGGCGCCAACCCGCTCGAGGACGAGAGCCTGGGCGACTACACCGTCTACCAGGTACCGATGACCTCGTTGACACTCGAGGCGGTGAAGCCGTCGGGGACCAAACCCCGCGACGCGGAGCGGTCCAAGAACTTCTTCGCGCTGGGCCTGATCAGCTGGCTCTACGGCCGTCCGGAAGAGCCGACCCTGATCTGGATCCAGCAGCGGTTCGGCAAGACCCCGATGGTCGCCGAGGCCAACACTCTGGCCTTCAAGGCGGGGTGGAACTTCGGGGAGACGGCGGAGCTCTTCCCCACCACCTACGAGGTGAAGCCGGCGGCGCTCGACCCGGGCGTGTACACGAACATCTCCGGGAACACCGCACTGGCATGGGGGCTGATCGCGGCGGGGCAGCTGGCCAAACTGCCGTTGTTCCTCGGCTCCTATCCGATCACCCCGGCGTCGGACATCTTGCACGAGTTGTCCAAGCACAAGAACTTCGGGGTGCGCACCGTGCAGGCGGAGGACGAGATCGCCGGGATCGGGGCGGCCATCGGCGCTTCTTATGCCGGGTCTCTCGGCATCACCACCACCAGTGGCCCGGGCATCGACCTGAAGACCGAGTCGATCGGCCTGGCCGTCAGCCTGGAGCTGCCGCTGCTGATCATCGACATCCAGCGGGGCGGACCCTCCACCGGACTGCCGACCAAGACCGAGCAGGCCGACCTGCTGCAGGCCATGTACGGCCGCCATGGTGAGGCCCCGGTCCCCATCGTGGCCCCCTCCACCCCCGGTGACTGCTTCTTCGCCGCCATCGAGGCAGCCCGCATCGCCCTCAAGTACCGCACCCCGGTGTTCCTGCTGTCGGACGGTTACCTGGCCAACGGGGCTGAGCCGTGGCGGATCCCCGACGTGGACTCCCTGCCCGACATCAGCGTCGAGTTCGCCACCGAGACCAACCACACTGACGAGGACGGCAACCCCACCTTCTGGCCCTACCTGCGCGATTCCGACACGCTGGCCCGCCCGTGGGCCATTCCCGGCACGCCAGGGTTGGCGCATCGCATCGGCGGTCTGGAGAAGGCCGACGGGTCGGGCACCGTTTCCTACGACGCCGGCAATCATGACCTGATGAGCCGCCTGCGGGTGGCCAAGGTGGCCGGCATCGCCAAGGACATCCCCGACGTGGAAGTGGACGACCCCGATGCAGCCGGCGCGACCGGGCGGGCCGAGGTGCTGGTGCTCGGCTGGGGATCCACCTATGGCGCCATCGCCGCCGGGGTCCGGCGGGTACGGGCCCGGGGCTACACGGTGGCCCATGCCCAACTGCGCCACCTCAACCCGTTCCCGGCCAACCTGGGTCAGCTGCTTCGTTCGTACCACAAGATCCTCATACCCGAGATGAACCTCGGCCAGCTGG
>JAKBAX010000415.1 GCA_021808785.1 Actinomycetes bacterium | reverse complement strand
CTGGCCTCGGTGGCGGCGGTGGCGGCGGTGGCATTGTGGGCGATCGGGTTGGTTCCGGCCGCATCGGCCGACCCCCGCGGGGCCGAGCCGACGGTGGTCCTCTACGGCGACAGCCTGTCGGCCCAAGCGGAGGGCTACTTCAACTTCTTCGCCGGCCTCGGCGGGGCCAAAGTGGTGGATCACGTCTACCCGGGCACCGCCCCGTGCAATTGGACCTCGCAGATGCTCTCCGACGCAGCCACCCACACCGTGTCAGTGGCGGTGTTGCAGTTCAGTGGCAACGACTTCGGGTGCATGTCGTTCCCGACCCAGGACCAGTACTACGCGGCCTACCAGCAGCAGACCACCCAGGACGCCCAAGCCTTCGTGGCCGCCGGGGCGCACGTGTTCCTCATCGGCTCCCCGGACAATTACGGGGAGGTCCTCGACGGCGACACCCAGTGGGACCACCTCAACGAGATCTACGCCTCGATCGCGGCGTCCACTCCCGGGGTGACTTTCGTCAACGCCGGGGCCTCGGTGGAGTCCAACGGCCAGTTCGCCTGGACCCTCCCGTGCCTGCCGTTCGAGAGCTACTGCGGGGCGGGCGGCCAGAACATCGTCCGGGCGGCCGACGGCGGGCACTTCTGCCCTCAGGACCCCAATTCGGTCCAGTGCGCGGCGTGGCAGTCCGGCGCTCTGCGGTTCGCGTTGGCCATGTCCGGACCGGTGACCAACTTCTTGGACTCCGGGTCGGCCCCCGACTACCTGGGCACCCCCCTGCCCCCGCCCGGGACGGTGCCGACGATGGCCGCCGGTCAGGTGGACCCCTACCTGGACCTCCACGATGCCCTGACCATCGCCGCGCCGCTCACCACCACGGAGCCTCTGGTATCCATCGACGGTCGGTACTCGGCCACATTGGAGGACGACGGCGATCTGGTGGTCAGCGGCCCCGGAGGACCGGTGTGGTCCAGCAACACGGCTGGCAGCGGAGCTACCGAACTGGTCATGGAGACCGACGGGGCCGTCGAGCTGCTGGGCCCCCAGGGTGTGGCGTGGTCGACCTACACCTCAGGGACCGGGGCCGACTATCTGGCCATGCAGGAGAACGGGCAACTCGTCCTCTACGGCCCGGCCGGCATCCTCTGGTCGTCAGCCGTTCCGGGCGCGGCGCCAGTCGAGGAAGCTGTGGGTATGGCCGCCGTCCCCACCGGCCACGGATACTGGGTCGTCGGCAGCAACGGAGCCCTGACCGCCTATGGCGCGGCCGGCTTCTTCGGCTCGCTCGCCGGTATCCGCCTCGACCAGCCCATCGTCGGGGTCGCCGCCACCCCGGATGGACGCGGCTACTGGATGGTCGCCCGGGACGGGGGGGTGTTCTCCTTCGGTGACGCCCAGTTCTTCGGGTCCACCGGCGGCATCCACCTCGACCAGCCCATCGTCGGCATGGCCTCCACCGCCGACGGGCAGGGGTACTGGCTGGTCGCCTCCGACGGCGGCATCTTCGCCTTCGGCGACGCCCGCTTCTACGGGTCCACCGGCAACGTGCGCCTCGACCAGCCCATCGTCGGCATGGCCTCCACCGCCGACGGGCAGGGGTACTGGCTGGTCGCCTCCGACGGCGGGATCTTCGCCTTCGGCGACGCCCCGTTCCTCGGTTCCACCGGCAACGTGCGCCTGGTTGAGCCCGTGGTCGGCATGGCCTCCACCGCCAATAGCCAGGGCTACTGGATGGTCGCCGCCGACGGGGGCCTGTTCGCCTTCGGTCAGGCCCCGTTCCACGGGTCGATGGGCGGCAGCCGCCTGGGCTCGCCCATGGTCGGCATGGCCACCGACGGGGCCACGACCGGGTACTGGGAGCTCACCTCCGGGGGCCAGGTCATCGCCTTCGACGCGCCGGGTCTCGGCTAGGGCTGGAGAGGGCGCCTACTCGTCGGGTAGGGCGGCAAAGTCGCGTTTGGCCTGGCGGTACCAGCCCATCCCGGAGATGGGATGCTTCCAGCGGCCCTTCATGTCCTTCAGGGCCGGCTGGTGCTCCCGGTCGCCGCCGTCGACCATCTCCCGCAGGTGCCGGTCCTGGGCCTTGATGACCTCGTCCGCGCTCGACCCCCGGTGCGAGAAATCGCAGGGCCCACCGAGCTGTTGGCACGTCATCGTCTTCATGTAGGCGCCCTTTCAATCCAGTTCATCGTGTCACCAGGCGGCGCCGGCCGGTTGCCTGGTCGTGGCGTTCAGCCGGTTGAAGAGATTGGTCGTCGCGACCCACAGAACCAGCCCAGCCAGCTGCTGCTCGTCGAAGTGGTCGGCCGCTTGGTTCCACACCTCGTCGGGGACCGCGTCGGTCCGGTCGGCCAATCGGGTCATCGCCTCGGCCAGGGCCAATGCCGCCCGTTCGGATTCGGTGAAAAGGTCGGTCTCGCGCCAGGCGGCCACCGCGAACAGGCGCTCGTCGGTCTCGCCGGCCTTCTGGGCGGTGATGGCTCCGTTATAGACACAGGGACTGCACCCGTTGATCTGACTGGCTCGAAGGTGGGCCAGCGCCATGGTGGAGTGAGGCACTCCGGCGCTGTGGGACGCTTTGATGACCGACTGTATCCCGGTCATCGCTTCCGGCAACATGCTGGCTGGGTTGCTCATTCTGGCTGTCATGCCATCGATGACGCGCCCCGCAGGCAAAGTGTGACAGGCACCTGTGGGACCAGCTGTCACATACCTGACCCCGGGCGCGTCAATCTGACACCTATGGACGACGACCTGGCGACCCAATTCGAGGCCAACCGGCGGAGGCTGCAGTCGGTGGCCTACCGCATGCTCGGGTCCATAACGGAAGCCGAGGATGCGGTGCAGGAGACCTGGATGCGCCTCGACCGATCGGACGCCGAGCGGATCGAGAACCTGGGGGGCTGGCTCACGACCGGCTTTTCCCGGGTCTGCCTGGGGGTGCTGCGCGCCCGGCGGACCCGACCCGAAGAGCCCATGCCCGGCGACGAGCCCGACCCCGTCCAGAGCGGACCGGAGGACGAGGCGGTTCTCGCCGACACCCTGGGTCCGGCCCTGCTGATGGTGCTCGACACCCTCGGCCCGGCCGAACGTCTGGCCTTCGTGCTCCACGACCTGTTCGCCGTCCCCTTCGAGGACATCGCGCGGATCGTCGACCGTACCCCCGCCGCGGCCCGGCAGCTGGCCAGCCGGGCCCGGCGGCGCATCCAGGGCATCGACGAGGCGCACCCCCGCGATCGGCAACGCCAGCAGGAGATCGTCGAGGCCTTCCTGGCCGCGTCCCGGCGGGGGGAGCTCGAGACGCTGATATCACTTCTCGATCCCGATGCGGTCCTGCGGGCCGACCAGGCCGCGGTGCGATCGGCGGCCGCCAATCAAGATCGCGGCGCGCCCCGGCTGGCACCGGAGCTGCGGGGCCGCCAGGCGGTCGCCAACGCGCTGAGCGGGCAGGCCGCGGCAGCCCAGGTGGCCCTCATCGACGGCCTGCCCGGCGCGGTATGGGCCCCGGGCGGCCGGCCCCGGGCGATCTTCGCCTTCCGCGTCGTCGGTGACGTGATCACCGAGATCGAGATCGTGACCGAACCCGCGGTGGTGAAGGCCCTGCAGGTCGAGTTGCTCACGAGCTGACCGGAAAATCACAACGGCGAGCTGGGCGCGGCGGGTCAGCCACCTTGGGGTGGGGTCTGCGGGCTGGTGCCGCGAGCGTCGTGAGGTCGGGGCGGGGGCGGGTTGAGATGCCGGCCGGGGGCCGGTCGGGGTGG
>JAKBAX010000414.1 GCA_021808785.1 Actinomycetes bacterium | reverse complement strand
CCTTGGGTCACGCCACCAGGAGACGTAACTGCCGAGTCTTGGGTTCCCATTGGAACCCCCAATCTTCTCCCGAAAACGGGAGCGCAATGCTCGAGATGAGCTGAGCCCCAGTCTACCACCCGCGGGCTGAGGATGCCGTAACGGCTGCGGCGAGTTGCCGGAAGGACTGGGGTCGCTGCGCCACCTTGATGCCAGCGGCCGACCTTTATTACACGCTGGCGACGTCAACCGGCCGAGGGTTGACGTGCTCACCTTCCCGATTCCGAAACAGATCAACGCCCTATAGTCCTCGACACATCGCCGTTCTCGTAGTGACGCCCGACGCCGGGCTGGGGACGGCTCCGGATATTAGATGCCCAGAGGGTGCCGCCGACTGTCCCGGAAGAGTCGCTGACGCATGCTCCGCGTTTGTCCGCCGGACGGCTGCGGACGGCTGGTGGGCTATCAGTGGCGTAGCAGGAGAGTATTCGCCGGGGGTTTCGCGGCTGACATCTGAATCGCTTCGAGCGAAGTTACGTGAGAGCGCGTTCGGGGTGGAGGTTGGCTTGCGAGAAGGTCACGAGTCGGCCGGCGTCTTCATCCCAAAGCTTGAGGTGGACGGCCCGAAGACCGTCACGGATCGAGACCGTCGGGACGCCGGCGAAGACCACGTTGCTGTCGTGGGCGCGCTGCAGGTTGTAGTTCGGGATCCGAGGGTTGAGGTGATGGACATGATGCAAGCCGATGTTGGCGGTGAAGAACTGCAGCAGCTTGGGGAGCTTCAGGTACGAGCCGCCACGCAGCGCCGCGGCGGCATAGCTCCACTCGTCGTGGCGCTGCCAGTTGACGTTCTCGAATTGGTGTTGGACGTAGAACAGCCATATGCCGACCGAGCCGGCCAACAAAGCCGGTGGTGCCCACACGGTCAGCAGGTCCTCCCAGCCGATCAGCCAGCACAGTGCGGCGACTATGACGGCCACCGCAGCGTCGGTGCAGAGCACGCTTTTGCGCATCCGCGATGGTGTGCCGCGACGCACCAGCCGGGGTTCGATGAGCATGGCGAACACCGGGCCGAGCCCGAACATCACCAGCGGGTAACGAAACAGCCGGTAGGCGAGCCGACCCCGCCACCGCCGCGCCTGATACTCGGCGACGGTCAAGGTCTCGACATCGCCTTCCCCGCGGCGGTCGAGATCCCCTGAGGTGGCGTGGTGCCCGGCGTGCTCATGGCGCCATTGATAAAAGGTCGAGAGCACGAGCAACCCGAGGATACGGCCTGCCCATCTGTTCGCCCGCCGGGAGGGAAGCAGTGAGCCGTGTGTGCAGTCGTGAAACATGACGAACACCCGTACCAGGAACCCGGCCGTCGGAATCACCAGGGCCCCGACCATCAAGGGCGAGACGGGCAGCAACAGGTACATGGCCACGGATAGACCCAGGTAGGGCACTGCGGAGGTGACGATGTCGAACAATCCACGTCTGAGACGAGGCTGAGCGTACTCGGCCACCGCCTCCTGCCACTCCGAGCGGTTCGATGCGAGCGTCATCGCGGGGCTCCGATACAGACGGTGAACGATGCGGATGCCGCAGTGCCCCCCGCCGGGCGCAAGGGCCAGGCATGCACTGAACCGGAAGGGGCTATGTACTCGAAGATCGCCGACAACGGCGGGTCCTCCATCCAATCGGGATCGGGCGCACGATGGTCACGCTCGCGGCGGCGTACGGTCGACGAGCCTAATCGCCAGCCCCACAGCTCCCACGCGGCGACATGATCGCGGCCGCGCCCGAGAGCATCTGGGCCGAGGAACCCTCAACCGACAAACGCCGCTGCTTGAACCGGGAGAAGGAGTACGCCTCTTGGGGATGGGGCCCTCATCGAGGTGCTCCGCCTTACCGGCGCCCTCCGCAGAGGATCGACGGCCGCTGGGGAGCGCTCGACGGCCGCCGCATCTTCGGCTGGGCCAAGACGGCCGGCTATGTGTATCAGTCCGCCCTACGGGCTGAGCTCACCGAACGGCTCGGCCTCGAGTGGCGAACCGCGGTCAACGGTCAGGCCGATGTAGCCGGCCTCCCCGACGATGCGCTGGCCGCCTTCTCCTCCCGCCGGACCCAGATCGAAACCGCCCTGGCCTCTACCGGCCACCGCGGCGCCCGTGCCGCCCAGGTAGCCACGGCCCACCCACAGTTGGGACCTGTCGGTCGGCGCCGGATCGTCATCCCGTCCGACTACCTCGACGCTCCACGGCGCCGACCACCCCAACTTCGACCAGTGGCCTCCGCCGTTCCGCCGACACCGTCCACAGTGGTCGGTGCACCGACGAGGTCGTCACAGCCGGCAGTTGCTGATGGCGTTGCCCGCGGTGTTCAAGATGGCGCTCAGGCCGATCGAATTTACGACAGCGCCGACGGCGTTCTGGAGCTGGCCGTTGTTGGCGTTGCCCGGGTTTTGGTACCACCCGTTGTAGAACGTCTGAAGGTTCTGGGCGACCTGGCTGCTGATGGTGCCCAAACTGAAAGCGCAGGTGGCCCCAGCCCCGGCGGATGCGGAGACTCCCGGGTTGCTGGTCAGATTGTAGCTGTCCTCCTCACCGGCTTGTCCGGTGGACGGGTTCTCCAGGGCGGTGAAACCCAGTCCTAGTCCGAACAACCCGGCGGCGAAGCCCCCGAAGAGATCGGTCCCATCCACGAAACTGGCTATGTCTTCGGCATTGTTCGGGTAGTTGTTCGGATCGGGCGGTCCGAGCCATCCCTGGGAGATATTGAGGGAGTTGCCCGGCGTCCCCACCCCAACTTGCGCTTGGATCGAAACGAACGCGGCGTTAGCCGGGTCGGTGAAAAGCAGCCGCGGGATGACGGTCAGGGACAGGCCGAATCCGATGCCGAGGGTGTCGCCGCTAAGGCCGGGGATACCCGACAAGCTCACCGACAGATAGTCGGGCCCCCGCTTGGGACCGAACTGGGCAGCAATGCCGTTGTAGGTGTCACAAACGGTGTAGCCGCCGAACCATTTCGAAAGCGGACCACCCCACGGCAGACAGTCCCGCGAGACCGAGTAGTTCTGTGTGTACTGGCTGCTCTGGTGCCCGGCCTTGTCGACAACGGTCAAGCCGACCCCGACAGCGCCGTAGAAGTCGAAGAGGTGGGGCACGATGTGGTACGGGAAGTACGCCTGCCAGACCCCGACGACCTGGCGTACCTGGTCAGCGCTGAGGCCCCCGATGCCGAATGGACCGCCGTTGGCGTCGGTAGGCAGGATGCCGAGGGCGATGGCCTGGGTGCGCAATATTCCGTTGCCTGGGTCCTGTTGAAGCTGGGACAGTACGGACTCGTATATCGGGTCGGTGCTCGGGCTATCGATGACCGGGTTGCCGTCGAGGATCTGCCACTTATAGCTGACGATCGGGAGCTGCCCGGGTTGGGCCGCTTCCGGCACGAACAAGCCGATCCCATCCTGAACCGGGTTCGTTGGGTTGGCGGTGAAGAACGCGGTCGGCTTCAGCGGGTCGATGATCACCGGAGCCGATCCCGACCCGGAGTCTGTGCCTGGGCCCTGAATATTGACGGAGAACGTCGAGTTGAGATCGGAGTAGTAGGTGTTCGTGCCCTGCACAACGAAGGCGAAGGCGCCGGCGCCGACGGCGCTTTGTATTGCGGGCGGAGCGGCGACGACGGTTCCCGCCGAGATCACTCCGTCCCCCCAATCGATGGTGGCGGACAGGTCGGACGGAGTGACGGTGGCGGCCTGGTGGACTATCACCAAAGCGACGTTGCCCGTG
>JAKBAX010000413.1 GCA_021808785.1 Actinomycetes bacterium | reverse complement strand
CGGGAGCCTGGCTCCCCGCGGTCGGAGCGGCGCCGGCGGCCGCCGGGCGGGCCGGGGCGTTGGTGGCCGTGCCGTGCAGGGGGGCCGGGCGAGGCGCGGCACCACCACTGTCGCGGGCGGCGGGAGCGACTTGACCGGCCGCCCGCCCGCCGTTGACCACCGCCGCAGGTTGGTCGGGCGCGGCAGCCGGCCGATCGGCGGGCGCGCCAACCGGACGATCCGGCGGCACGGGGAGTCCCGACGCAGCCACGGCCGGACGGTCGGCCGGCGCGCCAGCCGGACGCTCCAAAGGCGCAGCCCGACGATCGGCGGGCGTGGGAAGACCCGACGCAGCCACGGCGGGACGGTCGGCCGGCGCGCCAGGCGGACGATCGGCCAGCGCGCCAGCCGGACGCTCCAAAGGCGCAGCCGGACGATCGGTGGGCGCGGCAGCAGGACGATCGGCAGCAGGACGATCGGCAGCGGGACGATCGGCAGCGGGACGATCGGCAGCGGGACGATCGGCAGCGGCTGAGGCCTCCTTGGCCTCGTTATCCTCGGCCCCCTCGGGCTGGACCGGCCGGCGCAGGCCCTCCTGATCGGCCTTACGGCGAACCCGGTCGGCCTGCTGCTCCTCGATGCTCGAGGAGTGGCTCTTGACCCCGATGCCCATCTGCAGGCACAGGTCGAGCGCTTCTTTGTTGGTGAGGCCGAGCTCGCGTCCTAGCTCGTAAACCCGGATCTTCTTCGGCAAGTTGCTGCGTCAGTCCCTTCTCGGTTGCTGCTCTTGGACTTCCATGTTCTCACGTTCCGGTTGGCTTGCTCTAAGCAGGGCGGTAGCACCGGCTGGCACTTCGGACCGGAAGGCCCGGGAGAAGGCGTTCCGGCGTTCTGCGGCTTCGAGGCAGCCGACCTCGGGGCCTCCGGTACGGAGGTCCCGGCAGAGCCACGCGCCTCGGCCGGGAGCGACCCGGCTTACTACGAGTGAGCCGTCCTCTGCACGGGCGACCCTGACCAGCCTACCGGCCCCGCTACGGGTCCGGCATCCGACGCACGTCCGAAGCGGTGCCGGCCCCGCCCGCAGGGCTACCCGTCGGCTCCCGACTCGTCGGCGGCCACCGCCACCTCGGCCGGGGGGACCTGGCCGGCCGACGCCTCTGGTACGTCGTCGGCGGCCGCGGCACCGCCGGCGGAGTCAGCCGCGCCATCGGCTCCGCCACCCCCCGCACCGCCGGCGGAGTCGGCTGCGCCATCGGCTCCGCCGCCCCCGCCGGCACCGGCGTCTTCCCCACCGTCCTCGCCTTCGCCCTCCTCCGGTGAACCAGCCGACCACTGCTCGGCCGACACCGCCTCGCCGCCCTCGGCGGGCTGCCACACCATCTCACCCGACTCGGTCTCGACCCACTCGCCCTCGGCCCATTCCTGCTCGGCGTAGGCCTCCTCCTCCGCCATCTGGGTCTCGCTCTTGATGTCGATGCGCCAACCCGTCAGCCGGGCCGCCAGGCGGGCGTTCTGGCCCTCCTTGCCAATGGCCAGAGACAGCTGGAAATCATGTACCACGACAGTTGCGGTCCCGGTCGAGTCGTCCAGGTGGACCTCTTTGACCTTGGCCGGCTGCAGAGCCCGCATCACGAACTCCCTAGGGTCGTCCGAGAAGGGGACGATGTCCACCTTCTCGCCGCGCAGTTCGTTGGTGACCATCCGAACCCGGGCCCCCCGCGCACCGACGCACGCCCCCACCGGGTCGACGTTGGGATCGTTGGACCAGACCGCGATCTTGGTCCGGTGGCCGGGCTCCCGGGCGGCCGCCTTGATCTCCACCACCCCACTGGATATTTCGGGCACCTCCAGCTCGAACAACCGCTTGATGAGGCCCGGATGGGTGCGGCTGACGACGATCTGGGGCCCCTTCGAGGTCTTGCGCACCTCGACGATGTAGGCCTTGAGGCGCGACCCGTGGTCGTATTTCTCGTAGGGCACGTGCTCGGCCTGCGGTAGCAGCGCCTCCACCTTGCCCAGGTCGAGGAGCGTGTACCGGCTGTCGGTCTGCTGGATGATGCCTGTGACGATGTCACCTTCGCGCCCGGCATACTCCTCGTACTTGAGGTCGCGCTCCGCTTCGCGGATGCGCTGGGTCATCACCTGCTTGGCGGTCTGGGCGGCGATGCGACCGAAGTCCTTAGGGGTGACGTCCCATTCCCGGATGACGTTGTCGTCGTCGTCCACCTCCTGGCCGTAGACCCGGATCTCACCGGTATCAGGGTCGACGGTAACGGTGGCGAACTCCTCGGCGTCGGGCATCCGCTTGTACGCCGCCAGCAGGGCGTTGGCCAGCGCGTCGAGGAGGGTGTCAACGCTGATACCTTTATCCTTGGCGATCTGCTGCAGGGCGTCGAGGAAGTCGATGCTCGTGTCTTTCATCATTCGGATTCTTTCTCTCTGGATGCGACCGGAACTGCGGCTGTCGGCAGGCCGGAGGCGGCGGGTCGCTTGACCGCCTCGGTGTGGCGGGTGGCCTCGGTGTGGCGGGTGGCCTCGGTGTGGCGGGTGGCCTCGGTGTGGCGGGTGGCCTCGGTGTGGCGGGTGGCCTCGGTGTGGCCGGCATCTCCCGGATCGGGATCACCTGTCCTGACCTTCTCGGCGCCGGAGTTCCCACCGAGAGCCTTCTCCTCCTTGGACTTCCCGGCCCCGGACTTGCCACCCTTGGGCTTCTTGCCGCCTGGCTTCTCGGTCGGGCTCCAGACCAGCACGATGCGGGCCCGGTCGATCTGCTCGTGACCGATCCTGACCGGCGCGCTCTCGGACCCGTCCGCCCGGGCCACCACGATGCCATCCGGTCCGGCCGAGACCAGCCGACCCTGATGGCGGCGGGCCCCGTCGACGACCACCTTCGTCTTGACCGACACTTCGGTCCCGATATACCGCTCGAAGTGGTCAGGCCGGCGCAGTATGCGTTCGACCCCCGGGCTCGACACCTCCAGGGAGTACTGGCCGACGGGTGTCAGCTCGGGGTGCTCGTCGAGCAGGGGTGACACAACCCGGCCGGCCAGGTCAGCCAGAGCGTCGAGGTCAATGCCTCCGGGCCGATCGACCAGCACCCGGACGGTATCGCCGGAGATCTCCACGTCCCAGAGCTCGAGGCCGGCGGAGGCGAGCGGTGGTTCCACCAGGGCCCTCATGGCATCCGGCGATACGACCATCTCTCCTCCTTCCCGTTCGGCCAGGTCCCTTCTGGTGCAAACAAAAGCGTGGGCCACCTGCTCAACGCAGGTGCGGCCCACGCCAGCTGTCCGCCCGGACCGAGCGGCGGATCCCAGTATACCCCTGCCCCCGGCGGCCGGGCCCCGACCCCTCGGCTGCCCATCTGAGCCCACCGACCGGTCACCGGATTCTGTGCAAAAGGAGGTGCATATCACCGCCTTTTGCACACTATCCGGGACTGGACTGACCGCCAGCCCCCGACCCAGCCAAACGAAAGCCCCGGACCGCACTGACCGCCAGCCCCGACCCAGCCAGACGAAAAGCCCCGCACAGCGAGCCGGGCCGGGACCGAGCCGGGCCGGCTCAGTACGCCTTGGCCACCACCGCGACCAGGCCGTCCTCGTCATCGGAGCCGGCCAGGGACCCGTCGGCCCGCCGCAGGCAGCGCACGCTCAACCCACCGGCGGCCAAACGGTCCTCACCCGCCTCCCCCACTGCAGACCACGGCACCAGGGCGAACCCGCCCGCCCACACCCCCCCCCCCCCCCCCCCCCCCCCCCCCCCCCCCCCCCCCCC
>JAKBAX010000412.1 GCA_021808785.1 Actinomycetes bacterium | reverse complement strand
CGGTGCTGAACTTCGGCCGGTGCTGAACTTCGGCCGGTGCTGAACCCGGGTGCTGCACCGGGGGGTCGGCGGTAGGCTCGTGCGTTCATGGCGACCACGTACCTCGATCGCATAGTCGCCTCCCACCGGGCCTCGGCTGGCGCCGACCGGCGTGACCCCGAGCGGCTGGCTGCCGAGGCGGTCTCACAGCCGCCGCCCCGGGGCTTCGAGGCCGCCCTGCGGGCCCACCGGACGGTCGCTGTCATCTCCGAGATCAAGCGGCGCAGCCCGAGCAAGGGGGACCTGGCGCCGGATCTGGATCCGGCCGAGCTGGCCGGGCGCTACCAGGCCGGAGGGGCCGCCGCCCTGTCGGTGCTCACCGACCGCGAGTTCTTCGGCGGGTCGGTGCAGGATCTTCGCGCCGCCCGGGCTGCGGTCGGCCTGCCGGTGCTGCGCAAGGACTTCACCGTGTCGACCCTGGACGTCCTCGACGCCCGGATCATGGGAGCCGACGCGGTCCTGCTCATCGTGGCCGCCCTCGAGCCGACCGAGCTGGAGCGCCTGCTCGACCTGGCCCGGTCGGTCGGTCTGGACGCCCTGGTCGAGGTGCACGACGAGCGCGAAGCGGCGCTGGCCGTCGAGGCCGGGGCCACCCTGATCGGGGTCAATCAGCGGGATCTCTACACCTTCGAGGTGGATACCGACCGGGCCCGACGGGTGGCCGCCGCCCTGCCCGACGGGATCACCCGGGTGGCCGAGTCGGGCATCCGCGACGGCGCAGATGTCCGCCGTCTGGCCGACGCCGGTTTCGCCGCGGTGCTGGTCGGCGAGACCCTCGTTCGAGCCCCCGATACGGTCGCCGCGGTGGCCGAGATGTGCGTCGAGCGGGACCGCACCTGATGTTCGTAAAGATTTGCGGCATCACCTCGGAGGAGGACGCCCTGCTGGCGGTGGCCATGGGAGCCAGCGCGCTCGGCTTCGTATTCGCCCCGTCGCCGCGCCAGGTCGCTCCGCAGATAGCCGCTGACATCGTCAAGCGCCTGCCGCCCGAGGTGATCACCGTCGGCGTGTTCCGCGACGAGGCTCCCCAGCGGGTGTCCGACGTGGCCCATTCGGCCGGCCTGCAGGCGGTGCAGCTCCACGGCCACGAAACCCCCGAGGTGGCCAAGTGGCTGAAGACCAGGATCCCGATGGTGATCCAGGCGTTCGCGGCGGGCGATTCCCGGGTCCGGCGGGCCGCCGATTACGGCGTGGATGCCATCCTGCTCGACGCACCGAGCCCCGGGTCGGCCCAGGTGTTCGACTGGTCCCTGGCCTCGGAGGTCCCGCCCGGCCAGCGGGTCGTGATCGCTGGCGGACTCGATCCCGGCAACGTGGCGAGGGCCATCGCCCAGACCCGCTGCTGGGGGGTGGACGTCTCGTCGGGCGTGGAGCGGGAGCCGGGAGCGAAGGACCCGATCAAGGTGCGGGCCTTCATACAGGCCGCCAAGGACGGGTTCCGGGCCATCGGCGACGCCCCGGCGGAGGAGCAGATAGGCGAGTCCGACGACGACCCGTCGTCGGAGGTGTACGACTGGCAGGAGGACGCGTGAGCGAGACCGTGCGCATGACCGATCCGGGGCCCGACGGGCGCTTCGGCGACTTCGGCGGTCGGTACATCCCCGAGTCGCTGGTCCCGGCCTGCCTGGAGCTCGAGCAGGCGTTCCGCAAGGCGTGGGCCGACCCGGCCTTCCGGACCCGTCTCGACGATCTCCTGCGGGACTACGCCGGGCGCCCGACGCCGGTCACCGAGGCCCACCGCCTGTCGGAGGCGCTGGGCATCCGGGTGCTGCTCAAGCGGGAGGACCTGACCCACACCGGCTCCCACAAGATCAACAACGTGCTGGGCCAGGGATTGCTCACCCTCGAGATGGGCAAGACCCGCTTGGTGGCCGAGACCGGTGCCGGCCAGCACGGTGTGGCCAGCGCCACCGCGGCGGCTCTTTTCGGTCTCGAGTGCGTCGTGTACATGGGCGAGGTCGATACCGAGCGCCAGCAGCTCAACGTCTTCCGCATGCGCCTGCTCGGCGCCGAGGTCCGCCCGGTCCGCTCGGGTAGCCGGACGCTCAAAGACGCGGTCAACGAGGCGCTCCGGGACTGGGTCGCCACCGTGGAGCACACCCATTACTGCCTGGGCTCGGTGATGGGTCCCCACCCTTTCCCCTGGATGGTCCGGGAGCTGCAGAGCGTGGTCGGCAACGAGGCCCGGGAGCAGTGCCGGGCCATTCTGGGCGGCTCCGATCCGGACCTGGTGGTCGCTTGCGTGGGCGGCGGGTCGAACGCTGCGGGGACCTTTGCCGGCTTCGTCGAGACCCGCAGCGCGCTGGTCGGCGTGGAAGCGGCGGGTGGCTCGGCCATGGGACGGGGCATACCGGGGGTGCTGCACGGCATGCGTTCCTATCTCCTCCAGGACGAGTGGGGCCAGATCCTCGAGGCCCAGTCCATCTCGGCCGGCCTCGACTACCCCGGCATCGGGCCGGAGCATTCTTACCTCGGTGAGACGGGCCGGGCCCGCTACGTCCAGGCCACCGACAGCGAGGTGCTCGACGCGTTGCAGCTGCTGTCCCGGACCGAGGGGATCATCCCGGCCCTGGAACCGGCCCACGCCCTGGCCTGGTTGGCCGGGGCGGCCCGCCGGGGTGAGATCGAGGCCGGCTCGACGGTGTTGATGACCCTTTCCGGGCGGGGCGACAAGGATGCCGAGACGGTCATGGAGCTGCTCCAGTGAGACCCATCAGCGGGGTCGAGGTCGAGCCCCACCTGCGGGCGGTGCGGGCCGCCGGCCGCAAGATCCTCGTTACCTACATGACCGGAGGTCTCGGCCCGGACTGGGTGGAGATGCTCGAAACCATGGTGGACGCTGGGGCCGACCTGGTCGAGATCGGCATCCCGTACTCCGACCCGGTCATGGACGGCCCGACCATCCAGGAGGCGTCGATCCGGGCCCTCGACCGGGGGGCCAATCCGGCCTCGATCCTCGACGCCATCGGCCGGGTCCCGGTGGCCGTCCCCCTGGTGGCCATGACGTACTACAACGTGGTCTTCCGGGCTGGCCACGAGCGCTTCGCCCACCTGCTGACCGGCGCCGGGGTGAGGGGCGCCATAATCCCCGACCTGCCGCTCGAGGAGTCGGCCGGCTGGGAGGCCGACGCCCTGGCGGCGGGGGTGGCCCCGGTCATGCTGGCCGCCCCGGTGACACCCGATGACCGCCTGGCCCGGATCTGCGCGCGGTCCCACGGCTTCGTCTACGGCGTCAACGTGATGGGGGTGACCGGCGAGCGGGCCTCGCTCGCCGGGTCGGCCCGGGTGCTGGCCAAGCGCCTGAAGGCGGTCACCGACAAGCCGGTGGTCATGGGCTTTGGCATATCCGGGCCCGATCAGGCGGTGGCGGCGGCGGCCGAGTCGGACGGGGTGGTGGTGGCCTCGGCGCTCATGCGCCTGGTCCTCGACGGGGCCGGCCCCGACGCGGTGGGTGCCGCGGTGGCCGCGATCCGCCGGGCCCTGGACACCCTCTGAATCCCCCCGGGCCCTGTTCGGGCTGTTCGGGCCGCTCGGCTGTTCGGGCCGCTTCGGGCCGCTTCGGGCTGTTCGGGGCGCTCGGGCTCCCGGGCTCCCGGGCCCATGGGCCCTGTTCGGGCTGTTCGGGCTGTTCGGGCCGCCAGCCCTGTCCGGGCTCGCCATTGTGTGCAAAAGGAGGTGTATATCACCTCCTTTTGCACACAATGAACGGCGGCCGGCCCGGGACCTC
>JAKBAX010000050.1 GCA_021808785.1 Actinomycetes bacterium | reverse complement strand
GCTGCGTCAGGCTTTCGCCCATTGCGCAATATTCCCCACTGCTGCCTCCCGTAGGAGTCTGGGCCGTGTCTCAGTCCCAGTGTGGCTGATCGTCCTCTCAGACCAGCTACCCGTCGTCGCCTTGGTGGGCCGTTACCCCACCAACAAGCTGATAGGCCGCGAGCCCCTCCCGAAGCGAAATTCATTTCCTCACCAGGCCATGCGGTCCGGTGGGGATATCCGGTATTAGCAGCGGTTTCCCGCTGTTATCCCGGTCTTCGGGGCAGGTTGCTCACGTGTTACTCACCCGTTCGCCACTAGGTCTTCTCCCGAAGGATGGACCTCGTTCGACTTGCATGTGTTAAGCACGCCGCCAGCGTTCGTCCTGAGCCAGGATCAAACTCTCCATCGAGACTTACGACCGGTTGCCACACGAGGTTTGGCCGGCCGGAAATCTGTTTGTCGAGCCGGACAAGTTCTGGCGAACTTGTCCAACTGGCATCGGACGGATTGTTGTCCGTCTAATGCTGAATTGCTTTGAATGACATCGTGCCTTCGAGCCGAAGCTCTCGTGCAGATGCCCGCACTAGCTTTTAACTTCCTCTGTTCCGTTTTCAAGGAGCACCGCTCGGGCGCACGCAACCAGCAGGTTGGAGGTGCGTAACCCTTGCTGATCCGACGGTCACGCTCATCAGGCCGAGCCTGGTGGACGCTACCGGCGGACGGTTGCCCTTCCCGGTCCCTTTCGGGGGCCGTTCGGAGCGGCTTCTCAAAGTACCCGCTGTTCTCGGGGCTGTCAAGCCGTTCGACCGGCCGTCCAACCTCCGAGGTGCGGGTCCCCGTGAAGCGCAGGTGAAGTTAACAGTACCCGACGATGAACGCCAGTCGGCGACATTGCCGGCCGGACCCGCCCGACGCTACGTCTGCAGCACCACCTGTACCGCCCCGGCGAAGTCATGGGCCGGCACGGGCGCGACCTGGACGTCGCTGCCGGTGTGGGGGGCTACTACCATCATCGCGTGGCCCAGGTAGATGGCGGTGTGGTCGACGTAGCCCGGGTCGGTGGGGTCGTAGGTCCAGAACAGCAGTCTCGATCCGGCTGACGCCCTGCAGCTTGGACAGGGCACCGAGCTCCGAGAGGGTCAATGGTGAGCTCATCATCACCACCGCATCGGGCGCGGTGGTGGTGGTCATGGCGGCCACGTCGGACAGGTCGGGGGGTGTCGGGCTCGGTAGCGCCGCCGATGCGCTACGCCCGGCCGGAACGGCCAATCCGGGGGCTCCCGGCCCCGCGACGCCGGCGACCACCCCGCTGATGGCGTACCGGCCCGGCGTCGCCAGGGCCCCCGGACCAGCGCGGCCGCCGAGCGCCAGGGCCGATCCCCCGCCGGCCATGAGCACGAGCAGAACGGCGACGGCCAGCACCTTGGGCCGTCTCAACCGGAACCTCTCCCTTTCCTCCGGCGGCACGCACCGGTCGAAGGCGTTCCGAGAGGTTCTTCGCTCAGGGGTGCTGTTCCTGGCGCCGGACCGGCCCGGGTGACACCCCAGGGTGACCGGGTACGGTCCACCGCCAGGGGGTGTCGGTCGCCACCGACAGCCCGACACGGGTGGTGACGGCCGGCTCGGCGGGCGGTGGCACGCCGTCACTCGCCAGGCACACCGGGGCCGCGGGGTCGCAGAGGTCGACCCCGTCGAGGGTGCCGTCGATGCCCATGGCCTGGGTCAGGCGGCCCGGGCCGCGGCACAGGTCCCGGTCGATCTGCCGCTTCTGGGTCCGCCACCGCGCCGCCCGCATGGCATCGACCCCGGCGATCGGGTCGAGGGCGCGGAGCAGCACCGCGTTACCGGCCCCCTCCTCCCCGGTGACCACGTTGGCGCACCAGTGGACGCCGTAGCTGAAGTACACGTAGAGGTGGCCGGCCGGACCGAACATGACCAGGTTGCGGGGAGTGGGACCCCGAAAGGCGTGGGAGGCCGGATCGGTCGCCCCGTCGTAGGCCTCCACCTCGATGATCCGGCCGACCCGGCCGTCCGCCCCGACCAGGAGCCGATTCAGCAGCAGGGGGGCGACGACCGGGGCCGGTCGGGCCAGGAAGGCCCGTTCAACCAGGGCCAAGCCGGGCCGCCGTATCGGCCAGGAGCTCCTCGAAGCGCTTCAGTTGGGCCGCCACCGCTTCGGGGCCGGCCCCGCCTCTCGTGGTCCGGCGGGTGACGGCCACTCCCGGCTCCAGGAGGGCCACCGCCTCGCCCCCGAGCGCCGGATGGGCCTCGACCAGCTCGCGGAGGGGCACCCGCCGTTCGAGGGCGTCACGGACCAGGCCGCCGACCACGGCATGGGCATCACGGAACGGCATGCCCTGCTCGACCAGCCACTCGGCCAGGTCGACGGCGGCCGCGAAGGGCGTGTCGGCCGCGGCCTGCATGCGCTCCAGGTTGAACGTGGCCGTCGCCAGCATCCCGGTCATGGCGGTCACCCCGGCGGCCAGCTGGTCGACCGCGTCGAACAGCGGCTCCTTGTCCTCCTGCAGATCCCGGTTGTACGACAGCGGCAGTCCCTTGAGGGTCGCCAGCAGGCCGGTGAGATCGCCGATCAGGCGCCCGGCCCGGCCCCGGGCCAGCTCGGCGATGTCGGGGTTCTTCTTCTGGGGCAGCATCGAGCTGCCGGTGGCATAGGCGTCGTCGAGGGTGACGAAGGCGAACTCGTCGGTCGACCAGATCACGATCTCCTCGCCGAGGCGCGACAGGTGGATACCGGCCAGGGTCAGGGCGAAGAGGGCCTCGGCGACGAAGTCGCGGTCGGAGACGGCATCGAGGGAGTTCTCGAACGGCCGGGCGAACCCGAGCTCCCGGGCGGTCAGCCGGGGGTCGAGGGCGAGCGACGACCCGGCCAGGGCGCCGGCGCCGAGCGGCGACACGTCGAGCCGGGTCCGGGCGTCCTCCAGGCGATCGATGTCACGCCCGAAGGCCCAGCCGTGAGCCAGGAGGTGGTGGGCCAGCAGGACCGGCTGGGCGCGCTGCAGGTGGGTGTAGCCGGGCAGATAGGCGTCACCGGCCTGCTGGGCCCGGGCCGACAGGACCCGCTGCAGCTCGAGCAGGCGCCCGGCGACGACCCGCAGCTCCCGCTTGGCATAGAGCCGGAGGTCGGTGGCCACCTGGTCGTTACGGCTGCGGCCCGTGTGCAGCCGGGCCCCGGTGGCGCCGGCCAGCTCGGTGACCCGCCGCTCCACCACGGTGTGGATGTCCTCGTCGCCCGCCTTGAACACCAACGTGCCGTCCGCCAACTCGGCGGCCACCCGGTCCAGGGCGGCCTGCAGGATGGCCCCGTCGGGCTCGGTCACGATGCCGGCCGCGACCAGGCCCCGCACGTGGGCCTTCGATCCGGCGATGTCATCACCGGCCAGGCGGGAGTCGTAATGGAGGCTGACGGTGTAGCGCAGCAGCTCCTCGGCCGGCCCGGCCTCACCGAAGCGACCCTGCCAGAGCGTCATCGGTCCACCCGTGAGCAGGCCCGCCCGGGTTCGTTCCCATGAACTGCGGTCACTGCCACTTCCCCTCGTCGCGTTCGGTCTTCACACCAGTTGCTCACAGCCCGGACAGGGTGCTCAGCCGTTCCGCCAGCCCCTCGCCTCCCACGTCCTCCATGGCTACCACGATGATGGTGTCGTCACCGGCGACGGTGCCGAGGATGCCTGGGAGTCCGGCCCGGTCCAGGGCCGACGCCACGACGTGAGCCGAGCCGGGCGGGGTGCGGACCACTACCAGGTTGGCCGACGAAGACACCTCCACCACCCAGTCGCCGAGCACCCTCCGGAGGTGCTCCTCGGGAGCCACCCGGTCCTTGGGGAGGTCCGGTACGGCGTAGACCGAGTCGCCGCCGGCGGCCCTCACCTTGACGGCACCGATCTCCTCGAGGTCGCGCGAAACGGTCGCCTGGGTCGCCTCCACGCCGGTTTCGGCCAGCAGCTCGACCAGCTGTTGCTGGCTGCTGACCGCCGCCTTCTCCAGGATCTGCACTATCCGGTGCTGGCGGGCCGCCCTCGCCAGCCTCACTGGGTGATCAGCCATTGGAACACCGCACGCGCCGCGTGCATCCGGTTCTCCGCCTGGTCCCACACCGCGCTGGCCGGCCCGTCGATCACCTCCGCAGCCACCTCCAGCCCCCGGTGGGCCGGCAGGCAGTGCAGGAAGACGGCGCCGGGTGCGGCCTGTGCCATGAGGTCGGCCGTCACCGTGTAGCCGGCGAAGGCGTCCTCCTTCTGGTGGGCGTGCATCTCCTGGCCCATGGAGACCCACACGTCTGTGTACACCGCGTCGGCCCCGGCCACCGCCTCGTCGGGGCGGACGGTCTCGAGCACGTCCACGCCGTAGGCCCGGGCCGCGTCGACCGCCACCGGGTCGACCGCGTGCCCGGCCGGGCAGGCCAGCCGCACCGAGAGCCCGGCCAGGCCGCAGCCCAGGACCAGGCTGCGGGCCACGTTGTTGCCATCGCCGACCCAGGCCACCGAGCGCCCGTCGAACTTGCTCCAGCGCTGGCGGAGTGTCAGCAGGTCAGCCACTATCTGGGTCGGGTGGGCCATGTCGGACAAGAGGTTGACGATGGGGGCGGCCTCCACCGCGGCCATCTGCTCCAGGTGGCGATGGTCGAACACCCGGGCGCCGATCAGGGCGTGGTAGCGGGCCAGCACCCGCGTGACGTCATCGACCGACTCCCGCACCCCCAGGCCGATCTCCTCGCCCCGGATGCTTATGGGGTGACCGCCCAGGCCGACCACCGCCATCTCCGACGCGTTGCGGGTCCGGTTGGATGGCTTCTCGAAGATGAGGGCCACGCCCCGCCCGGCCAGTACCGGCTCGGCCCGCTCGGGGGCGCAGAGATCCAGCAGCTCGTCCAGGTCGGCCGCGCTGAGCTGGTCCATCTCCAGCAGGTGCCTCATGACCGCCTCACCCGAGGACCTTGGTCAATATGGCGACGGCCTCGTCGATCTCGTCATCTGTCACCAGGAGTGACGGGGCCAGGCGGAGGGCGCTGCCGGTCACCGCGTTGACGACCAGTCCGGCGTCGAGAGCGGCCGCGGCCACCTCTGCGGCTCCTCGCCCGGGCTCCAGCTCGGCGGCGACCAGAAGGCCCGCCCCCCGCACGGCAGCGACGCCGGGCACGGCGGCCAGCGCCCGGCCC
Organism: Actinomycetes bacterium; assembly: GCA_021808785.1. GTDB lineage: Bacteria > Actinomycetota > Acidimicrobiia > Acidimicrobiales > Palsa-688 > JAKCDU01. The sequence goes on along the minus strand of JAKBAX010000050.1, from coordinate 14,835 downwards.
AGGCGCCGCCCGGCCCGCTCGGCCCGGGCCGGCACGTCCTGCGCCTCCATGACGGCCAGGACGGCGCGGGCCGCGGCTGCCGCGAGCGGCTGGCCGCCGAAGGTGGTGGCGTGGTCGCCCGGGACGAAGGCGTCGGCGACGTCGGCGCGGGCCCAGCACGCCCCTATGGGCATGCCGTTGCCCAGCGCCTTGGCCATGGTGACCACGTCGGGGCGCACGCCGTAGTGCTGGAAGCCGAACCAGCGCCCGGTCCGGCCCAGGCCGGTCTGCACCTCGTCGACCATCATGAGCAGCCCCCGCTCGTCGCAGAGGCGGCGCACCGCTTCGAAGTACTCCGCCCCCGCGGGCTGGACCCCGCCCTCCCCCTGGACCGGCTCGAGCAGCACCGCGACCACCGTCGGGTCGATGGCCCGCTCCAGGTCGGCGATGTCGCGCCAGGCGACGTGGCGGAAGCCGTCGGGCAGCGGCTGGAAGGTCTCGTGCTTGGCCGGCTGACCGGTGGCGTGGAGGGTGGCGAGGGTCCGGCCATGGAAGGAGCCGTAAGCGCTGACCACGACGTGGCGACCCCGGCCCCCCCACTTGCGGGCCAGTTTGATGGCCGCCTCGTTGGCCTCGGCCCCGCTGTTGCAGAAGAACACCCGGCCGGCGCCGGCCGCCACCAGGCGGTCCAGGGTGGCCGCCACCTCGCGCTGGGGGACGGTGCCGAACAGGTTGGAGGTGTGAAGGAGGGTGGCGGCCTGATCGCAGATGGCGGCCGCCACGTCGGGATGGGCGTGGCCGAGCGAGGTAACGGCCAGCCCGGACAGGAAGTCGAGGTAGGCCCGACCCTGGTCGTCCCACAGCCGGCTGCCCGACCCACGGACAAAGGTCACCGCCTGCGGCGGATAGGTGTTCATCAGGCTCACGTCGGCACCACCATCGTCCCAACTCCTTCGTGGGTGAAGATTTCCAGCAACAGAGCGTGGGGCGCGCTGCCGTCGATGACGTGGGCCGATGCCACACCGCCCTCGACCGCTTCCACGCACGAGCGCACCTTGGGGATCATCCCGCCGGCCACCGCGCCGGAGTCGATCATGGCCGCCAGCTCGGCCGTGGTGACCCCTGACAGGCGGGTCGAGGGGTCGTCCCGGTCGCCGCGGATGCCGTCCACGTCGGTCAGGTAGACCAGCTTGGTGGCCCCGATAGCGGCGGCGAGGGCCCCGGCCGCAGTGTCGGCATTGATGTTGTAGGCCTGCCCGGTGTCGTCGCTGCCGATGGTCGCCACCACCGGAATCAGATCCTCCGAGATCAATCGCAGCAGCAGATCCGGGTTGATGGCGGCCACATCGCCGACGAAGCCGAGGTCCGGATGGCGGGCCTCGGCGCTTATCAGGCCGGCGTCCTCCCCGGACACGCCGACGGCCAGGGGGCCGTGGACGTTTATGGCACTCACGATGTCACGGTTGACCTTGCCGACCAGGACCATGCGGGCGATGTCGAGGGTCTCGGCGTCGGTGACCCGCAGCCCGTCCACGAACTTCGGGACCATGCCCAGCCGGTTCATGAGCTCGCCGATCTGGGGGCCGCCGCCGTGCACCACCACCGGGCGCATACCGACCGCCTGCATGAGGACGATGTCGGTGGCGAAGCTGGTCAGCGGATCAAAGCCCTGGTCGGCGGCGGCCAGGGCGTTGCCGCCGTACTTGATGACCACGGTCCGGCCCCAGAAGCGCCTGATGTAGGGCAGAGCCTCCACCAGGATGGCCGCCTTGTCGGCCGGCGTGGTCCCCGTGGGGGTCACGGATACACCCCCACCGTCGGCAGGCCGGCCCCCTCGGGCAGGCTCAGGGCCAGGTTGGCGCACTGGATGGCCTGTCCGGCCGCCCCCTTGGTGAGGTTGTCCAGGGCGCAGATGCTGACGACCCACCCGGTGCGGGGGTCCTGGCGGGCGGTGAGGTGGGCGCAGTTGGAGCCGAGCGTGGCCTTGGTGGAAGGGGACCGCTCGCTCACCACCACGAACGGCTCGTCCCGGTAGGCCGCCGCCAGCGCCGCCAGCGGATCGGCGGACCCGGTCGGCCGGGCGTAGCAGGTGGCCAGGATCCCCCGGTTCATCGGGGCCAGGTGGGGGGTGAAGAGGATACGGGCCCCTGTGGCCTGCTCCATCTCCGGGGTGTGGCGGTGTCGCAGCAGGCCGTAGGCGCTGAAGTCCTCGTCGACCGAGTTGAAGTGGGTGTTCGGCTTCGGGACCCGGCCCGCCCCCGACACCCCGCTCGCGGCGTCGACGATCACCCCGTCGGGCTCCACCAGACCGCCCCGGACCAGCGGGGCCAGGGCCAGCGCGGCGGCCGTCACGTAGCAGCCGGCGGCGGCTACCAGGGCGGCCCCGGGCAGGTCGGCCCGGAACAGCTCGGGAATGCCGAAGGCGGCGTCGGCCAGCAGTTCGGGGTGGCGGTGCTCCTCGCCGTACCACTCGGGGTAGAGGGCGGGGTCCTTCAGGCGGAAGTCGCCAGCCAGGTCGACGATGGTGCCCACCCGCGGGCGCAGATCCGGGACCAGCCCCTGCGACGCGCCGTGGGGCAGGGCCAGGAACACCAGGTCCAGCCCGTCGGCCGCCGCCGGGTCGGGCGCGGCGAAATCCGTGTCCGGATAGGCGGCCGCCAGGCTCGGGTAGAGGTCGGCCACCGCGGTCCCGGCCTGGCTGTCGGCGCTCGCCAGGCGGACCCGCATTTCGGGGTGGGCGGCCAGCAACCTCAGCAACTCGGCCCCGCCGAAACCGGACGCCCCGTACACTCCCACATCGAGCACCCAAGGACTATACACATATCTGCATAAAGATGCGCCATGTGGTATCCACAGGTATCGGGGTCTGGTTCCCCACAGGGCGGCGGGTGGATGATGTCCGCATGTCCTTCGAAGTCACCCTCACCGACGACACCGTGGAGCGGGTGGACGGGGCCGACTCCTACACCCTCGAGGGGCCCCTCACCACCTTCTTCGGCAACGACCGACCGCGCCCGCTCGACAGCTGGAGCATCAAGGTGGCCAGCTACCGCACCGACCGCATCTGTCGCATCCGCCGGCTCTGAGCCGACCGCGTCTCCACGAGCGCGTCTCAGGCCCGCAGCTCGGCTCCGAGCCCGGCCGCGGCACCGATCAGCCGGTCCCTGAGCGAGGACAGCTCCGAGTCCGAGAGGGTGCGGTCGAGGGCCCGGAAGCGGGCCCTCAGGGCCACGCTGCGCCGGCCCTCCCCGAGGCGCTCACCCCGGTAGACGTCGAAGAGGGTCAGGTCCTCGAGGAGATCGCCGCCGGCCGCCCTGACGGTGTCGAGCAACCGGGCCGCCGGTATGTCGTCGGTGGTGACGAAGGCCAGGTCGAAGTCGGCCGCCGGGTAGCGGCTGACTTCGACCGCCCGCCCCGGCCGTCGGGCCGCCGCGGCGAGGTCGTCGAGGGAGATCCGCAACCAGCCGACCCGTCCGCTCAGCCCGTAGGCGGGCCCGACCGAGGGGTCCACCTCCCCCACCTCGCCCACCACGGTGGCGCCGGCCCGCAGCCGGGCCGACCGCCCGGGGTGCAGCCCGGGCACCGGCGAGGCCTCCAGGGCCGGCTCCTCCAGGCGCAGCGCGGTGGCCAGCCACTGCCAGGCCCGGACCGCGGACCGCACCGCGGCAGTGGGCGTCGAGCCGGGAGGCGGTAGGACGGCCACGGCCAGGTGCTCGGATTCGTCGGGGAGGATGCGGCCTTCGCCCGGAGGAGCGAACACCCGCCCGATCTCGAATAGGGCCAGGTCCTCTAGCTGGCGGTCGACGTTGAAGCGCAGGGCCTTCAGCAGGCCGGGCAGCAGCGACGGGCGCAGCAGCGACTCGGACCGGTCGAGCGGGTTCTCGACCTGCACCGCGCCGGGTTCGAGGGAGGCCCGCTCCAGGTCCCCGGGCCCGAGGAAGGTCGTGGTCCACGCCTCGTCGAGCCCGGCTCCGGTGAGCACCCGGCGGATGTGGCGGCGCTCACGCTGGCGGGCGTCGAGCCCGCCGGTCCGCCGGCCCGAGCCGGCCGGCACGGTCCGTTCGATGCGGTGGTAGCCCCACATCCGGGCCACCTCCTCGACCAGATCGATCTCCCGGTCCACCTCCAGGCGCCAGGTGGGCACGACCACTTCGAATCCGCCGGCGACCGCCGTCAGCTCGAAGCCGAGCGGACCGAGGAGGCCGCCGATGACCTCGTCGTCGAGGCGCACGCCGAGGAGAGCGTTGACCCGGTCGGTGCGGAGGGTAATCCGGTGGGCGGACGGGAGCGCATGCTCGCGTATGTCGTTGAGCGGCCCCCGGCGGAGGCGGTCACCGCCTGGGAGGGAACCCAACAGGGCGCAGAAGCGCTCGGCCGCCCGCGATGCGATCTCTGGGTCCACGCCGCGCTCGAAGCGGGTGCGGGCCTCGGAGTACAGGCCCAGGCGGTTGCCGGTGCGGGCGATGGCGGTGGGCTCGAACCAGGCGCATTCGAGCAGGATGCGGCCGGTGGTGGGTCCCACCTCGGCCGAGGCTCCGCCCATGATCCCGCCCACCCCGACCGGCGCCCCGTCGCCGTCACAGATGACGCAGTCGTCGGGACCGAGGCGGCGCTCCACGTCGTCGAGCGTCGTCAGGACCTCGCCGACGTGGCCCCGCCGGACCAGGATGCCGCCGCCACCGAGCCGGTCCAGGTCATAGGCGTGGTTGGGTTGGCCCAGATCCAGCATCACGTAGTTGGAGACGTCCACCGCCGCGCTTATGGGCCTCATGCCGGCCAGGGTGAGCCTCCGGGCCAGCCAATCCGGCGACGGCCCGTCGGGCACCCCCTCGATGACGGTGCCGGTGAAACGAGGGCACAGGTCCCCCGATTGCACCACTATCGGAGCGGTGCCGACCGCCGGCTCCGCGGGCGGCCCGTCGGGGCCGAACGGCCAGTGCCAGGCCTCGCCCAGAGCGGCGGCCAGATCACGGGCCACACCGGCCATGCACAGGGCGTCGGGCCGGTTGGGGGTGATGTCCAGGTCGAAGACCACGTCGGCCTCGATGCCGAGCGCCTCGGCCAGCGGGGTGCCCGGCGGGGCCAGGCCGGGGGGCAGGATCATCAGGCCGTCGGCGCCGCCGTCGGGCTCGGGGAGCTCGAGCTCGACGGCCGAGCACAGCATCCCGTGGGACACCTGGCCCCGCATCTTGCGCTTGGCGATGGCGAAGTCACCGGGCAGGACGGCCCCGACAGGAGCCAGGGGGACCAGGTCACCCACGGCGAAGTTCCATGCCCCGCACACGATCTGCAGGGGACCACCGTCGCCGGGATCCACGTCGACCAGCCGGATGCGGTCGGCGTCAGGGTGGGGCCGGATGTCGAGAACGCGGGCGACGACCACATCGGCCAGGCCCTGCCCGACGTGCTCCACCCCCTCGACCACCAGGCCCAGCTCCGACAGGATCTCGATCAGGCGCTCGACGGTTGCGTCGAGCGGGGCGTAGTCGCGAAGCCATGAGAGGGGGGCGCGCATGGTGTGGGGTTCCTAGAACTGGGAGAGGAAGCGGACGTCGTTGTCGAGCAGGGCCCGCATGTCGGACAGGGAGGAGCGGACCTGGGCCAGGCGGTCGATTCCGAAGCCGAAGGCGAACCCGCTGTACTCCTCGGGATCGATGCCCACCGCTTCGAACACGTTCGGGTCCACCATCCCGCACCCGCCCAGCTCGATCCAACCGGAATTGCTGCAGGTCCGGCAGCCGGCCCCGGCGCATATGGGGCAGGTGACCTCGAACTCGGCCGACGGCTCGGTGAAAGGGAAGAACGACGGGCGCAGCCGGGAATGCATCCCGGGCCCGAAGAACGCGGTGGTGAACGCCTCGATCACCCCGGCCAGATCGCCGAAGGTGATGGCCCGGTCCACGACCAGGCCCTCGATCTGGTGGAACACCGGTAGGTGGCGGGCGTCGGGCGTGTCACGGCGATAGCAACGCCCGGGCATGACGGCGTATATGGGGAGCTGCCCCGATTCCATCAGCCGCACCTGTACCGGCGAGGTGTGGGTGCGCAGGAGCACCTGGCCCGGGTCACCGAGGTGCAGGTACAGCGTGTCCCACATGCCGCGCGCCGGATGGTCGGGGGGCATGTTGAGGGCCTCGAAGTTGTACCGGTCGGTCTCCGCCTCGGGCCCTTCGGCCACGGTGAAGCCCATGGCCACGAAGGTGTCCTCCAGCTCGTCGCGGGTGGAGGTCACGAGGTGCAGGTGGCCGGTCCCGCGCCCGGACCAGTCCAGGACCGGTCCGGGCGGCGCCGACGACAGCTCGGTGAGGTCCATCCGCTCGGCCGCGAGCCGGTCCCGGCGGTGCCGTTCGGTGAGATCGGACCGGAGCCGGGCCGCTTCTTCGGCCAGGGCATCCCGGGCCGCCTTGATCGCTTCGCCGGCCACCCGACGGCCCTCCGGCGTCAGATCGCGCAGACGGCTGTTGAGCGCGGCCAGAGCCGACTTTTTTCCGAGAATCTCGCGCTCGGCCTCGACGAAGCGGTCCAGGTCGGCGGCCGCGGCCAAGCGGGCCCGGCCCGCTTCGAGCAGTTCCTTGGCGGTGGTCGTGATGTCGGTCATGGGGATGGCAACTCGTCGAGATCTATGAGGGGCAGGGTAAACCGGAACGTCGAGCCGTGTCCTTCTTTTGACCGGGCCTCCAGCTCGCCGCCGTGCGACTCGACCAGACCGCGGCTGATCCACAGGCCCAGGCCGGAGCCGGTCGGCCGGCCCACCGACCGGCGGAAGAACTTGGTGAACACCTTCGGCAGGTCCGACTCGGGGATGCCCTCCCCCCGGTCCGACACCCCGACTGACACGGAACCGGGCCCCACTGTGCCGTCGATCAGCAGATCCCGGGGGGAGGCGTACTTGCACGCGTTCTCGACCAGGTTGGTGAGGACCTGCTCGATCTTGTCGGGGTCGGCGTAGACCGGCGGGAAGGAGGCGGGGAAATCGCTGGTGGCCTCCAGCTCCGGGTACTCGAGGGCGACCTTCTCCACCACCGAGGCCGCCAGGGCGGGCAGGTCCACCATCTGCCGGCGCAGGATCAGCCGGCCGGTCTCCAGCCGGCTGATGTCGAGCAGCTCGGTGATGAGCCGGGTGACCCGGTCGGCATCGTGATTGACCTGCTCGAGCATCATCTTCTTCTGATCGTCGCCGAGGCGGTGCCAGCGGTTGAGCATGAGGCTCGTGTAGCCCTTGACCGATGTGAGAGGGGAGCGCAGCTCATGGCTCACGGTCGAGACGATCTCCACTCCCGTCGGCTGGGGCCGTCGGCCCCGCGACGGGGCCCGGACGGCGAGCACCGCGCCCCGAACCCGGCCCTGTCGGTCGCGCTGGTAGGTCCCGCTCACATTCACCGCGGCCCGCCGGCCGCCCGGCCCGAGCAGGGCGACCGGCTGGTCGGCCACGGTGTGGGTGCCCCGCAGGCGCGACGCAGCCGGCCAGCGGCTGGCGTCGGCCCGTTCGCCGTGGGCCTCGTGCCATTCGAGCAGATCGCCGACCGGCCGCCCCACCAGCTCCGAGGGGGCCTGACCGGTCAGGGCGGCGAAGGCGTCATTGACGTGGCGGATCACCAGGTCCTCGTCGAGCACCACGACCCCGACCGGCAGGGCGTCGACGAACCCGTCGAGGCTCATGTCGCTCTCCCCGCCGCCGCCCGGCGCTGGCGGGCCGCTTCGAAACAGATGACCGTGGCCGCCATGGCCACGTTGAGGGACTCGGTCCCCGGCTCCATGGTGATGGTGACCAGCCCGTCGAGGCAGGCCGCGACCTCGGCCGGCAGGCCACGGCTCTCACTCCCGAGCACCAGGGCCACCGCGCCGGTCCAATCCACCCGGTCATGTTCGTCCCCGCCGGCCGCCACGGCCCCCCAGCGGCTCACACCGAGGGCGGCCAGATGGTCGAGAACGGCGACCGGGCCCGGCCCGCACACCAACGGGATATGGAACACGGCACCCGCTGACGCCCGCACCGCCTTGGGGTTGTACGGGTCGACGGTGCCGGCGCAGAACACCACCGCCGCACCGCCGGACGCCGCGACCGAGCGGACGATGGTCCCGGCGTTGCCCGGATCCTGGACCCCGGCGCAGACGGCGGTGAGGCCCCGGAGCTCGATCTGGTCGAGGCTGACGTGGCTCATCTCCGCAACGGCGGCCAGCGGCTGGGGGGCGACGGTACCCAATGCCCGCTCCAGTACCCCGTCGGCGACGACCAGCACCTCGGCACCGGACTCCCGGGCCCGTTCCACCCGGGACCGGTGGCCGGCGGCGGCCCCGGCCTCGACGTACACGGCCGTCAGCCGGGCCCCGGCCCGCAGCGCCTCGTCGAGGAGCTTGGGCCCCTCGGTGACGAAACGACCGTCTTCCCAGCGGGCCGACCGCTTGGAGAGCAGCCGGCGCAGGTACTGGACCGGCTGGCTGCGGTAGGTGAGGGGGTCCAGCTTGACCGTCGTGGTCGTCGAGGCGGGGCCCCTACCCGGCCTGGCTGGAGGCGGACAGGGCGTCGCGGGCCACGGTCACGAGGGCCGCGAAGGCGGCCTCGTCGCGCACCGCCAGGTCGGCGAGGATCTTGCGATCCACCTCCACGCCGGCCTCACGCAGGCCGGCGATCAGCCGGCTGTAGGACATGCCCTCGGCACGGGCGGCGGCGTTGATGCGCTGGATCCACAGCTGGCGGAAATCGCCTTTGCGGGCCCGGCGGTCCCGGAAGGCGTACTGCATCGAGTGCATGACCTGCTCATGGGCGGCGCGGTAGCTACGGCTCTTGTTGCCGAAGTATCCCTGGGCCTGCTCCAGTACGGCGCGGCGGTGCTTCTTGCTGTGGACGGCGCGCTTGACCCGGGCCATCGAGTGCTCCTTTCGACTGGTCCTCTACGTGCTCTACGGGGACGGTGGTGATGGGCGCCCCCGGCGGGGGCGTGAGTAGTGGGGCCGGCGGCCCGCCCGGAGACGGGCGCCGCTTCGCTAGAGGCCGAGGAGGCGCTTCACCGCCTTGACATCGCCCGAAGCCACGTCGGCCTCCCGGCCGAGGCGCCGGGTCCGGGTGGTGTTCTTCTTCTCGAGCAGGTGGGACCGGAACGCCTGGCGGCGGCGCAGCTTTCCGGTCCCGGTGACCTTGAAGCGCTTGGCGGCGCCCCGATCGGTCTTCATCTTCGGCATCTGGGGTGGGCTCCTGTCGGTCAGGTGGTCTGGGGGGTGGGTACTGCCGCGTCCGAGACGCCCGAGCCGCCCGAGGGCTCGGCCGGGCCGGCGCCCGGGGGCGCCTCCGGCCCATCGCTCGAGCCGGCCTCCGAAGCGGGACCGATGCCCCGCTCCCGGCCCGCCTCTGCGTCCGGTGCAGTCTGTTTGCGGACCTGGCCCCGTCGGTCCGGGGCGAGCACCATGATCATGTTGCGGCCGTCGAGTTTCGGCGCCGCTTCGACCTTGGCCACCGAGGCGACCTGCTCTGCCACCTGGTCGAGGATCTTCTTGCCCAGCTCGGGATGACTCATCTCCCGACCCCTGAACATGATGGTGATCTTGACCTTGTGACCTTCACCCAGGAAGCGGGCGACCTGGCGGGTCTTGGTGTCGAAGTCACCCACCCCGATCTTGGGCCGGTACTTCATCTCCTTGATCCCGGTGCTGGTCGCCTTCCGCCGGGATTCCTTGGCCCGCTGGGCCGCTTCGTACTTGAAGCGGTTGTAGTCCATGATCCGGCAGACCGGCGGGTTGGCCTCGGCGGCCACCTCCACCAGATCCATGTCCAAGGTGCGGGCGATGCTCAGGGCTTCCGGCAGGGGTTTGACCCCGAGCTGGTTGCCGTCCGGGTCGATGAGGCGTACCTCGCGGGCCCGGATACGGTCGTTGGTCCGGTGCTCGTTCTGGTCAGGCGCAGGGGCTATGCGGCATCACTCCTAAAGAAGAGCCCATCGCCGGGAACGACGAGAGGACGGGCGTCAGGAAGCGACGCCCGCCCTCCAGCGGTCGAACAACCCGGGCGCACGGTAGTACTCCTGGAACCCCCGACGGCCGGTAGGCCGGAGGGGGTGTGGCCGGGTGGGGACCTGAGATCCCGCTTCCTGTATTCGGTTTTCAACATAGGGTAGCGCAATGAGTTCACTTTGGACGCCCGGCGGTGAGCGACCGGTGCCGAGAGCCGCTCCGGCCGGCTCCGGCGCGCCCTCCTCGGACCGGCCCGGCCCCGCCGCCGAGAGGGACCGGGGCGACCCGGCCGGTGGCCCCGGCCCGGCGGGTCCCCAGCCCAACTCCGAGGAGATGCGGCGCCAGATGGCCGAGCTGCGCGACCAGCTGGCCGACACGCCGGCCGAGGTGGTGGTGGCCAACCACGCTTATGGCCTGTTCGAGCTGGCCGCCCTGCACCTGTCCATCGAGGTCCCCCAGCTGGAGCAGGCCCGCTTGGCCATCGATGCCCTCGGCTACCTGGTGGAGGGCCTGGGCGACCGGCTGGGAGAGCCGGCCGGGGAGCTGGCCACTGCGCTCGGACAGCTGCGACTGGCCTTCGTGCAGGTGCAGGCGGCGGCCCGGGCGCCGGGCGGCGGCGGGCCACCTGCCGACGCGCCGGGCGGGGCCGCCCCTTCCTGACGGGGTCCGCCCCTTCCTGACGGGGTCCGCCTTGGTCGTGACCGGCGAGTAAGGAGCTCACTGCGAAGTCACGCCGGCCGCCTCCCAACGACCCTGCCGGCCGGCCCCCACGGTGCAGCAGACGATGGTCCCGACCGGGATGGAACGCGACCCGTCGGCGATCTGGGTGCAGTGGAAGGGGTACTCCACGCCGTGCGCGGTCACGGTGCCGAGTCCGGCGTGCTCGTCGAAGGCCGTCACCAGGCCCACGACGGCGGGGCCGGCGCCGATCACGGGACGATCTTGGCGATCGGCAGCTCGATGATGTCGGTGGCGCCGGCGTCGCGCAGAGCCGGTATGAGAATGTTGATGGTGTGCTTGGGCACCACCGCCTCCACCGCGAACCCGTCCTCCCCGTAGAGCTTCGACACCGTGGGTGATTTCATGGCCGGTAACAGATCGATGATGCCGCCGAGCTGCGCTTCGGTGACGTTGAGCTTGACCAGCACCCGCTGGCGGGCGATCAGGGTGCCGTCGAGGAGCGACTGCAGCTGCTGCATGGCGTGGCGCTTGGTTTCGTCCTCGTAGGCGCCCCGGTTGGCGACCAGCTCGGTGTAGGACTCGAGGATGGTGGCGATGATGCGCAGGCCGGCGGCCCGCAGGGCCCGGCCGGTCTCGGTGATCTCCACCACCGCGTCGGCCACCTCGGGGATCTTGGCCTCCGTGGCGCCGTAGGAGAGCCGGACCTCGGCCTGCACACCCTGTGACTCCAGGTAGCGCCGGGTGAGCGACGGGTACTCGGTCGACACCCGCACGCCGGCCGGCAGGTCCGAGACCGATTGCACCGACGAGTCCCCGGCCACCGCGAGCACCAGGCGGATGGGGCGGGTGGTGGCCTTGCTGTAGCGCAGCTGACCGAGGGAGACCACGTCGCTCGCCGTCTCTTCTATCCAGTCCCGCCCGGTGATGCCGAGGTCGAACAGGCCCTCGGCGACGTACTGGGGAATCTCCTGGGGGCGGAGGATCCGAACCTCGGAGACCCGGGGGTCGTCGATGCTGGCCCGGTAGTCGACCTCGGAGCTGCGGACCACTCCGAGATCGGCGGATTCGAACAGATCGAGGGTGGCCCGCTCGAGCGAGCCCTTGGGCAAGACGATGCGCAACATCGAAACGGCTCCGGGGTCAGGTCGTGGGGGTCTTCGGGAGGGCGACGAGCAGGTTGGCCATCTCGATGGCCGTCACGGCCGCTTCGAAGCCCTTGTTGCCGGCCTTGGTGCCGGAACGTTCCACGGCCTGCTCGATGGTGTCGGTGGTCAGCACGCCGAACACTATGGGCACGTCGGTGTCGAGCGACGCCCGCTGTACCCCGGCCGCGCACTGGCCGGCCACGAAGTCGTAGTGGCCGGTGGCACCGCGGATCACCGCACCGAGGGTGATGACCGCGTCGTAATGGCCGCTGCGGGCCAGGCGGGCCGCGACGAGCGGCAGCTCGAAGGCGCCGGGTGCCCAGGCCAGGTCCACCGAGTCGGTTTCGACGCCGTGGCGGCGCAGGCCGTCGGTGGCCCCCTCCACGAGGCGCTGGGTGATGGTGTCGTTGAACCGGCTGGCCACGATGGCCACCCGCAGCCCGGCTCCGGACAGGTTGCCCTCGAACAGCACTACAGGCCGCCGCCCTCGAGCAGGTGGCCGAGGCGGTCCCGCTTGGTGCGCAGGTAGCGGATATTTTCCTCGTTGGGCTCGACGTGGATCGGTATCCGTTCGACGATCTGCAATCCGTATCCCTCCAGGCCGCCTCGCTTGGCCGGGTTGTTGGTCATCAGCCGCATGGTGGTGACACCCAGGTCGACGAGGATCTGGGCCCCGATACCGTACTCGCGGCTGTCGACGGGCAGGCCCAGCTCGACGTTGGCATCGACTGTGTCGAGCCCGCCGTCCTGCAGCTCGTAGGCCTGCAGCTTGTGGGCGATGCCGATGCCCCGGCCCTCGTGGCCGCGCAGGTAGACCACCACGCCGATCCCCTGCTCGGCGATCTTGCGCAGGGCGCCGTGAAGCTGGGCTCCGCAGTCGCAGCGGCGGGAGCCGAACACGTCGCCGGTCAGACACTCGCTGTGGACGCGCACCAAGATGTTGGAGCGCCCGGAGGGCTCACCCATGACGAAGGCCAGGTGGCTCTCCCCGTCGAGGACACTCTGGTAGGCGACGCAACGGAACTCCCCGAATTCGGTGGGCAGCCGGGCTTCGGCCGTGCGGCGCACCAACCGCTCGGTCCGCCGCCGGTGGCGGATCAGGTCGGCGATCGTGATGAGCGGCAGGTCGTGGGCCGCCGCGAAGGCCTCCAGGTCGCCGCGGCGGGCCATCTCCATGCCGTCTTCGGTCACGATCTCACACAGCACGCCGGCCGGGGACAAGCCGGCCATGCGGGCCAGGTCGACGGCCGCCTCGGTGTGGCCGGCCCGCTTGAGAACGCCTCCGTCTCGGGCCCGCAGCACGTGCAGGTGACCGGGCCGGGCCAGGTCGTCGGGCCGGGTCGCAGGGTCCACCAGGGCGCGGGCGGTGGTGGAGCGGTCCTGGGCCGAGATACCCGTGGTGGTGCCGATCCGGTAGTCCACGGTCACGGTGAACGCGGTGCGCTGGGCCTCGGTGTTGCGCTCCACCATGAGCGGCAGGTCCAACTCGTCGGCGCGCGAGTTGCTGATGGAGGCGCAAATGAGGCCGGATGTGTGACGCACGAAGAAACCCATGGCCTCCGGCGTGGCGTGCTCGGCCGCCATGATGAGGTCGCCCTCGTTCTCGCGGTCCTCGTCGTCGACGACGACGATCATCCGCCCCGCCGCGATAGCGGCGATGGCGTCTTCGATTGGGGATGTGGTCATCGTTGTCAGAGCTCCCGGTAGGGTGAGGACGATCCGGCGGCCAGGAGCTGCTCGGCGTACTTGGCCATCACATCGATCTCGAGGTTGACCGGATCCCCGGCCTCCAGGCGGCCGAGGGTGGTCACGGTCATGGTGTGGGGGATGAGGGCCACGCTGAATCCGGTGGGGGTCACCGCCGCCACCGTCAGGCTCACGCCGTCTACCGTCACGGATCCCTTTTCCACCAGGTAGCGCCGGATCGCGTCGGGTACCTCCACCTGGAGATCGGGGGGCGGCGCGACGACCCGTCCGGTGGTATCGACGTGGCCCTGGACCAGGTGGCCACCCAGCCGGCCACCGACGGCCAGGGCCCGCTCCAGGTTGACCGGCTCGCCGGGGCGGAGAGCGCCCAGGTTGGTCCGGGTGAGGGTTTCTGGTACCGCATCGGCGGCCCACCAGCCCGGTCCGAGATCGACGACGGTCAAGCAGCAGCCGTTCACGCAGATGGAGTCGCCCACGACGGTCCCCTCGGTGACCGTCTCAGCCGAGAACACCAGGCGGCTCCCCCCCGGAGCGCCCGGGCTGTGCGCCCTTTGGCGCAGGGTGCCCATCTCCTCCACGATCCCGGTGAACATGCACCGCTCACGGTACGGCATGTCCCTCGTGATCAGCCAGAACGTCGATCCGCACATCGGGACCGACGGCGCGCACCGAGGCCAGGCGGCCCCGCCAGGCATCGGCCATGGTCGCGGCCCCGGCGCCGCCCAGCACGGGGCGACCGTCGTCGCCGCCGAGCAGGGCGGGTGCCAGGTAGAGGACGTACTGGTCGATCAGTCCCAGCCGGTGCCACTCCCCCGCCACCGTTGCCCCGCCTTCCAGGAGCAGCTGGACGACCCCGTCGCGGCCCAGCTGCTCCAGCAGGTCGGCCGGCCGGCCCTCGAACACCTGCGCCGGCATCACCCGGGCCCCGGCAGGGGGGCGTCCCAGTACCACCCGCCGCGGACTGCGTCCGTCGTGATCACGCACGGTGAGGGCCGGATCGTCGACCGCCACGGTGCCCGCCCCCACCGCGATGGCGTCGCTCTCGGCTCGCAGGCGGTGCACGTCGGCTCGGGCCAGTGGCCCGGTGATCCATCGGGAGGTCCCGTCGGGGGCGGCCGTCCGGCCGTCCAGGGTGGCGGCCATCTTCAGCACGACCCACGGGCGGCCGGTGCGGCGGTGCTTCAGGTAGGGCGCGAGGGAGGCCCGCACCTCGGCCGCTGCGACCCCTACCTCGACCTCGACACCGGCCGCTCGCAGCCGGGCCAGCCCGCGCCCCGCCACCCGGGCGTCGGGATCCTCCACGCCGACCACCACGCGGGTCACGCCGGCATCGATCAGGGCATCGGCGCACGGTGGCGTCCGGCCGTGGTGGGAGCAC
>JAKBAX010000411.1 GCA_021808785.1 Actinomycetes bacterium | reverse complement strand
CGGCACCGAGCACATCCTCCTCGGGCTGGTCCACGAGGGTGAGGGTGTTGCCGTCCAGGTACGGACCACGCTGGGCGCTGACGTAGTCCGGCTTCGCCAGCAGGTGATCGCCTTGCTGGACGGCCAGCTGTCATCGGAAGCGGCCGAGGCTGGAGGGGTGAGCGTCGAGACAACCCGGGACGGCCCTCGATGCCCGACGTGCCGGTGTCTTCTTGCCGGCCGGGTCGGCTACCGAGTGCTCGCCGTGAGCCCGGTAGAGGAGCCTGAGCCATTCGAGGTCGTCGACGTCATGTTCGTCTACCGCCTGTGCTGCGGGGTGATGCTTGCCCACACCTCGGCTCGAGAAATCGGGCTCAGTTCCACGCCCCAGGCCGGGGCGTTCGCCGGGGTCGACCAGGCCACCACCCCAGCCCAGCCGGAACGTGTGATCGCCGACGGCGCCACTGACGACGGAGTGCGCTGGACGCTCACCGCCCGTGGAGACGACGAAAACTACGTGACGATGCTTCGAACCGAGGACTCGGCGGGAGTCATCGACAACGGTGGCATGGGCGGCCCGAAGCTGTGGGGCTCGACCTGTTGAAGGTAATCCCCGCGGCAACCCCGATCGAGGGCCACGAGGGATTTTCGTGCGCTGCCAACCCTCGCTCGAGCATCTCGGCGTGGTCTACGAGGACGGCACAGAAGCTGAGATGGTCGCCAACCCAGAAGTCCACGGTCTGCGCCTCGAGGTCTTTCTGGTCGCTCCCAAGGCGCGACTTCGAGAGGTGATCGGCACCACCGGAGACCGAACGGGCGTCGAACGGTTCGACTTGCGGGGCCACGACGGCTCCTGGCACAGTCGCCGAGCGGAGTAGGTGGGGAAGGGCATCCACGCCCGCGATGATCCGCCGCAGGTGACGGCGCGTCGCCGGCCCTTAGGGAGGACACCGTCGAGGACCACGACCCGTTGCCTGAGACGACGAACCAGTGCTCCGAACGACGCTCGTGGCGCTGGTAGGTGAGTCGCTTGCCTGGCTGCACGGTGATCCGCTTCACCTTGTGGTCAGACTCGTCGCCGAGGACAACGTAGCGGCCCCATGGTCGGTCGTCTGTCTCTCTCTCCGCCGGGTACAGTCCCAGTCCGCCCTGCCGCACCGACCGTTGGCTGGCCCACTGCGACGGCAGCGGTTACCGGACGGCCTCCGACGGTTCGGGTTCGAACGGACGGGCGTCCCCCGGCGGGATGGTCAAAGGAACGTTCGCTCGTCTGCGTCGTGGTCCGGGCGGTAGTCGATGCTTGGGTAGATGGGGTTGGACAGGTCGGTGTAGAGCACGACGTCGGTGGCCCCGCCAGCCAGGGCGGCGCCAGAGGCGTCGGCGGTGACGGCTGTCCCGAACACCCGACGACGCAACGCGAGCGGCGTGTAGACAGGCCCGACGCGTGCCACCGCGCCCGCTGGAGCGCTGTGGCTGGCCATGGGCACCGCTGCGTCCCCGTCGCTCCACAGGCGAAGCAGGCCCGCCTGGATGCGGTGAGCGACCCACCCGTCCCAGTCTGGGGCGGGGCCTGCGGCCGCGCCTCGCCGGCCGCCGCCACCCACCCTGCCACGAGACGCTCGTCGCCGGCCGCTGCAGCCCGCCCGTGCCCGGGAACACCGGCGGTAGCGCCAGCTCCCCGAAGCGGTACATCCGCATCCGTACGTCCACCTCGGACGGTTGGTCCCGTGCCGCCGCAAAAGCAGCGACCGCAAGGGTTTCTCCGTTGACACCCGGCACCCGGCGGCCGCCGCTGGCAAGGCGCGCCGCCAGCACCCACGCCGCCGAGGCGGGCATCCGGGCGAGGAAGAGTCGCTGCGGCGGTGTGTGCATGGCCAGGCCGACCACCTCTCCATCGTCGGTCACCGTGACCCACACGTCATCGGGTCCCTGCGGGTGCGTGCTGGCGCTGACCCCACCCGCGTACACGACGATCACGCTGGCGCTGAACGGGTCGGTCGTCAGGTAGGCGGTCGCTGCTCGCAGGAACTCATCGGCATCGTCGAACAGCTGCGCGTCCACGTCCAACTCTGCCAGGACCCCCGACCGGCCCTCCCACCATTTCCACTTTCCACCAGCCCACACGCTTCCGGCGTGCCAGCAGGCCGCTCAATTGTAGATCGGTCAGCGGCACTTGTGGAGGAGTGGCCATCGGCGTCGAGCGGCTACAGCATGCGTTCGATCCTGCTGGTCATCTCCACGTACCGAGATACGGGGATCAGATGCACCCCGTCGAACCCTCCGGACTCTTTGATCTCCTCGATCAGCTCACAGGCGATCTCGACGCCAGCGTTTCCGTCTCGCTCCAGACGATCGACGATCGGCTCTGGCACAGCAAGCTGCGGAGTGCCCACCGAGAGCTTGCGGGCCATGGCGGCGCTCGGAAGCACCATCACCCCCGCGTACAGCGGTCCTCGAAACGTCACAGAGGATCGCCATTCGATGAGATCCTTCAAGGAGTACGTGACCTGGGTGAAGAGGAAGTCAGCCTCGCTTTTCCAGGCCGGCAGTGCTCGCAGTCCCGAAGTAACGCCGACCCGGAGTGACCGGTCCTGGCCAACGCTGACGGTGAATCCCCTGGCCTCGGCAAGCATCGAACGGACCGTGAGATCGTCAGACCGGGCACCACTCTCCGGTCGGTCGCCGTAGACGAAAAGAAACTCCTCGACGCCGTAGGCGGCGGCAGTCAGCAGGTCGCGCCGGAACCCCAACACATTGCGGTCCCGGGCGTTGAGGCAAGCGATCGCGCGACCTCCCATCAGGCTGACTTCGTGGGCAACGGCGATGCTCGACACGGTGGCCCGACCGATGTGGTTGTCGGGGATCAAGTAGGCGGTGGCGATCCGGCTCATGATCCCGATCTGGTGCCGTACGTGCATGATGTCCGGCCGCGTCGCAGGCTCGACCTCGCAGATGACCTCGAAAGCACCCAACGGCATGGACACACGATAGAGGCACCGGGAGTCCGACCACCTGTTGCGGAGCGGTTGGTCCGTTCCCTCGAAGACGTCTGCGGGCGACCGGTGGCCGTGGTGTCCCCGAACGTACGTGCATGCCGCTGGGGGAACCCCGTGGGGCGACGTCACAGGTCGGCCAGCGTCATCTCGGTGGCTCCGAGGGGCGATTCCCGTAAGACCCGCCCGGGAAAAGGCCCGGTGACCCCCGCTATACGGGGCGGGTCCCGCTGGCTCCTCGACGGGGTCCAGGGCCGTTGCGCCCGCCCTTCGGTCCCTGTACCCCGGAGCGCGCTGGGGTGAGCGGTGCAGGTTGGCCGGGCGGTACGCCAGTCGTCGAGTCAGCGGCGACAGATCGCCCTGATCTGGGCCTACCGGACAGAGATTCCCGGTGCCTCGTGCCCGCTCCGAACGACGGGTCGGGAATTTAGCCAGGCTCACTACCTCCGAGCAGATTGCGCCGCCCGAACCGGGATGTCGGGAGTTCCTGGGGGCCAGCGCAGATTCACGCCCCTCGAGGCACCTAGGGGCTCGGAGACGGCGCTCCGAAGCGGCGTCAGGTGGTAGGCCGCAAACCCGGTGGGTCCCGTCCTGCTTTGCCCCTCCTCCCCAGCGCCCCCGGGGTTAGGAAGCACCCGCGCCCCGGGCCTCCCGCAGGCCATTGCCCGAGCCACGCACCAACCACCCGCGCGATATCGCGCGAAGGACGCCGCCAGAGGGGCCTCCCGAACAAGCCGGAAATAGCCTCCTACCAGGGCTTTCTTCGAGAGCGAGCGACGGGAATCGAACCCGCGTTC
>JAKBAX010000049.1 GCA_021808785.1 Actinomycetes bacterium | reverse complement strand
GGGACCGCGTCGCTCGGGAGCCGAGCGGCGGTAGTGCTGGCCCCGTTTCGAGCTCACCGGCGGAAGTGCTGGCCCGCCCGGTCCGAATCGCCGAGCGCGGACTCGGGTCGGGGTAGCAGGAATTCAGAGGTTGATGACACGTGGACCAGTTGGCTCGAAGATCGTCGCTTTCGCAGGCCGGCCAGGCGACCTCGGCACCGGTCCGGCTCCCTCGATCACAATCGTCCCGAGCCTTCTACTGTCATAAATCATGTCATACCGGGAGAATGGCCCGTGACTCTCCCCAATTGGTCCACACGGCTCGGTTCTCAGGGGCCCCACGGCTCGGACCGTAGTCGCTGACGGGCACCCATTCCTGGAGTGGTCGGGGCCCACGATGGCCAGTTCGCACCGGTACGGGCCCTGATACGCAACATCCACGAACTACTCGGGGTCAAGCGCGACCTGGCTCCTGCCGCCATGACCACGATCGTCGTGACCCATGAGATGCTGATCGGAACCGGCCGGGCCGGACCGGAATATTCGGTTGAGGATCCCGTTCAGGACTCCACTGGTGTCCAGAGTGCGCCCATGACCGGCAGCAGCGCCCGCGAGACCAGCTCGATGCGGGTACCGGCCGGGTGCCTGAAGTAGGACCACATGGGCCCGTCGGGACCGCCCAGCCCAGACGCCTCGTGCTCGAAGCCGGAGCCGACCAGCTCGGCCCCATCGGCAGCCAGGTCCTCGGACCAGAAGCCCAAATGGTGCACGCCGCCGTTTCGGGCCGGCGTCCAGAGGGTGTCGGCCACCTCCTGCACCAGCTCGAGCCGAGGTTCGGTTACCGAGTAGGACAGACGCAGGGTGAGCTCGACCGGCCCGGACGGCAGTTCCACCGGCACCGGGCTCTCGATCGTCATGCCCCACTCGTAGCCGAGCAGGCCGGTCAGGCGGGCCTGGGACTCGGCGATGTCGTCCACGACGATGCCGAGATGGAACTGGTCGGCTGCCTTCACCTTGCATCTCCTTGTATATCGACGGCGACCCGGAACACGCCATGGGACCGGTCCCCCGCCACCTCGAAGGCGCGAGCTGCCTCTTCGATCGGGAACCGGTGGGTAACCAGCATGGCCGTCACGTCAGGACGGGCCGCGAGCATCTCGGCTGCCTCGGCGAACTCCCGCCGCCCGCCGTGGCCGCAGTAGCCGAGCGAAGGTCGGAGGGCCACCTCCTTCGTGAAGGCTTCGCCGTGGGGCCAGGTGATGTTGTCGTAGATGCCGACGTAGACGACGGTGCCGCCGGGCCGGGCCAACTCGACGGCCCGGTGCAGGCCGCTCTCGCTGCCCGCGGTCTCGATGACCAGGTCGTAACCGCCGTCCGGCTCGGCGGCGCCGATGTGCTCGCGGGCCTGGTGCTGGTGGGGGTGGCGGCAGGCCAGGTGCACCTCGTCGGCACCGAGGGTCTGCGCCGAGAGGGCGGCCAGGACGCCGATGGCCCCTGCTCCAACCACCGCGACCCGGTGGCCCGGTCCGACCGGACCCATGTGGCAGGCGTGCCAAGCCACCGTGGCCGGCTCGATCAAGAACGCGTCGTGCACCGCGATCCCGGCCGGGAGGGAGACGATGGCCCGCCGGGGCGCCCGGAACCACTCGCACATGGCACCCGGGTCGGTCATGCCCAATCCGGTGGGGCCCCGCTCGCAGTGGTTGTAGCTGCCACGTTCGCACTGGGCGCAGGCGCCGCAGCCGAATATGGGCTCCACCGCCACGGAGGTGCCGTCCTCGAGGGTGCCGGCGAATTCGTGCCCGGCGATCTGCCGGCTGCCCCACCTCAGGTAGCTCAGGTCGGATGCGCAGATACCGGCCGCGGCGACCCGGATGAGCTCCCCGTCGCCGTCCGGCTCATCAATGTCGATGACCTCGACGCCGGGCGGGGCATTGCGGACGGCCTTCACAGGATGGTGCCCGCTGCCACTAGGAGGTGGGGGAGTTGATGGTCAGGCCCGGCACCGTCTGGCCGCAGATCGGCTCCATCCCGGGAAGGAGGTGGAAGGAGGTGCCGCTGTAGCGGACGACCCACTCGCAGTTATCAGCACCGCTGACCTGTCCCCGCTGGTCCATGGCAAACCCTACCGAATGCGACCCGAACAGGCCGGCGCCGGTGTAGTTCCGGATGCTCAGCAGGGCGTTGATGAGCGAGGCCTGGGTCGGGTGGGGTCCGGCCAGCTCGAGCCCCTGCACGAGGGCGTCGACCGACAGGTAGCCGAGGTATTGGCCGTAGCCCGGGGCGATGTTCGACTTGGCGTACTTGGTGATGGCGTTGACCAGTCGCTCGGTGGCAGCGGTGTGCATCTCGGTCGGCTCCCATGCGATGGGGAAGTAGAGGCCCTGGGCCACCGACTGTCCATCGGGGCCACCAGTGACGAGGTCCCCTCCGTAGCCGGTGGCGACCAGGGCCACCTTCAGCTGGACCCCTTCCTGGCGCAGGGCTCGGATGAGGGCGAACTCAGTACTCGTCTCGATACTAGCGTTGAGGGAGTCGGCGCCGCTCGCTTTGATGGCCAGAGCGGCCGGCCCCACGTTCGTCCCCCCGAAGGGAAAGCTGGCGTTGAGGTAGCCCACTTCGAGGCCGGCCAGATGGGCCGAGACGGCCGCCCCCTTGGCCGCGTCAGCCGACGACGGCGAGATCGAATAGCCGAGGGAGGCCAGGTTGGTGCCCCCGAGCTGTTTGTAGATGTCTCCGAGGACGCTGTACACGCGGGTGAAGTCCTCGGTGCCGAACACAGAGAACATGTTGCGGCTGGTCGTCCACTCGGTGGAGTCCTGGGCCGCCCCGATGACCGGGATGCCGTGAGACGTCAGGTAGGGGGCGGCCGCAAAGGTGAGCGAGGACAGCGTCAGCACCGCGAAGACGTGATCCTGCTCCACCAGCTTCTGGGCCGCCGAGAGGGCCTGGCTCGGTGACGTGGCGGTGTCGGCCACTACGTAGCGGAACTTGTAACCCTCAGTGGCCGCCACCCCCACCCCGGCGGCCACGCCGATGGGGAAGGTGTGGTTGTTGGTCGCCGCGAGCCCGGTGAGGTCGGTCAGGACGCCGATCGTGTACGTCGACCCTGAGCCGCTTCCCGACGGCGCCGAGAGAGCTGTCGAGTCCGAGGAGGTGGACGAAGCGGATGACGGTGGGGCCGCTCCCGGTTGGGCCCCGCTGCTACACGCCGCGGCCAGTAGCGCAACAGCGGCCGCTGCGATGACGGTCCCACGTCTCCTGATGGATGCCATGACCCTCCCCCTCCGGCCGATCGCCGACCTGGTCCGATCCGCTCTCACACACAGAGCGCAAATCCGGCACTGACTCTGAGCGTCTCCCCGGTGACGAATCGGGCCCGGTCGGAGCAGAGGAAGAGCATCGCCTGCACGATGTCCTCCTCGGTGCCGTCAAGGGGCAGGATCTGCTGCGCCTTGACCGCCTGCAGGGTCGCCGGGTTCAACTCGAGGCGGATGGTGTCGGTGAGATGAAGGCCGGGAGCCACCGCGTTGACCCTGATGCCGTCCGGCCCGAGCTCCCGGGCGAAGGCCATGGTCAGTCCCCGCACGGCCAGCTTCGAGACCCCGTAGGCCCCGCCGGACGCGTAGGCCGCAGAGGACGAGATGTTGAACACGCACGCCCCGGGCCGCCCGGCCATGGCCGGGCGGGCGGCCATGGTGCAGATCACCACGCCCATCAGGTTGACCTCGAACAGGCGCCGGGTCATCTCGAGCCCCATGACCGCCATCGGCTGCGAATAGGCCTCCGAGTGAAGGCCGGCATTGTTGATCAGGATGTCGATACCGCCGAACTGTTCGGCCACCCGGTCCATTACCTCCTGGACGTCGTCCTCGCGGGCCACGTCGCAGGCTGCCCCGGTGGCCTGGCCGCCTGAGGCCCGGATCCGGGCGGCCGCCTGCTCGGCCGCATCTGCGTCGATGTCCAACAAGATGGCGTGACCGCCCCGGGCCGCGATGGCCCGGCCGAAGGCGGCCCCGAATCCGCGCCCGCCCCCTGTGATGATGGCGATCCGTCCGTCGAACTCGGCGCCGGTGGCGCCCTCTGTCGGTGTCACTTTCCCCGTACCCCCGATACAGTTGAGTGCATCATTGCGGTTAACTGCAATTATGTCAACGTCAGCCTTATGAGAGGGTGTACTGGTGCCAGCCCCGGTCTCGCGCGCCGCCAATCCCGCTAACGGGGCCAACACCGACCTGCGGACCCGGCGCAAACTACAGACGCGCCGGGCCATCCGGGAGGCCGCCCTCCGGCTGTTCGCCGAGCAGGGTTACGAGGCGACGACGGTGGCCCAGATCGCAGCCGAAGCGGTGGTCGGGGAGCGGACCTTCTTCACCCACTTCCCGAGCAAGGAGGACGTCCTCTTCAACGCCGCCCAGCAGCAGGGTTTCGTCGAATTCGAGCAACTGGTCGTTGCCGCGCCGGGCAGGCTCTCAGACGTGGCCGCCATCGAGCACGCTCTGGTCATGTGGGACCGCAGCACCGATACGGTCACCAGCCATCGCATGACGCAGTGGCTGGTACGGGCCGCGGCCACCTCGACGGTGGTTCTGGGCAAGCGCATGGAGTACGCAAACTCGATCGCCGCCGCGGTGACCCGGGGCCTGGCCCGGCGCCACGGCGAAGCCCAGCCGTCCATAGAGTCCGAGACCACCGCCGAAGTCGTGATGCGCATGTTCTTCCTGTCCGTCGGAGAGTGGGCGGCCGCCGGCCCCGACGAGATGCCCGCCATCCTGCACCGCCGCCTGGCCGCCCTCGGCCGTGTCCTCGGCGACCCGGACCGGCTCGGGAGTGAGCACTTCCGGGTCCCGACCCACCAGGGCCACCCGGGTCAGTAGGGCGGAGCGGTGCGCGCCTCTCGCATCCGGACCCAGCGGTTCAGGCGAGTCCGGATGAGTAGCGACCGAGGCCGGCGAAGACAGTACTATTGCCGTCGCACTCGTAGCCGTGCTCGCGGGCATCGGTCAACGCCGACAGTGTCTGGTGCGGCAGCCGCCTCCACGGAAGGTGCCCCGTAACCAGCATCCGCTCAGCGGGTGCCCAGGCGACCCGGATCGCCGGCTCGGGGGATGTTGCTCGACTCGGCTGATCGCTCATGGCGCCAAAGCCATGGCTTTGGACCAAGGCGCGACCTGGGGAGGCTGCACGAGCTCAGCGGATGCCGGTGTCGCAGGAGATGTCCACCAGCGCTGTGGCTCCAGCTGATGCCGAGACCATCGCCGGCGGACACCTCGGCAGGAGGGCTCCGGTCGAGACGTTGAGGGTGTAGGTGCCGGCTGGCACCGTGATCCGGTAGGTACCGCGTTTGCTGATCGCAGCCGTCAGGGTAGTCCCGTCCGTCCGGCGGGCGGAGACCACGCCCGACACCGGCCGGGGCGGGCACGGATGACCAGCTTGCTCCACCGGGCAGGTCGGATCGGCGGTGACGGTACCCACTATGATCCCGGATGCCGGCGGCATCGAGGTAGGCGTGCTGGGAGCCGACCCGCAGGCCGATGACATGGCGGCCGCAGTGATAGCGACTGCGAAGGGAATCCCAGTGCGTCTCATCACCTCGGTTGGACGCTGGCTGGCGAATTCCAGTTCCCGGCCAATTGCAGTTCCGGACGATGAGGGAGCTGCGCCGTCCTCACAACCGGATAGGCCCGACGAGCGCCCGACCTGCTGTTCCACATTCCGTGAGCCTCTTCGCTTCCGGTTATGGACTGCCCGTTCGGTACCCGTAGGCTCGACACCATGAGAGCGAGCGGAGCGAATCGGAAGTCACGGCCGCGAAGGCCGCGCCGCGTCGGTGAGGACCGGATTGTGTCTCTGCCCAACATCGTCACGACCGCCCGATTGGTGCTGGTGCCGTTATTCGTCTGGCTACTGATCCAGCCTCACCACAGGGACTGGTTTAGAGCAGCAATCCTCCTTGCTGCTCTCGGCTCCACCGATTGGGTAGATGGCCAACTAGCCCGCCGCCTCGACCAAGTGACAAGGCTCGGCAAGGTGCTCGATCCGACCGCCGACCGTGTCCTATTGGCAACCGCCGTGATCGGCATCCTGATGGCCGGTGCCGTACCGATGCCCGTTGCCGTAATCGCCCTGACCCGAGAGGGGCTAGTGGCTATCGCTGCAATCGGGCTGGCCCTGGCGGGAGCCAGGCGCATAGATGTGACCCTGGTCGGCAAGGCGGGAACGTTCGGGCTCATGTGCGCTTTCCCGCTGTTCCTCGCCGCCCACTCGACCATAGGCTGGCACCACACTGCGTTGCTGCTCGCCTGGACGGCTGCGCTGATCGGCCTTGTCCTCGGCTGGGTCGCGCTGGTCGTATACATTCCCCTTGCGCGGGCTGCGCTGTCCGAAGGACGAGCGGACGCCATCGAAGACGGCGGAGCCTCCATATCCTGACCGGGAGGCCGCCAATCCTTCCTGGGGTGCGTTGGAACGGAACCGCGGACCCCACGGTTGGATCCCAATGGCAGCTGTGGACACGTCATGGCGATCTGTACTTCCCAATCCAGGAGCTGACCTGGATTGCGAAGTGAGCGTTCTTGTCGCCACTACCGTTGGATTGGGGTCCCGTGGCGGCGTGTTCGATCGATATCCATGTCCCGTCTACCGTAAATGTTCATCGGGTGGGGGCTGGGCAGTGGGCATGCAGGGATGGCCTTCGAACAGGTCGGTGAGTGCAGTGATGGCTGGGATGCTGTTCTTGTGCGTGGTGGTCAGGTTGGCCAAGATCCCACGCCAGCGCCTCTACCGCGTCGCCCACACGGCCAGCGCACCCTCGCCACCGCCCTCGCTCTCCACGACCACCGCTTCCCCGACACATACCTCGCGGCCGCGTAACCCTCATTTGAGGACCTCCGCCGGAGTGAGTTCGAGATAGTCGGCCAACGTGGCCACAGAGTGATCGTAGTTACGGCCAGTCCTCCCGGCGCCGAACATTCAGACCTCAGCATCCGACGCGAGGGGCCCTCACCACGAGCCCGCGACGCGACAGAGTCTGCGCTTTCGTGGCATCAAGCTGCACGCTCGAGCGGATCGGACCGAGGCTCGAACGCGAAGCCCAAGTCGCCCCCCAGCCTCCGTCCTGGCCGCCGAAGCGGTCCTCGGCCACAGCGCCGTCGAGATGCCCCACAACCATCCCGGTACGACATCCGCTCCACCCGCCCCGACGGCCAGATCACCTTCATCGAGGTCAAAGGACGAATCGCCGGCGCCGCCACCTTCACCGTCACCCAGAACGAGCTGTGCTTGGCCGCCTACATCCCCCACGCCCATCACGGTGCTGCCCCGGAACGCCGCGTGGGTGGGATACGCAGGTAGTGCCGATATGCATCCACAGCCTTGACGCCCTGGGCTGACATCTCGAGCTCACGCTATGGCTGTCTTAGTACACCAGTAGTTACAACGCTGATAAGATCATTGTATGAGTGGGAGGAAGCAGCGGTTGACGGTGACAGTTGACCCCGACCTGGTCGATGCTGGGAACCGAGCAGTTGCCAGTGGGGAGTCCGATTCCCTGAGCGCATGGGTCAACACCGCCATGGCAGAGAAGGCCCGGCGGGATGCACAGCTCACTCAGCTTCGTCTGGCGGTCGCCGAATACGAAGCGGAGTTCGGCGAGATCAGCGCTGAGGAGCTTGCATTCCAGCAGCGAGCCGATCGTCAAGATGCAGTCGTGATCCGAGGCAGAGCGAAAGCGTCGTCTGCGTGACGGTCCTTCTCGATGCCGCTGCGTTGATCGCCCTGGACCGTAGCGATCGACCCATGTGGATCAGACTCAAGGCGTCAGCTCAGTCGGGTGAACCGCCTGTCACCCATGGTGGCGTCGTTGGCCAGGTCTGGCGAGGCAGTCCCCGCCAGGCTCGACTCGCCACCGCTCTAGCCGGAATCGACGTGAAGCCGCTTGATCAAGACCTCGGACGTTCGGCTGGAGCATTGCTAGCAGCGTGCGGGTTGTCGGATGTGATCGACGCTGCTCTGGCCAGACTGGCAGTTGACGGTGACGAGATCATCACCTCGGATGGCGAAGACATGGAAGTTCTCCTAGCCGCCACCGGACGACATGTGGAAATGATACGGCCCTGACCAGCGGCACCGCACTCGTACCTGGCGTTCGATGCGCCGCCAGACTCCCGGGAACGTTCTGCGTGAGCAGCATCGGCCAGTCGAGCCGACCTACTGTGTGCGCCCTTGGTGGTGTCTTCGGGGGGGGCGCAGCCGCTCGGAATTGATCGATATGCGTGTACCTACGGAAGGTTGGCTGCAGTCGGCCCAGCCAGGGCGGCGGCTCCGGGCAGTGCCCCAAATAGGTTGACGTTGACGTACTGTCCGTTCTCAACGAGCACTGGCGCCTGCATCTGCTGCCTGGCGTCGGAGGCGGGGGGAAGCACGAAGGCCTCGTACCGGAGATCGCACCGTACTGACACATAGTCGCGCCCGGAACACCGCCATCAGGCCGGCCGGCGATGCCAGGCGAGACATGAGCGCCGACACTTCGCTCGATCATCGTCCTCGTGACCGCCGTGCACGCGGAGAGACCGCTTTGGTCACGCTCGACCACTATCCAGGTGGCCGCCGAAAGGCCGGCCAGGACGAAGGCCCCGCCAACCGCCACGGCTCGTGACTTGCGAGGTCGCTGAACGGGCGCCGGAGGCGGTTCTTGCCAGGCTGGATCATCTATCAGACCCACCTTCGAGCGTTCCCCCATCGGCCAGCAAGGCTAGCTGAGGGTCGCTGTGCCATTGAGCGCTCACGCCGGTTGCTCATTCCTTCAGGAAGTCGACGAGATTGCCCAAGGAGGAGTTAAGTCCGGCCGCATGGTCCTCCGGTGAGATGCCGTCGGGAACGTCGACGGCGGTGATGTCGACGCGGGTTCCTCCGTCTGTCGGGGCGACCTCCCAGGTCATGGTCATCGTGCCGGCACGCAGATCTAACCGTTCGAACCTACCCGTCATACCAGAAGGAGGCAGCCAGGCCAGTAAGGAGTCCGGGTCGACGAGAGCAGCTTAGACCTTCGTGGTGGGCGCCGGGATGACCCGTGACCCCCGGTCTGTACGAGGCACTACGCGATGCTAACGACGCCAAGACCGACCGCAACACGGTTCTTCGAGCCCGGCCGGAATCCTTGATGACATACAGCCAGCCGTTACCAGCCACGCGCCACATGACTGCGTTGCTGCTCGGGACGATGTCCGGCCCACGTCCGGAAAGGCGCCGGTACATTCCATCGCCAACTGTAGGTCTGCAACGGGCACACAGGCGAAGAGCACTTCCATAGGCACCCCCGCAGCAACGACCGGTTCGTCAGTCCGAGAGAATGGAGCCATGACCGCAGCTGACGCTCCACACGACTGGGATGACTCATACGCGGGCGTGCCGCCACCCTGGGACATCGGCCGCCCCCAACCTGCCTTCATGCGCCTCGCAGAGGCCGGCGCACTCACAGGCGCCCTACTCGACGCCGGATGCGGCACTGGCGAGCACACCATCCTCGCCGCACGCCACAAGGCCAGCGCGCTCGGCATCGACCTGTCCCGGCGAGCGATTCAGATCGCCCGCAACAAGGCCGCTGACTGCGACGTCCACCCAAGATTCGAGGTACTCGACGCGCTTCGTGTCGAGTCGCTCGCCCAGACCTTCGACACCATTGTCGACAGCGGGCTGTTCCACATCTTCGACGACGACGCCCGCGCCCGATACGTCACCGCCATGCACGCCGTTCTCCGCCGGGGCGGCCACCTCCACCTCATGTGCTTCAGTGACCACCAGCCCGGGGACTGGGGTCCCCGCCGTGTTAGCGAACACGAGTTGCGCACCGCCTTCGGATCAGGCTGGCGCATCGACTCGCTTGCCCGCGACAGTTTCGACATCAACCCAGGTCTCGGCACCGCTACAGCCGAGGCGTGGCTAGCCAATGTCGTCCGGCTGGCTCCCGTATAGAGCTATCTGCTGTCTCCGTTCCGAACCGCTACTCCTCGATGGAGTGTTCGATGACGAGACGGACGGGCCAACCCTCGTATCCCTCCAAGGCTTGGCCTAGCTGCTTCCAGCTCATCGTCCAGCCGTCGCTGATCACGTCGTTATGCGTGCCGATTTCGTTGCCCTCGTCGTTCCACACGAGCCGGCCGCTGAGTTCGTCGTTACCTCCGGCGAGGGTCCAGCCGCCCGGTGGGGTTGGAGGTCGAATTCCGGCGGCCGAGCTCCTGGTCGGCCCGGCGGCGGAGGTAGGCCTCGAGCACGGCCGGGTGAAAGCCTTCCCGGCCCTCGAGGCTGTCCTCCTCCAGCGCCATCTCGATGCCGGTCGCTGCCCGCCCACAGCCGAAGGCGAAGAGTGATCCCGCGGCCGTCAGAGACCGTGACGCCGGCTCTCAGACGGCGCACACAGGCCGGCCCGCTGCCCGGTCGGGGGCCCTCGACAGATCCGGGATCAACGACTCCCGCGGCCTAGCATCGGCCGCGTGGCCTACAACGAGGATCTCGCTGACCGCATCCGGGAGATCATGGGTGACGAGGAAGAGCACGCCGCGGAGAAGAAGATGTTCGGGGGTCTCGCCTTTTTCGTGAATGGCAACATTGCTATCGCCGCCAGCGGTCAGGGCGGAGTACTGGTCCGCTGCAGTCCGACGAAGGCGGTGCCGGCCCACGCCCAGCCGGCGATCATGCGGGGCCGACCGATGGAGGGATGGCTCCGAGTGGGCGACGACGCGCTCCGGACGGAAGCCCAACTGCGCAAGTGGGTGAGGATCGGTACCGACTCAGCCCGCTCACTGCCGCCCAAGAAGTGAAGGTGCGCAACGAAGGGCCGCACAGAACCACTTGAGGAACTATCCCCAAACAGCTCACCGGGCCGTCCCCGACCGGCACATCCAGCTCCTCGATCCCTGCGAGAATCCTCTCGCCGGACCACCAGCCTGGACTCCAGCCAAAAACGCCGAAACCCGGACAGTACATCGGTCCGACCCCCTGACAGTCGCCACCCTTCGGATTATCGGGCCAGTTCCGCGAGTAACTCCGAGGTGCCCGACGCCTGGGAGCTCAGACGGCTGGCACCTCGCACCCTAGGGAAGCGATAACGGTGTGGCCGTCGTCGGCAATCGCCCCGTCTGCCAGGACTACCGTGCATGCCCACTCGAAGAGTGCCCCGGCGGTGGCGAACGCGTCGGCGGCGCGTTGCCAGTCCTCGGGTTTGCCGGTAGCTCGTGCCTGTGCTCGCGAAAGCATGGCGTCGCCCCACGGATGGCGGTCGAATGTCGCCCGGACCTCGGCCGCCAGTTTGGGGATATCCGCCTCGTGTCGGACCGCGGCGATCTCGACCCGGAGAGCATCGAGGTAGCCGCGCCAGCGGGACACTGCGCCCTGGCCTGTTACGGCCATCTGGGCGGCCCGGATGGGATCGCCTCGGTGGAGGGCGAGACGCGCCCGGGTGAAGGCGCGAAAGTCGACAGACCCGCCGGGAGCTAGGTATTCAGCGAACGCGTCCCACTCATCCCGGGCGAGCTCGTCGCTGCGCAACCCGTAGAGGAGAGCAGCGGCCAGGGCGCCGGGCGCCATCCACCGGGCCCCCGGCCGG
This sequence comes from Actinomycetes bacterium, assembly GCA_021808785.1. Taxonomy (GTDB): domain Bacteria; phylum Actinomycetota; class Acidimicrobiia; order Acidimicrobiales; family Palsa-688; genus JAKCDU01. The sequence goes on along the minus strand of JAKBAX010000049.1, from coordinate 8,437 downwards.
CCCGCCCGCTCCCAGCCGCGGCGCATAGCTTCGGCGTGACCTACCGCGGTATCGAAGTCGCCCAATAGGGTGTTGGCCACAACCAGGCCGTGGCGGATGAAGTGGATCAACTCGCCCCCGAAGTCGTCGGCGGCGAAGCGCTCCCCGAAGGCGGCGGCTGCCGATGGGTCACCGGCAACCAGGGCGCTGTCCATGGCCATGTGGCGGATGTCCATTTGCTCGCTCCCGAGCCACGGGTCGTGGGCCGCCATGCGCTCGAACAGCGCCACCCGTTCGATGGCGAGCTCGGTCGCGGCGGCCACCTTTCCCTCATCGACAAGGGCTGAGCCCAGAGCGTCGAGGGCTTCGCCCAATAGTGCCGGGTCGCCCACGGATCGGCAGAGATCTACGGCCCGTGCCGCAGCGCCCCGTTCGGCGGATGCGAACTCGGGCCCGTCCAGCCAGGCGCGGGCGCAGGCCAACTGGGCCCTGACCCTCTCCCCGCTGTTCTGGCCGAGAGCCGTTGCAGCTTCGTAGTGGGCTTCGAGGTTCCGCAGCGGGATGTCGCGCCGGAACAGCCCCCGGAAACGGCGGCCCCGGGCGGCCGCCAGGGCCAGGGCGAAGGCCGCGTCACTGTCCAGTCCTGCCCCGGCGGCCGTCTCAGCCGCTTCGATGTAGGCGTCGTAGCCAGCGTCGCCGTGTCCGATGGCGAAAGCGCAGTGTCCGGCCAGCATCAGGTCGTCGACGGCCTCGGCGGGACCGTCAGCCAGTACTGCGGCCCGACGGTAGTCGCTGTGGCCTTCCATGAAGGCCCGGCGGCCGTAACAGAGGTGGCCGAGAGCACGAGCCAGCGAACGGGTGCGTAGCTGATCGATGTCGCCGTGCGTTGGGACCCGGTGAAGCGCGGTACGCAGGTCGTCCATGACACGGTCCAGCGTCGGCTGCCAGTTCCCCCCGCTGACCATCAGCTTCTCCAGCACTGCAGCCTGGTCCGCGGCCCAGCGAAGGTGCCGGCCCAGCGCGGCATCGAGCTCGCCGTTTGCCCTCATCCGGTCCAGCAGGTAGGTCCGTACCGTTTCGAGAGGCCGAAACCACGCGCCATCCGGACTGTCTCTACGCACGAGCAGGCTCTTGGTGGCCAGCCTTCCCAGGGCGAGGGTGACGAGCTCGTCGCCGGGGTCGGCGACGGCGACCGCGTCGCTCGGCCCGAACCACCCGGCGAAGGCTCCGAGCGGACACAGCAGTCGCTTGTCCGTCTGAGAGAGCAACTCGAAACTCCAGTCGAGAGTTGCGCGCAAGGAGCGGTGCCGGTGGTCTGAGTCGCGGGAGCCGGCCAATAGGGCCATTCGGTCGGCGAGGGCTTCACTTACCCGTCCGAGGCCCAGTGAGGCGCAACGCACCGCGGCCAGCTCGATGGCCAGCGGCATTCCGTCCAGTCGGGCGCAGATTTCCTGGACCGTCGGGTCGTCTGGATCGGCAGGAGCTCCGGCGGCTGCGGCGCGTTCGGCGAACAGCACCGCGGCGTCCCCTGCCGCTCCCGCGCTGGTGACGGGCATGGGACCGAGGGTCACCACCTCCTCACCCGGAATGCTGATGGGCTCCCTGCTCGTAGCCAGGATGCACAGTGCCGGGCAGGACGGCAGGAGCCTACCTGCCAGTTCGCCCACGGCATCGAGTACATGCTCGCAGTTGTCGAGGACAAGCAGACCGGACTGGCCTGACAGGGCGGCGACTACCTCGTCCTCCAGGGTGCGGCCCGACTGTTCGGACACCCCAACCACCTCGGCCACCGTCCGCACCACCCACTCCGGTCCCACCGGCAACAGGTCGACGAACCACCCGGGAGAGCGGGCGGCGGTGGTCGCCACTTCGACGACCAGGCGCGTCTTACCGATACCGCCCGGTCCGGCCACCGTTACCAGCCGGGCCCGGGCCAGCAAGTCTCGCAGCTGGCCTGCCTCGTGGCGGCGGCCCACGAAGCTGGTGAAAGGACTCGGTGCTCCCACCAGCTCCGGGGCCGGCGTGGCCTGACGAGCGAGGCGAGCCAAGGTTTGACGATCAGCCGCGTCCAGCTTGCGCAGCAGGGACGAGACGTGGCTCTCGACGGTTCGCACGGAGATGAACAGCTCCGCCGCGATCTCCGTATTGGTCCGATTACGGCCTAGAGCGTCGAGGACCTCGGCTTCGCGAGCAGATACGCCTGCAAACCCCATGTCGACATAGTCGCGCAGTCTCCGCCGGGTACCACTGGCCCGATTTCAGTGGCCGTTTCCGTGGCCACCACGGATGCCCACCCGCATCGTGGCAACCGACGATTGCCATGTCTCGAGCGATGCCAAGGGAAGGAGAAGGACATGGACGAGGCAGCCCTGATGGAGTTCGTAAACGGTGCGGTGGCCGACGTGGGCGCCGTGCTCAACGGGGCCATGGTGGTTCTCGGCGACCAGCTGGGCCTCTACCGGGCACTGGCCGGGGCCGGGCCGGTGAACACCGCCGAGCTTGCCGCTCGGACCAACACGACCGAGCGCTACGTCCGGGAGTGGTGCCTGGCCCAGAGCGCCCGCGGCTATCTCGTCTACGAAGGTGGCGGGCGATTCAGCCTGCCCGACGAGCACGCCGTCGCCCTCACCGACGAGAGCAGCCCGGCATGTGTCGTCGGCGCCTTCCAGACGGCCGTGGGCGCCGTGTACGCGACCGACCGGGTCGCCGAACGGTTCCGGACCGGCGAGGGAATCGCGTGGGGCGACCACGACGGCCATGTCCACACAGGATGCGAGCGGTTCTTCCGCCCCGGCTACCTGAACCACCTCACGTCGAGGTGGATCCCGGCCCTCGACGGCGTCGCGGACGCCCTCAGCAACGGAGCCAGGGTGGCCGACGTCGGATGCGGCCACGGAGCCACCACCCTCATCCTCGCCGCGACCTACCCGGAATCGCAGATCACCGGGTTCGACCGGCACCCGGCATCCGTCGAGGCCGCCCGCAAACGGGCGGCCCACGCCGGCCTGGCCGACCGGATCGCATTCGAGGTGGCCACCGCGGACGACTTCCCCGGCCACTATGACCTGGTGACCATGTTCGACTGTCTCCACGACATGGGTGACCCCGTCGGTGCCGCCCGCCATGTCCGCGACGCCCTGACCCCACGGGGAACGTTTCTGCTGGTCGAACCCCAAGCCGGCGACACATGGGAAGACAACTTCAACCCAGTCGGAGCCGCCTACTACGGGTTCTCCACCCTGCTGTGCACCCCCAGCTCGCTCAGCCAGCCCGTGGGTGCCGCCCTCGGAGCCCAGGCCGGCCCGGCCCGCCTCGGCCAGCTAGCCAGGGAGGCCGGCTTCGGACACGTTCGGCGGGTCGACGACACCCCGTTCAACCTCGTGCTGGAACTGAGGAACTAGGAGGTGCCCGGATCCGAGCAGCATCCCCGGTCTGCACCATGACCCTCAACCTGTCCGACGAGCCTGACCGGCTCGTTGCTGGTCGGGATACCGACGGTGAGCGCGTTCGCCGACGTCGCTCACCCCGGGGGCGGACGGCAACCTGTGTCTCATGGAGCACGGAACCCCGGGCCGGTATCCGACCACTCCGGACAAGATCGGGATGGTCTCGCTGCAGGGGGTGATCAACGAGTTCCCGGTTCATCCCGGTGGGGTGGCTGGGGTGCCCGGCGCCAGCACGGGGGGCCCGGACGGGAGCCTGTGATTCACCGAGGAGTTCGAGGGCCAGGGGTATATCGACGAGATGCTGCGGGGCGGGACCGTCCAGGCGGTACACCCGGTGGCCGACGGCGGCCACCGGGTATATAACGCCCTGGCCAGCGATATCACCACCGGGCCGGACTCCAACCTGTGGTTCACCGCCAGCGGCGACTACTGGGTGGGCCGGGTCACGACCGAGGGTGTCGTCCTATCGTTCACGAAGGGCGTCCCCGCATCGCGCCCGGTACGCCGGGTGGGTGAGACACGCTCGTAGGTGCCGTTCTGCGCTCGTCGGTCTGCTGAGCCTCCCGGGCTCCTGAGCGCTTGTTATGGACTGTCCCAGGTTCGACAGCGATGGGCACCACCGATGTCCTCGTCGCTTGACCGGCCAATCATCTCAGCCTCCTGCGCCGCACCCGCCTACTGCCCTATGGGCTCTATCACCATCCACCCGCGACGACGTAACTCGACTGCTAGCTGTTCAGCCGAAATACGGCCGAGGAGTTGCTCTTGGGCAGAGCGCCGCCAATCTTGGACGGCGACTGGCGTCCCTGGATCGAACTCCGCCCCTTGAAGCCGTTCGATGAACTCGTCGGCCTCGTCGCGAGTGAACCTGCCGCCCGCTTGACGCTGAGTGAAGCCCATCGGACCACGCGCATCTCGAAAATCGCGATGTCCGGCGCCCTGAATGAGAGCAAGCAGCTCTTGCACCTGCCTCGACGACGCCGGAGGACCTGACTGTTGCCCGAACGCCATCTCAGATACCCGCACCCAAGCGAGCCCCGGGCGCGACCCGTAAGCGATTCACGACCGCAATCTACCACGTCAGAGGAACATATGTTCGATCTAGCTAGCTGGCGGAGCGCGACCGCCTTCTTTGCCGGTGGCAGCTATGTCCGTAGGAGATCCTGAACTGGGACACCGTCGGAGCTCGCTCCGGGGCCGTGGTCCGGTCAGCGGTTTTGGAAATGTCGCAGCCAAGCGTTGGCTGCGTGCCTCCGAGGAGCAAAACGCTCGCTCATATCGTTCCGCAGCAGTAGCCCCAAAGGTCGTCGGTGTTAAGTCCCGGTTCGCTGGCTCCGGGCGGATTCGCGGGTTAGCGCCGTTTACTTCAAGTGCCTGTCGAAGAACGCGATGATGCGCCTCCGTGCGTCGATTGCCGAGGGCTCATGAAACTCCGAACCGGAGATCTTCGCCAGGAGCTCAAAGATGGTGGAAACCTCGCTCGGGTCGTGATCGTTGAGGAATGAGTGCCCGGCGTCGGCATATACCTTCACGTCGTGGTCAACGCCGTTGGCTTGCAGCGCCTTCTCGAGACGCCCGGGCGCGGAGCGCAGTGAGCGGTCCTTGGCGCCGTAGCTTCCGATTACCGGGCAGGCTCCTCGTAGCAGGTCTTCGGCGTCCTTGGGGACGCTGCCGTAGTTCACGCTCGACGCGGAGAAGCCGTGGCGTGGGGCGAGGAGCAATGCGAAACCGCCCCCCATGCAGTATCCGATCGCTCCGATCCGGCCGGTGCAGTCTTCTCGTTCGGCCAGCCAAGCCCGGGTGGCCTCCAGGTCGTCGAAGGTTCGACCTTTGCGGGCCAGAGCGTCCTTGATAACCGTTCGCATGCACTTGAGCTTGTTGCCCCCGTGATAGAGGTCCGGGGCTGCGGCCAGGTATCCCTCCTGCGCCAACCAGTCCGCCTGCCTTCGCAGGTCGGCGCTCATTCCGAATGCGTCGTGGATGACAACCACGCCCGGCCAGGGCCCCTCTCCTGTCGGCACAGCCAGGTAGGCGCCGAGCACACCGGGGGTCGGGATCGTCACATCAGCCATGACCCCATGATGGCCCAGAGACATTCCGGGGCCTAAGCCACAACCAGGAGAGGGGGCATCTGCGCCCGTTCCCCTTCTCGCATCGGTCGGGGCGCGGGGGCCACAGTTCGGCCTCATCTGGATCGATTCGTCAACGGTTACACCCCTTGTCCAGTCAGTACTATTCCGGGCATGACCGCCACAGAAGCGCTCGACTCGGACTAGGAGACCGGCGTGGCGGACGTGCTCGCCTACCTCGCCCGGGCCTCCGCTACCGTGGAACGTAACGTATCCCTTCCGGGCCGCCTTAGCCGAGTCAACCGTCAGATCGACGTCCTGGTCCGGGGAAAGATCTACGACCGATCCGATACAACCCTCGTCGTTGACGCCAAACGGTGGAGTAAGCATTCACGTCTCGGCGGGGTGTGGTGGTGGGATCCAGGGGCCGTCGCACTGACATGCCGCGATTAGCTTTCGGCCCAGCTATCGGTCGCGCCGACGTTCAGGCCATTTCGTTGCTCGGTGTGTGACCACCGTCGCGTTCTGAGACCCCGTCGCCCACTGTCTTTGGAGGACGGAATCTGCTCTTCGAGATCGGCAGAAGCCCGTTGCAAGCACCCACGACATCTGCTACCGTTCCCGCAGGCTGACCAGTCAGTCGAGGGGCTGCACTAGAAGTGCAATAACAAAGAAATCATAGGGGAGATTTCAATGTACAAGAGACGCTCCACTTGGGTTCGGACTGCGGTCACTGCACTCGTCGCAGGGCTGGGTGTGTCGGTGTTCACATTGCCAGCAGCGGCCAGTCCCGCGCCGGGACCGACCGGTGAGATGCTGGTGGGCGGCAGTGGCCCGAACGGCGGATCGGTGGTCGAGCCGGCGTACAACGACATCACCGGAGCGATCAGCTACGTGAGCACGCCCAGGGGTACTCCGAATCCCGTCAAGTCGAACCCGACGGCGTCGGCGCCGTTCTACCTGCCGGTCTATCCGACATCCTCCACCGTCCCCTTGAACTTCACGCTCAACTGCCAGGATAATGCGGGTGTCCCCCTCAACACGGTGGAGAACTGTCCCGACCACGGGAAGGCAGTCGCTGCCGCCGTACAGGCAATAGCGTCGAATTTCAGCGCCCCGTTCACTGACGTGTATGCAGGCGGGGTAGCCGGCCACGATCACTTGATGGCCGGCCCGGGAACTCAAAAGAACGGCGGCGACTTCAACATCGCTTGGGTGCCGACGCTCGTCATCTTCACAAATGTCGAGGCGGCCAACGTGCACATCACGACGCTCGCCCAGATCACCGCGGATGTCAACGCCACCCCGCCCGACGCTATCTTGGTGCCGCTCGACGGCAGCAACGGAACACCGAACCTGACGTTCCACTGTTCGGTCGTTCCGGCCGCTGTCTACAACAACGGCACGCCTTTCGCAGGCTAGTCATTAGTGTCGGGGTACCCGGGGGACCAGAGTGCTCCCGGGTACCCCGACACCGGACCGCATGTCGCCACGTTTTACGGCCTCGTACCGCGGGGGCGTGCCCCGCTCGAGGTGCCATAGTGGGTGCGGCGACTCCTCCCAAGTGCCCAAGCTCGTTTCGTGCGCACATAATCACCCCTCCGGGACAGCGCCTCACGAGCTCACCACGTTGACGAAGCCGATCGTATTCGGCGGTCCGCCCTCGTCCTCCTCGTCGACGCCACGCCAGAACGCTCCGCGTCCACGAAGAGCGATCTGATCGCACATTCGGGGCGGGCGCCGACCCACGATGACGCCGGCCAGTACCGTGAGAGCGGCACCGTCGATCGGCTCGCCTTCATGACGGTCGAAAGCGATCTTCTGCGTGAGCGCTGCTATCAGACCGATGCCACAGTCGCCCCACCTCGATTGGAGGGATAAGACGTGATTGGAGACGTTGCATGCCGAAGGGATATGTGATCTTCACTGCGAAGGTGAACGATCAAGAGGCCATGGGCGCCTACGCTCAAGCCGCCATGCCGACGCTTTTCGCGGCGGGCGGCACCTTGGCAGTCGCTGGGCCTCCAGAGGAGGTACTCGAAGGTGAGTGGCACGGGGACCGGACGGTGATCCTCGAGTTCCCCTCCGTCGAAGCGGCACGAGGCTGGTACAACTCCCCGGAGTACCAATCGGTAGTCGGGCGACGCCACGCCGCAGCTGAGTCGAACGTCGTGATCGTCGGTGGCTTCGAGATGCCCGCTAGCTGATCCTGTCTGCCGAGGCGTTACACCGTGGGCAGCCGGAGCTCGCTGCACCTGCCCCCTAGGCTAAGGCTCGGGTCCTAAGGCAGGATGACGCGTGTTCGGCGCCTCTATGGAGTCGTTCTGCCCGCACACCGCCAGCCGAGGAGCGCCGCCCTCAGGGGACGCCCCCAAATGCCGCTTGGGTGTGTACCCGAATCCCAGCAGTACCGTATTCCCCACACGCCGGTTCCCGGCCGCACAGAACCATGGCGGCCACGTCGTCGGGGACGACGCGACAATCGTCGTTATTCGTGCTCCGGGGTCGCTGGCTCTGGGCGCTGGCGGCCTGGAGCTCGCGGCCAGAACGACGGTGCTGAGCGGGCGGCGCCGGCGCAGAATCACGAGCGCTGGCTCTCACGAGGGCTTGACGATCGAGCGCCGAACCGGCGATCCCGCGCCATTGCCGTCGTCTCGGCCAGCACCGCGATGCATGCCACGGAGTTAGGCCGGTCAGGGCTAACCGGTGTCGTGTTCAGCAAGCCGCCGCTCTCAGCGAGCACTGAGCGCCGGAGCGATGTCACCCCGACGGCCGGCCCATGCCGAACCGGCCCGACCCGCTGTGCCATGGGCCGCCCCCTGCTGTGCCATGCCGAAAGCCATGTGCCATAAATGTGCCATGGCGACGGGTTTTGCATGCCAGCAGGTTAGTTAGGCCACCCCAAATTTAGGCATCTACCAGGGGGGTTCGCGAGATCGAGCG
>JAKBAX010000410.1 GCA_021808785.1 Actinomycetes bacterium | reverse complement strand
CACCGGAGCCAGCCGCGTCGAGCAGGTCCGGGACAACATGGCGTCTATAGAAGTGCTGGAGTCACTCGACGAAGACACCGTTGCCCGCCTTGAAGGAGCCTTCGAGCCGCTCGCCGGCTAAGCTTGCGTTTAAACCTTCGTGGTTGCTCTGGTGGTGGCGAGGGTGAGTTCGATGATCTGTTGGGCAACGCGGTGGAGTTCGTCGACGAGGTGTCGTAGCTGGCGATCGTTAGCGATCCACTGTTGGTAGAGGTCTGCTTCGTCGGCGCTTAGGCGGCGGTTCACGGTTTTGCCTTGCACTTTGGCTGTCCAGTGCCAGTAGGGGCCGTGGGGGCGGGGTGGGTCGGCTCCGCAGGCGCAGTGGGGTTTGCCGCAGCGGTGCGAGCGCAGCGCCAGGCTGCCCGATGCGACCACGCCGATTGAGGAGAGATCACGGGCCAGTTGCTGGTAGCGGGCCTCGCAAGCGGCGAGACGCTCGGTGTCATTTCGCTCGGGCATGACTCCATCCTTGTCTCTCCGGCGGGGCGAGCATCCACCAACCCTATCGAGAGTATTACTACTCTCGATAGGCGTGCCGGGACATCACGATAACGTCGAGGAGCTCGTCGGGTTCCGCCATGACCTCTACGCTTGCTTGACCCGCTGGGGCGACGCGGCTTTCGAGTTGTGCGACGCGATGCTGGTGACGCCAGGGCCGGTCTCGTCAGTTCCGTCGCTGTCGCTCGAGCCCGAGTTCCGCCGCTCGCATGGCAGCGTCTACAAGGCGCTGGCCCGGGGCCGGGTCGACGCCGACCGGCTACGGCGGGCTCTTGTCGCTTATCGCCCCGATGCGTGGCCGCTGGTCTTCGCCGTTGACGCCTCGACCTGGGCCCGCTGTGACGCCGAGTGCAGCCCGGAGCGGGGCTTTCACTACTCGGCGTCCAAGCACTCCGCCGGCCAGCCCATCGTGGCCGGCTGGTCCTACCAGTGGATCTCCCAGCTCTCCTGGGCGGCCGACAGCTGGTCAGCACCGCTCGACGTGCAGCGCATCACACCCTCGGCCGATCCCACCGACGCCACCGTCGAGCAGGTCCGCGGCCTCATCGGACTCCTTCCCCAACACAACGAGGTGCCCCTGTTCGTCTTCGACGCCGGCTACGACGGCGTCGCTATCGGCCACGACCTCGCCGGCGAGCGCGTCGAGGTCCTCTGCCGCATCCGCGACGACCGCGTCTTTTACAGCGACCCTCCCGCCCGCGCCGAGCGGCCGGCCGGCCACGCTGGACGCCCCCCACGCCACGGACAGCGATCGAAATGCTCCCAGCCCGACAGCTGGGCCGCCACCGACGCCAACCTCGTCATCGCCGACGATCCCCGCTACGGTCACGTTCACGTCCAAGCCTGGCACAACATGCACCCCCGCCTGGGCGCCAGGGGTCACTGGGCGAAGCTCGACACACCCCCGATCGTCAAAGGCACCATCATCCGCGTCGACGTCGAGCACCTCCCCAAAGGCGCCGGGAACGTGAACAAAACCCTCTGGCTGTGGTGGTCTGGGCCCGGCGTCCCCGACCTCGACCGCTGCCTTCGTGCCTACCTGCACCGCTTCGACATCGAACACGGCTTCCGATTCCAAAAAGGCACCCTCGGCTGGACCACCCCATCAATCTGCACACCCGAACAAGCCGACCGGTGGACCTGGCTCATCGTCGCCGCCTACACCCAGCTCAGACTCGCCCGCGGTCTCATCGCCGACTGCCGCCTCCCGTGGGAAAAACCTCGCGACCCCCAAAAACTCACTCCCAACCGGGTCCGCAGAGGATTTCGTCTACTTACCACGACAATAGGAACACCAGCCAACCCACCGAAATCCCAAACGTCAGGCCCGGGACGACCCAAAGGCACCCCAAAACCGCCCAGGACCCGCTACCCCGCCATCAAAAAAGCCGCCTAACCCACGCACGATCTGCACCTCCCGGGAACTCGACGTCGTGGGAGCCTGCTGTGCTGGAGCGTGGAGTCGCTGCAGCGGGAGTTGTACCTTGGAGTCATCCAGCCAAGAACGGTGCCCGTGCACTGGGGCGCCCGGTAGAGATGGGTCGGCTCATCCGTCTGCGGGCAGTACAGGATCGGCTGATGCAATGCCCAGGCCCGTTGCGCCGCGTCGAGGATGCCGCGCGCCGCTCTCGACGGGTCCGCCGGTGTACTCCCCGCCGGCTCCACGTCACCCTCGACGAACTCGATATGTCGAGTACGAAGCCAACCACTTGGAGTTGTTCAAGGCGGCTCACGCCGCCCAGAGCCACCCGGCGCCAACCTCCACCCGAGATGATCACGTCGGGCACGTTCCAACCCGCCTAGAGTGAATAGTGCCGGGTACAGTATATATACGCGTCGTTTCCTTGACAGCCGAGACGCGCCAAGGGATCTACCATGTTGCCCACCAGCAAAGCTCGTCCAACCGAGGTAAATCGCGTTCACGACGCAGTCGACGGGCAGGCGCCTGGTGACCTCGCCGAATTCTTGCGTGAGGAGGTGCTGTCGGGGCGGTTGGCCTTCGGGTCTGTCCTGCCGTCTGAGCGTGATCTGGCCAAGCAAACCGGCTTCTCACGATCAACGGTGCGCGAGGCGATCAAGGTCCTACACGCTGAAGGTCTTATCAAATTGTCGGAGTCGAGCCGCCGAGCTGTCGTACAACGTCCGACCACTGCGCCGATGAAGAGGGTCTTCGAGACGTTCGTTCATGGACATCAGATCAGTTTGGACGCCCTGCTTGCCGCGCGGCTAATCGTCGAACCGGAAGTCGCGGCGCTGGCGGCGGAAAATTCGAGCCCGGCGACCCTGAGCGTCCTTTACGCGGCCACCGCCGAACACGAGGCGGCCACGGAGATAGAGTCGCACCTAGTGCTTCACGCCGCATGGCACAAAGCGGTTGGGGACGCATCAGGAAATGTGGTCTTGGCCAGCCTCGTCGACGCCCTGACGCACATCAGCTACGCAGGTACGCGATCGCTCTACGTTCGCACAGCCAAGCACATGGACCTCGTCTGCAAGTCCCACCGGCGGATCCTGTCGGCTATCGCGAACGCGGATGTCGACGGCGCGCGCCGGTGCATGCGGGAGCACATCGAGGCGTACAGGTCGGAGCTGGCGGCCAAGAGGCTCCTGAAAGCATCCGTGCCACTAGAGGACCGATTCGGCCTAGGTTCCGCAGAGGTTCTGTACCTTGGAAGTCGCCCACTCGACGCTGTCCGCCACGATGGATGAGAATGGGGGCGTGTCCGGGAAAGCTCAACTCACATTGGTGCGAGGAGCCCGCTTGGAAGACTGACGCGAGAGCCTTCTCGGCATTATGACTTGTTGCTTTGAAGCGCGCGTTTCAGCTCTGTTCGGCCCGCTGGCCCTGCCGGACATCCCGTTGGACAAGTTCATAGGGGGTGTGTGTGATGGACGTGGTCGCGGCCCGTTGCGCAGGGCTCGATGTCGGCATGGAGGACCAAGAAGATCCAGATGTCTGCTCGGATCGGATAGGTGAAAAAAGCTGACGAATCCTGACGACAGGTTGGGCAGATGAGGGCAATTTGAGGCAGAATAATGAAGATGCTGTCAATCGCACCAGCGAGACTTGTGCCTGGTGGCACCCCTAATTGCCTGCTTGGGCCACCTTTCAGTGTGCGGTTATAAGTGACTACGGATCAGAAGGTTGGGGGTTCGACTCCCTCCGAGCGCACTCAAGAGGTCTTCACGTTTTACGTGGGGGCGGTTCACGTTTCGGCTTGGCGTCGTGTTGCCGCGGCGGTGTGACATTG
>JAKBAX010000409.1 GCA_021808785.1 Actinomycetes bacterium | reverse complement strand
GTAGTAGCCGGTGTCGAGATGGGCGTGGACCTTGAGGCCCTTGTTGTTGGTGGTTGCCCCGATCAGGTTGACGACGACCTCATGGCTGGTGAGCGGCCGACCGCGCCAGTTCATCGTCACGGCGCTCCAGAGCCGGTGTTCAATGCTTATCTGCACCGCGTGGTGTAAACGGCTTATGCCGTAAGGGTTTCTACGTTGTGGACATGTGCCGGCAGTTTCAGGGGGTCCGCGCAACGGGAGGTCTGGTCGAGGAGGATTGTCTTGATCAGAAAGGTGGGTTGGTATGCCGTCTAGGGCTGGGAAGAAGTCGTTGTCTTTGGAGGTTCGCCAGCAGGTGATGCGCTTGGCGGCGAAGGGGTGTACGTATCGCCAGATTGCCGGTCAGGTGTCGGTGTCGCAGGGGTCGGTTGGCAATGTGCTGCGCCCTTTGGGCGGGGTGATCCGCTCCGACATGTTGAACCCTACGGGGAAGCGGTTAACTGGTGCCTCGGATTTCAGCAGGGTCTGAGGGTGGCGAGGAGGTCCCAGTTGGGGTCTGTAACAACAACGGTGTAACTACCTCTGGCAGGCTGGGGCTTGGGACCCTGGCAGGAAGGCAGGTAGCGATGACTGAGATATTGGAGACTGCGACGGTGACGGGGACGGGGACGGCTCGCGGGCGTGGCTCGGGGCGTCCGTTGGCGGAGCTCGCCGGGGAGTTGATGGCTCGGGCGGACGCTGATGGGGTGTCGCTGGTCGGCCCGGGCGGTCTGCTGGCCGGGTTGACCAAGACGGTGTTGGAATCCGCTTTGGAGGCGGAGATGACCGAGCATCTCGGTTACGAGCCGTATGACCCTGCCGGGCATCACTCGGGCAACTCCCGCAACGGGGTGCGGACCAAGACGGTGTTGACTGATATCGGACCTGTCGAGGTGGACGTCCCCCGGGACCGGGCGGGCAGCTTCGAGCCGGTGATCGTCGCCAAACGGGTCCGCCGCCTCGGCGGCGTCGACGCCATGGTGTGCTCGCTGTCGGCGAAAGGCTTGACGCACGGCGAGATCTCCGCCCACCTGGGCGAGATCTACGGGGCGAAGGTGTCCAAAGAGACCGTCACCAGGATCACCGACGCGGTGATGGAGGGCATGGTGGCATGGCAGAACCGGCCGCTCGATCGGGTGTACCCGGTCATCTTTATCGACGCGATCGTGGTCAAGATCCGCGAGGGCCAGGTAGCGAACCGGCCGATCTATGTGGCGATCGGGGTGACCGTCGACGGTGAACGGGACATCCTCGGGCTGTGGGCCGGCGAGGGCGGCGAGGGTTTTGGAACGGTCACATGTTCGGGTGGGCGGAAACAGCGTGCTGGCTGGGCTTACTCGGGTTGTTCGAGGGTCCGCGCTTGTCGAGGTGACTTCACCTATTGTTAGGTGGCACCTCGACAATAATGGTGAGAAGAAGGTGAGCGGTGGCCCAAGCCGGTTTGCGGGTGGTCAACGGTGGAGTTTCTGCTCCGGCGGTGCCGGCTGATCCCGGGCGGTTCCAGTCGGACTGCGTGGATGCGTTCGTGGCTTCGTGGACCGCGCGGGGGTTCTCGACGTCGACGATCGACAACGACATCGGCGTGTTGGAACGGATGTTGGCCGCGTTGGGCCGCCCGGCGTGGGAGGTCACCGCGGACGACGTCGACCGGGTGGTGGGCGGCCTGGCCGAGGAGGGGCGGGCGGTGTCGACCCGCCGGAACTATGTGGGCGTGTTCAAAGGGTTCCATCGGTTCCTCGAGACCCGCAAGGCGGCTGAGATCGAGGCGATGTTCGGGGTTCGCTTGGTGTGCCCGATCGACGAGTTCAACTCGGCTCGCCATGTCAGCGACGACTCACCAGCCACCGATCCTCCCCCGAGCCCGCAACGGCTGGCCGAGTTTTTCGAGTTCTTGAAGGACCGAGTGGCGACAGCCCGAAAGTACGCTCCGGCGGCCCGGGACTACGCGTTGTTCCGCACGCTGTATCACGCCGGCCTGCGATGCGAGGAGGCCACCGCGTTGGACGCCCACGACGTGCATGTGGAGCGGGGACCGTTCGGAAAACTGCACGTCCGCTTCGGCAAGGCCGCCCGGACGTCGGGACCCCGGCCCCGTTGGGTGCCGATGTTGGACGGCTTAGAGGTCATCTTGGGCTGGTATCTGACGGACGTCCGCAGCCGTTTCCCTGAATCGGCTGTGTTGTTCTGCGACGAATCAGGCGGACGCTTAGCGACGGGCACGGTCCGCAACCGGCTCCGGCATCTGATGGAGTTGGAAGGACAGCCCAGTGTGGATTGGTTCAGTCCTCACGCCCTGCGCCGGGCGTGCGCCACCCACAACTACGAGCGGGGAATGGACCTGGTCGCGATCCAACAGATGCTCGGGCATTGGACGGTCGCTTCCACCATGCGATATGTCCGACCGTCAGAGACGTTCATCGAAGACGCCTATCGCCGGGCGGTCTCGGCGGCAGTGACCGAGTTCGGCGGGGAGGGCTGACGACGTGGAGATCACTTGGAAGCTTCGTATGGCGGCAGCGCAGCGCGAGGTGTGGACCGGGACCCAGCTGCGTCGACTGTTGGCGGAGCGGGCCGGGCTCGAGCTTTCGTCGGCATCGGTGTCGGCCCTGTTCACCAAGCAACCGTCCCAGGTCAAGCTGTCCACCCTGGCCGCCATCTGCACGGCGTTGGGATGCACTCCCAACGACCTGATCGAGGTCGACACCACCCCCATTGAACGGCCCGTGCCGCGGCCCGCCCGGGCCGAGCGGGCCCAAGGCCGCCAGACGGGCTCGAAGCGGTCGCTGCCGCCGATCTGAGACCGGTCGGCCTGACATGACCGTGAGGTTTTCGGACTGTGTTCGCTGCGGTCGGCCCGTCGGGATCGCGGGACGCCAACATTGCGCCCGCTGCCACTACCAGCTCGCGCATCGCCGTCCCCGACAGACATGTCCGGCGTGCGGCGAGCAGCGGCCGCTGGCCCCCGGCGCGGACCGTTGCGCCAGGTGCTCGCGGACCTGCACGCTCTGCGGTGGCCGCGTCGGTCGGGTCGGGCGTTCGTTGTGCGGAGCCTGCACCCGCCGGGGCCGCCGGGGCCGGGACCGGCAGTTGTGCCCTCGCTGCGGGAAGCCTGGCTATCTCCGCCGCCCGTCAGGATGGTGCGGGCCGTGCTCGCATCCAGGGCGCGCCCCGAATCCTGACGCCGAGTGCCGGGACTGCGGGCAGGTCACCCGGCTCGCCGGTGCCGGTCTTTGCCGTGTCTGCTGGCAGAAATCCCCGCACCGCATCATGGTGCGAGCCGACCATCTGGCCGATGCGCTCACCGAGCCGCCGGCGTGGCTGCCCGCTTTCGCCAACTATCTCGTCGGCCGACACCATCCCTCCCGGGCCACCAAGATGATCGCCAATCTCGGCCGACTCTTCAACCAACAGACGACACTGGCGTCCTCCCAAGCCCTACTCGAGCACGCTGCACGTGTCGACGGTCCTCTCGGATACGCCTTGGAAGACTTCTTCACCAGCAACGGGTTGGCGTTCGGACTCGACCGCGACGAGCAGCACGCCGCCGCCCGCCGTGCCCGCCGTATCAACGCCGTGCCTGTCGCGCTGCAAGACCCCGTCGCTGGGTTCGCCGAACACGAGCTGACCAAACGCCGCCGGGCGCTGCGTTCGGGCACCAAACCCCGTGATCATCACACCATCGACGCCCACCTCGACGCCGTGCGAGATTTCGCCCGGTTCCTTGTCGCCCAACGTGCGATCACCGACTGGGCCACCGTCAGTGTCGCGGACAGATC
>JAKBAX010000408.1 GCA_021808785.1 Actinomycetes bacterium | reverse complement strand
AGGCTTGATCACGTCCGAGGGTGGGTTCGAGGCGGGCTTGTTCGACCACTGGTCGTGGTCGTAGGTGGGTCGAGCGCAGTGGGCCCGGCGGTCGGGTGAGAGCACCTGGGGAATCGGGTGACGGTAGCATCGGAATCGTGTCCCGGCTCGAACGCATCACCACTGATCCCGAGATATGCCACGGGCAGCCAACTGTGCGCGGTCTGCGCTACCCGGTTGAGCAACTCCTAGAGCTGCTGGCCTCGGGGATGACCATCGAGGAGATCATCGAGGACCATCCTGACCTGGAACGCGACGACGTCCTGGCTGCTCTCGAGTTCGGCGCGCTGATCATGGGACAACGCCGGGTGGTGCCACTGGGCGCCGCGTGAACTTCCTGATCGACGCCCAGCTGCCCGCCAAGCTGGCGTCGCTGCTCGAGTCCTCAGGGCATGACGCAGTGCACACTTCGCAGCTGCCCGAGGGCAACCGGACCAACGATGCGGTCTTGGCCGCGCTCGCGGACGATCAAGGTCGGGTGGTGGTCACCAAGGACCGTGATTTTCGTAATAGCCATCTCCTTCGCGGTACCCCGCGTCGGCTATTGGTCGTGGCTACGGGCAATGTCGGCAACCACGACCTGCTGACCATGTTCAGCGACTCTATACAGACCATCTGCGCAGCGTTGGAAGAGGCCACCTTTGTCGAGCTCGGTCCGGCCGGGCTGGTGATCCACGATGGCTAACGCCGAGCGGCGCCCGGCTCAGCCGAGTCGACAACTCTTGAGCCTCCCGTGAGTGACTCGGCTGCCCGCGAGTGGGGACATCCCCGTGACGCCAGCGACACCGCAGTTCAGGGCCGCCGGCAAAACCGTCGTCACTACTCACCGTGGTCAGGAAGTCCCGGCCAGACCAACTCATCGAGACTCCCCCGACGATACACACTCAACCGCTACTACGACCGAGCAATCCAGACGTCGCCTCCGGCCAAGGAGCGGGTTCAACTGGCCGACTAGGTCTCCTCTTCCGTGGACTCGCCATAACGCGCGATAGTCCGCAAGAAGCCTTGACGGTGCATCGCTCGCCGAATTCCCTTCGATCCAGGCAGAAAATCTCGCCAGCGCCAGTCCCCCGTTAGGACCGCAGAGGACACCTCCGTGGCCGTCGACTGGTCGATAGATGGTCCGTCCATGAAGCGAATTTCACTCGTCCGATTCATCACCGTTACACGGCCATCGGGATAGCGAATCTCCTCCCGGATCGCCAGCAAGACTCTGAGCTGATCCCGCTCCCAGGTTGTCGAGCTAGAAAGGGAGACGTGCCTCCCGCTCCGCTCCACCCAGCTCGCGGTCACGGAACGCGAAGTCTCAGTCTGCTCCTCCTTCCATTCCCCTTCAACTTTCCAAGCATTCCACAACTCCTTGTCTAGTTTCGGTTGAGCGGCCCGCACAGCTCGTCGGCCCATCGCACCGCGTCGCCGGCCAGGCGGTTCATCTCGGCGACGGTCACACCGGAGGCCAGAGAGGGGTAGGCGCCCAGCTCCCAGGCCAGCGTGTCGGACAGGATGGCGCCGAGGCGGCCGCGGTGGTCGAGCACCGCGCTGGTCAGCTCCTCCGCCAGTGCCAGCTCGGCCAGGATGTCAGCCAGGGGTACTCCCATGAGCACGTCGAGGGCGGACAGGACCCCCAACGTGAAGGCCGCGTTGGCGCTCTCGGGGGCCACCGCTTCGGCGATCAGCTCGCAGAGGCGTCCCCGCACCATGGCCAGGCACAGCTGGTCGGGGACTCCCTCGCTGGCGTCGGCCAACAGCATGAGGGTCGCCCAGCTGCGCATCTTCCGCTGCCCGAGGAGGATGGCTCCCTCCGCGATGGAACGCACCGACCGGCTCAGACCGGCGGCCGCGCCCACCCCGGCGGCCCGCAGGAATCGCAGCGTGAGCCCGGGATCGGTCTCGATGATCCTCTGCACCTCGTGTGGGGACATCTCGGGATCACTGAGCTGCTCCACCAGGCCCAGGCAGTTGAGCCGGCTGGGGCTCAGGCGACGACCGCTCACCACGTCGGGTCTGGAGAGCAGGTAGCCCTGGAACATGTCGAATCCGAGGTCCCGGCACACCTGGAGCTGGTCGAGGGTCTCGATCTTCTCGGCCACCAACTGGGCCCCGAACTCCGAGCAGCGACGGACCTGCTCAGGTAGCTGGTCGGTGCCGACGGCCAGGACGTCCAGTTTCACCAGGTCGGCCATCTCCAACAAGAGGGTCGTCGGGGCGCCATACGTAGTCGTCCAGGGCGAGCATGAACCCCTCGTCGAGCAGGTGCCGGCACCCGGCGACGACCTCCGGGTCGGGATCGACGTCCTCTAGGATCTCGACGACCGTGCGGTCCGAGGGCAGTGGTATCTCCCAGTCGCCGACCAGGAAGGGCCGGCTGGCGTTGACCAGCACCTGCTTGGAGCCGACCAGGCGGTCGAGGCCCAGGTCCAGGCCGGCGTGCAACAGCACGTCGGCCGTCATCGTCTCCGCGCTCTGCTGGTGCCCGGGGGGAGCCCGGAAGAGCAGCTCGAAGCCCCACACTTCGCGGCCGGCGTCGAACACCGGCTGGCGGCCGATCAGGAACGATCCGGCCTGCGTGTCGGAGATCAGGTCTTCTACGGCCATCCGGGCCCGTCCCCGCTCCGCCGCCCGGCGATTGTCTTTGAAATCGGTAGTTCCGTGCTCACCTTGCCCGTCCCTAGCTGATCCGCCTGAGACCTTCGACACACAGCATGTCGGCACGATCAGATGCCCGGTTGAGAGCCCGACCGGGGCCCCGACCGGTCCTGTCCACGATGGCCCGGGGGAGCTGACGCCCGGCTCAGACTCCGGGGAGGCCGTCGATGCTGGCGGCGTTCTTCTCCTGCCAGTAGGCGGCGATCCCGTCGGGGCCCTTTCGCTCGGACCACTCGTCCATGGTGGACCGGTGCTCCTCGAAGGCCATCAGTGGCACCCCGAATCCGCAGGAGTCGGAGATCCGCTCGGCGTCGACCACGATGACCGATCGGACCCCGACCCCGTCCCCTCCCGGGAAACGGGCCGCCAGTGCATCGAATCCTTTCTCGCCCGGCCTGACCCGGTGGCCCCGTCCGTGCAGGCGGACGATCCGAGGTGGCCCGGTGAAAGCGCAGAACATCAAGACGATGCGCCCATTTTCCTCCAGATGGGCGATGGTCTCGACCCCGCTCCCGGTCTGGTCCAGGTAGGCGACCCGCCGGTCGTCGATGACGACCAGCTCGTCCCGATTGCCCTTGGGCGAGCAGTTGATATGACCGTCGCTCCCTCCGGGCGCGGTCGCCACGAAGAAGATCGGCTGGCTGAGGAGCCATTCGGCCAGCCGGGAGTCGATGCTCTCATAGGTGCGGCCCATCGGCCCAGTTTCCGCCGCCCGCCGTGTCGGCGCAAACCGGCGCGTCCGAGCGCCGCCGGCGACGGATCGTCTGAAGTCAGGGGTTGTCGTTCTGGGCGGCTGCCGCAGTGGCCGCGGCGAAGTCGGTCTGGCTCTGGCTGGTGCCATTGGCCGCGGCCCGGACGTCGGCCTGCACGGCGGCCAGTGAAGTCGCTGCGGCCTGCGCGCCGGCCGATGCCGTCGGTGACCCGGCCGGGTTCGAGATGGAGCCGGAACCGGGGCCGAAGGGGTTGGAGGCCGGTTTGGCGGCGGGTGGGTCAGGGGTCGCAGTGGTCGATGGTGCGGTCACCGCCTCCGGCCCAATGGTGGGGGCCGCGGTTGGCGCACTGATGGCGGCCCGGTTGGTGCCGGCCCGGCCGCTTCCACCGCAGCCCGTCGCG
>JAKBAX010000407.1 GCA_021808785.1 Actinomycetes bacterium | reverse complement strand
GCGCCCCGGGTGTAGGGCGAGGGGCGATCGGCCAGATCCCGGGCCTGCTGGACCAGATCGTCGATGGCGCGTAGCCGGTCGCCCCCGACATGGGTGCCAGACCGGCTACCACCGGCGGTGGCGGCCGGGACGGACCGCTCGTCTGGAATGGCCGCCACGTCCACGATCACCTCGTCGCCGAACACGTGGTGCCAGGCGTCGGCCTCGGCCGGTCTCAACTCGTTCCAGACGTGGCTCTTCCAGGAGCAGGAGCAAACTGCTTTGTGAGACCGCCCGCGACGCTCGATCGTCACCCGGTGCTCCTGGGCTCGAGACACGCAACCTCCCCGGGGTCGACTCGTGGCCCACACTAACTCCCCCAGCCGGCGCTACGTCCGCGACCCCGGCATCTTTCACGGCTGGAAGAAGAAGGACACGATGGTGCCGGGCCGGGCCTGGGCCAGCTCGTCCACCCCGCCTTCACCCACCACCGCCACCACCGGGTAGCCACCGGTCGGCGGGTGGTTGCGCATGAGAACGATGGGCCGGCCGCTGGGCGGCAGCTGCACCGCCCCCGGCACCATGCCCTCCGAGGGCAGACTCCCGGCACGGGCCGGGGGCAGCTGCGGGCCATCCAAACGGACCCCGGTGCGGTCGCTCGCCGGTGAGACGGTCCATCTCGCCTCGGCCATGAGCGACCGGCCGGCGTCGCTCAGCCAGTCCTGGCGGGGGCCCCAGCGGGCCTCTATCAGCAGCTGCCTCTGGGGGGGTGGGACCACCTCGGCGGCCGACGCCGTCGAGGCGGTCGCGCCTTTGGTGGGGGCACCGAGCGCGAGGCGGTCACCGGCTCGCAGCGGGGCCGGTCCCAGTCCCGACAAGGTGTCGGTCGAGCGGCTCCCGAGCACCAGGGGCGTGTCGAATCCGCCGTGGACCGCCACGTACGCCCGCAACCCGGCCCGGCAGGGGCCGAGTGCCAGTTCGGTGCCGGCTCGCAACGGCAGGGCCGAGCGGAGCCGGGCGGGGAGGCCGTCGACGGTGAGCTCGGCGTCGGCTCCGGTGACGGCGACGAGACGGTCGGCCGCCATCCGCAGCCGGCACCGGCCCGCGGTCGCTTCGAGCACGGCGGCGCTGTCGGGGTTACCGACCAGCCGGTTGGCCAGGCGGGCCGAGCCGGCATCAGCTGCGCCGGCTGCCGGTACCCCGACGTGAGCCCAACCCCGCCGACCGCAGTCCTGCACGGTGAGCAGCACTCCCGGTTCCAAGACCTCGACGGCCGGCCGACCGGGCGACGGGGGGGTCAGGGGTACCCGCAGGTCGACCTCCTCCATCTGGGACAGGTCCGAGACCGGCTCGAAACGGACCCGGTCCCCGGGCCCGAGGAGAGCCGGCCGGGCCCGATCGGGCCGGAACATGATCGCTGAGGTTCGCCCGATGATACGCCAGCCGCCAGGTGTCGACTGGGGGTAGATGGCCGTCATACCGTCGGCCAGAGCTACCGATCCGGCTGGCACCGAGGTACGCGGCGTGCGCAGCCGGGGCACGGCCAACTCGGCCGGACCGCCGACCAGGTAGGCGAAGCCGGGTGAGAATCCGAGGAACCCGACGGTGTAGACGGCGGCCGAGTGGCGCGACACCACCACTTCGGGGCCCACTCCGCACTCGTGTGCGACCGACTCCAGGTCCGGTCCCCCGTAGCGGACCGGGATGGTGAGCGGGGGGCGCTCCTCTGAATCGGCCGCAGCCGGGCTGCGACGCCGGCCCACCCATCTGTACGGGTCAGGCCATCCGAACTGGCCCTCCGCCAAGGGGCCGGAGCCGTCGACGGGGGGCCGGGCGAAACGGAGCAGGAGTGTGCGGGCGCCGGCCACCACTTCCTCCAGATCGGCCAGCGGGTGGGCCTGGAGGCTCCGCCAGGCCTCATGCACCTCTTCGGTCGAGCCGTACTCGATCAGAGCGGCCCGCTCGCCGACGCGACGGACGCCGGGGCGGACGGGTGGTTCCCCCCGCACCGGCGCGCTCAGACCGTCGCGAAGGGTCGGATGCACACGCCTGCCTCCTCGAGGGCCTGTCGCACGGCGCCGGCCAGGGCCAGGGCGCCGGGAGTGTCCCCGTGGATGCAGATCGAGTCGGCCACCACGTCTACGACGCTGCCGTCGGCCGCCACCACCTGGCCATCCAGGACCAGGCGGAGGGCCTGCTCGACCACTGCGGCGGGATCACCGATGACCGATCCGGTCGCGGTCCGGGGCACGAGGGTGCCGTCGGGAGAGTAGGCCCGGTCCGCGAAGGCCTCGGCGAAGCAGTCGACTCGTTCACGCTGGGCCAGACGCGACATCTCCGAAGCGCCGGGACAGAGCAGGGCCAAACCCAGGGTGCCGACCGCTTCCACCAGCGGGGCCGCCACCGCGGCGTCGGCGGCCGCCGCGGTGTAGAGGGCGCCGTGCGGTTTCACGAAACGCAGCCGGGTTCCGGCCGCGCCGGCCGCCGCCGCCATGGCCCCGAGTTGGTGGAGGACGTCGGCGAACAGCCGCTCGGCTGGCAGGTCGAGGGGCCTCCGGCCGAAGTGCTCCCGGTCAGCGTAGGACGGGTGGGCACCGATGGCCACGCCGGAGCGAGCCGCGGCCCTTGCCGTCTCCAACATGATGAGCGGGTCGCCGGCGTGGTAGGCACATGCGATGGACGTGCTGGTCACCAACTGCAGGAGCCCGCGGTCCGACGGACCTCCCTCGCCGAGGTCGGCATTCAGGTCGACCGAGTTCGGGGTCATGCCGCCAGTGTGTCAGCGCCGGTGCGACCGAAGACGCCACATGACGACCCGGATGATCCCGGTCCTGGGGGAATGCTTGATCCCACCCGGCCGGGATGGCAGGCTCAGTCGGATGGGACTCTCCGAACGGGAACGGGCGATCCTGGACTTCGAGGGTTCCTGGTGGACCGAGCCTGGTCCGAAGGAAGCCGCCATCAAGGCCCGGCTGGGCCTGTCGGCGAGCCGCTACCGGGAGATCCTCTCAGGTCTGATCGACTCGCCGGAGGCCCAGGGCGCGGCGCCCTTGCTCATCCGTCGCCTCCGAAAGGAGCGCGACCGTCGTCGCAGGGCCCGTTATGAGGGGCGTCCGGTCGGCGGACGGAAGCTTTGATGAACCGCCCCATGGGAGGCCGGCCCAACCGGCCCGATGGCGGGGTGCAATGGGCCAAGGCACTCGTCTTGATCTTCGTCCTGGTCATCATCGGTGTCGTCGTCCTGGCCAAGACCGGGGGGAGCCCCTCCACCCACACTTCGACCTCGGGCGCAACGAGCGCCCACCATGGGGCATCGACGACGTCCACCGTCCCTGCGTCCACCACAACGACGTCGGTGTTACCAGCCGCCCAGGTGAAGGTGCAGGTCCTCAATGGAGTGCTGACCGGTTCGCTGGCGGCTCAGTGGTCCCAGAAGCTCAAGACGCAGTTCGGCTACATCACCGAGGCGCCCGACGATGCCACGGTCAAGGTACCCACGTCCATCATCTATGTGCTCACCCCGGGCTACGAGGCCGAGGCCCAGCACCTGGCCACCTCCGTCGGACTGACAGCCAGCGCCGTCTACCCGACCGTCCCGGCGCCCGCCACCGCCCCGATCCCCACCGCAGATCGGGCGGCCGCCAACCTGGTGCTGGTCATCGGTCCCGACCTGGCGGGCAGCGGCTGATCGCCCAGGTCGCCGACTGGCTGGCGGTGGCCGGCCGCGATCCGGGGCGAACCGGCGTGTTCGTCGACTTCGACGGTACCCTGGCCCCGATCGTGGAGGACCCGGCCTCGGCCCGGCCCCACGACCAGGCCGTCGAG
>JAKBAX010000406.1 GCA_021808785.1 Actinomycetes bacterium | reverse complement strand
TCCCCGACCCGCACTCCCCGACCGGCACTCCCCGACCGGCACTCCCCGACCGGCACTCCCCGACCGGCACTCCCCGACCGGCACTCCCCGACCGGCACTCCCCGACCGGCACTCCCCGACCGGTTCTCCCCGATTGTGTGCAAAAGGCGGTGTATATCACCTCCTTTTGCTCACTATTGCCGGTGGAAGCATCTGCCCAGATCGTCGGCCGGCGAGACGCCCCCTCAGATCGTCGGCCGACGGGCAGGTGAGGTATCCCAGGACGAGCCGACCTCGACCCACTGCTCCCAGATGGTCTCGGGGTCGGTGACCCAGCGGCGGCCCATGCGCCGACGGGTGGCGAGGGCCCAGGGCAGGCGCCTCACCAGCTCGGGCACGACCGGGTCGCCCCAGCCCTTACGCAGCCGGTCGGTGATCTCCTGGCGGGCCAGCCCGGCCGGCCCGTTTCGAGCCAGACAGAGCAGGGCGTTGCGTTGCGACAGTCGGCGGACCCGCTCGGCGGCTGTTCCCCCACTGGTGGCCGACAGGCGGTGGGTCACCTTGGCCGCCGGGTCGTAGGCGATTCGCATCCCGACCAGGCGGGCCCGCAGGCACCAGTCGGTGTCCTCGTTGTAGGCGAAGAAGGGCGGAGCGAACCCGCCGATGCGACGAAGCGTCTCGGCCCGGAAGACCGGGGCTGTGCCGCTGAAGCCGAAGGGCTCCCGGGGCGGGTCGAAACGGCCGTCGTCGGGAGCGCCGAAGCCGTGTTCACCGGCGATGCCGTGACGGCGCAGGAACGACCCGGCGTGGTTGAGGACCGACACGGTGATCCCCGGACCCGGATCGGTGCCATCGATGTCCACCGGGCAGGTCTCATCGGGCACCGGCACGTAGAAGGGCCGGCCCGGCCTGGTCCACCGCCACGTCGCCCCGTCCGATCCGGTCTCGAAATCGTGTAAGCCGGCTCCGACGCAGCGCGACAGCACCTCCGCCCCCGCAACTCGGACCGAGCACAGCTGCCGGCCGAGCGGTCGCTGATCGGGCGGGGCGAACCATTCCTCGTCGGCCAGCACTACCTCTCGGTATCTACCGGCCAGCACCACCCTGGGTGTCACTGCGGCCACCCCCGGGTCCTCCAGCACGGCGGCCGCCGACGGCAGCCAGGCCGGATCGGCGACTGCGTCGTCGTTCAGCACCCCCACGATCTGGCCTCGTGCCTCAGGAAGGGCCGCCGCCACACCGCCGGCGAAACCGAGGTTGCGCCGGGTGCGGAGGGGCCGGGCACCCGCTTGGCGGGCGATGGTGGTGGCCAGGGCATCGGCCGAGCAGTTGTCCACCACGATCACCTCGCCGGCGTGAGGGATCACCGAGTCGAGGCAGCGCCGCAGCCAGTCACCCGGCCGGTAGGAGACGACCACCACGGTGGACGCCACTGCAGGGTCGGTCAAAACCGGGCTTCCGCGCCGGCCCGGGCCAGGACCCGGGCGGCCAGCTCCTCGTAGCGGTCCAAGATGGCTGGCCAGGCGAACTGCTCTCGGGCGTAGGCATTGCCCCCTCGGGCCAGCTCGTCCCGCAGGCCCGAATCACCGAGCAGCCGGTCCAGTCCGACCTCGAAGTCGCCGTAGTCGTGGTACCAGATGCCACCGCCGCTGCGCCGGCAGTGCTCGACGGTGGGCCCGCACCGGCCGTTGACGAACACCGGGCGACCGGCGCCAGCCGACCCGCTCAAGCCAGCCGACCCGCCCAAGCCAGCCGACCCGCCCAAGCCAGCCGAGCCGCCCAAGCCAGCCGAGCCGCCCAAGCCAGCCGAGCCGCCCAAGCCAGCCGAGCGGCTGGGGCCAGGCAGCCCGGCCGAGCCGGCCAGCCACGCCTCGAGCACCACCAGGCTGAACGACTCTTGGGCCGAGGGGGCCACCAGGAGCTCGCAAGCAGCCAGAGCCCCCCATTTGACCTCCTCCGGCTGACGGCCGGTCGCGATCACCGAGTCTCGGGGCGGGACCTCGTCGTGGATCGGTCCGAGCAGGACCAGGCGATGTCGCGGTCCGGAGCGACGCCGGCAGTAGAGGTCCCACATGGCGGCCAGCGCGATGGTGCCCTTGGCCCGCTCGACCCGACCCACGCACAGCGCGAAAGGTTCGTCCGGAGCGAGACCGAGGGCCTGCCGGGTCGTTCCCGGGTCCCCCCTCCCTTCATCGACCGCGTTGCCGATGACACTCGACGGGAGATGACCGACGGCGAAATTGTGCTCCACCAGCTCCCGCTCGGAGAAGGAGTTGAAGGCGAAGCCCCCCACTGAGCGGTACACCTCGGCCATGACCGGCAGGTACAACTCGGGCTCGTCGTGGGCCGCTCCGTGCAGGACGACCCGACGGCCGAGCACAGGGACCGCGGTGACGGTCGGCCAGTAGAGATAGGGGGTTACGGCGACCAGGTCGCAGGCTCCGCTCGCCAGCGCCGCTTCAGCCGCGCCGGTGGCGTCGGGGCACACCGGGCCCACGAGGCGAATGTACGCCATGGCCTCTTCGCGGGTATAGGCCGTCGGGTCCCGGCGCAGGCGGCCCATCTGGTGCAGGTACTCGGCGTTGCGGCCGGACTGCGACCGGTACCGGTGTACCCGTACCCCGGCCACCTCGGTGGTGCCCGGCGGGTACTCGTCCGCCCAGGTGGCGGCCGACACCGCGCACGTGGTGAACACGTCCACCGACCAACCCCGATCGGCCACCAGGTGCTCGCAGAGCAGCCGGAGCCAGTGCTCGGTGCCGCCGACCACCTCGTGTCCGTAGCGCGGAACCAGTAGGCCGTACCTCATCGGGGATCTGGCCTCAGGGGGTCGCCGGCCCGTCGCGCTGGGGGCCGGCAGCTTTGGCGGGGCGTGACCGGGCGGCCCGGACGACGAAATCACGCCCGTCCGGGCCGTACCGTGCAGTAGCCAACGAGCCGGCCGCCGTCAGCGCCGCCAGCCACGCTTCCGGTCCGACCGGTCGCTCGGGCGAGGTGTCGGCCCGGGCGTCGCCCAGCCGGGCCCGCCAGGCCCATGGTGACTCGCCGCACACCACGACCGCGGTAGCGACCCGGACCAACTCGCCGGCCAGGGCGACGAGTCCTTCCGCCTCGCCGGCCTGCAGCGTCCCGACAACGACGATGAACGCCAGCGCGTCCTCAGCCACGCTGCGCAAGTGTTGCCCCAGGGGTCCGGCCCGGACCGGGCCGTGATCGCCGTACCGGGGCACCGAGGGGTCGAGCCCGTAGGCATCGGCGCCGGCCGCCTGGAGGCGCTCCACCCAGAATCCGCTGCCGGGACCGGCGAGCAGTATCCGGCCACCGTTCGACCGGCTGAGGGCGACCAACTCGGTCAGCTCTTCCATCCATCGGGACTGCTGCTCTGCGGATGCCGGAGCGGCGGCCACCTCCGATCGTTCCCCCGCCGCGCCGGCGACAGGGGCCGGTCCGGCGATTGGAGCGGGGACGACGGCCGGGTTCCGGCCCCGTTCCAGCTCGGTCAGGCGCACCGCCAGGGCGGACACCGCCGACCCGGTGAGAGCCGCCACCTCGGCCGCGGTGGCTCCGGGACCGACCGCCCGCAGCGCCGCGGTGACGGCGGCCAGGTCGGCCCCCCCACCGGAGGGGCCCAGGGCGTCCATCTCGACCGAGAGACCGGCCTCCTCCTCCACCGGGAAGTCCGGCGCGGCGCGCCTCCGGGCCGCCTCGCGCCGGATCTCTCCGATCAGTGCATCCAGATCGTGTGCCGGGCCCATCCGGAGTTACGGTAGCCAAGCTCGGCGCTCGGGCCGTGACCACACGAAGCGGTCCCAACAACGACTTTCAGGAAACGCGGACCACCG
>JAKBAX010000405.1 GCA_021808785.1 Actinomycetes bacterium | reverse complement strand
ACTGCCTGCACGATCGACAGGCCCAGTCCCAGCCCAGCCCCGGCCCCGCTCCCAGTCCCGGCCCCGCTCCCTCCGCCACCAATGGAGGCGGGAGTGCCACTGGAGACGGGAGCGGCGGTCGAGGCGGGAGTGGCCGGCGAGGCCCGGTCCGGTCCGGCCCGGCGGAACGGTTCGACCAGGCCGTCCACGGACTCCGGGTCAAGGATGGGCCCGGTGCTGTCCACCTCCAGCACCGCTCGGTGGGGTGGCCCGCCGCATCCAGGGCGCCTGGGTGGACGCCGGAATCCGATGAGGAGCCCACGGTGAGGCTGAAGGCCGAGGTGGCGGCCAAGGGCGCCTACAACGGGCTGCTCCTCGGCCTCGGGGCGGTGGCCCTGCTCGTCGGCGGGGTCGGTATCGCCAACGTGATGGTCATCTCGGTCCTGGAGCGCCGCTCCGAGATCGGCCTGCGCCGGTATAGGGCTCTGCGCCCGGTATGAGGCGGCACCGGTCTGACCCCCGCCGGCGGCGCTAAAGCGATCCGGCCGGCCGGCCGACAACATCTGGCGAAGGTGCCAATCTCGGAAAAACGGGTCACGGCAGGAGGAGCACGAGCGAACGATGGGGGCAACGAGCACACGGTCGGGTCCGAGCAGGGAGCTGGTCTTCTGTGCCAGTTCGTCGTACTGCAACACCGCCCGCATGGTGGAGAAGGGCACGGTGTTCTTCTGCAAGCAGCACCAGAACGAGCTGGAGGCCGCCGCCGCGAGCACCCGGATAGGCCCGGGAACCCACGTCATCGCCAAGGACCGCCGTAACCACGGGGTCGTGGTCGACGTCGACGGCGGCACCGCCACCGTGAGGTTCCACAACCCGGTGCTCGACACCGACACCGTGGTGCAGATGTCCATTGCCTGGCTCGAGGTCGCCTGATCGATCCGGGCCCGGCCCGGGCGCGCCGCGTCGGCCCTCGGGTCGCGACCGTCACCGTGTAGCCGGCGCCGGTCCTGGGTAACGATGCGGGTGTGCCATCCGGACTGAGGGCCAGCCATGCGCCGCGCTACGCCGAGCTTGCTCGGCTGCTGTTGAAGCACCGGGGAGCCGCCATCGACCAGAGGGGCCTCGACCTGGGCACCGATGCCGAGATGGCCGCCGACCCGGCCATGGTGCACGACGCCGAGGAGCTGGCCTCCGAGCTGGTCCGCATGGGGCCGACGTTCATCAAGCTGGGGCAGCTGCTGTCCACCCGGTCGGACTACCTGCCCCGTCCGTACCTGGAGGCCCTGTCCCGACTGCGCGACGACGTGACCCCGTTTCCCACCCGCGACGCCGTCCGGGTGGTCGAGGAGGAGCTCGGGGTGCGGGTGTCCAAGGCCTTCCGGAGCTTCGGGGAGAGACCGGTCGGGGCCGCCTCGCTCGGCCAGGTGCACAAGGCGGAGCTGCGCGACGGCCGCCCGGTGGCGGTGAAGATCCAGCGGCCGGGGGTGAGGGCCCAGGCGGTGGCGGACATGGAGGTCATATCGGAGCTGGCCGCCTTCGTCGACGGCCACTCCGAGACGGCGGCCCGCTTCGGCTTCTCCGGGATGGTCGAGCAGTTCCGCCGGTCGCTGATGGACGAGCTCGACTACCGCCTCGAGGCGGCCAACCTGCGCCTGATCGGTGAGCAACTGGCCCCGTTCCAGCGCATCGTGGTCCCCCAGCCGGTAGACGACTTCACCAGCTCGCGGGTGCTCACCATGTCGTTCGTAGCCGGCAAGAGCATCGCGTCGATCGGGCCACTGGCCCGCTCCGAGATGGACTTCCCGGCCCTGGCTTCGGACCTCGTGGGCGCCTACCTCGACCAGGTGCTGGTGCACGGGCTGTTCCACGCCGACCCGCACCCCGGCAACGTGCTGCTGACCCGCGACGGCCAGCTGGGTCTGGTGGACTTCGGCATGGTGGCCCGCCTGTCCCCGCAGGTGCAGGAGCAGGTGCTCCGTCTCCTGCTGGCCATCGCCAACCGGGACGGCCGCGACGCATCTGATGCCCTGGAGCAACTCGGCACCCGCCTCGACGGCTACGACCCGGAACGGTTGCGGGAGCGCGTGAGCGACCTGGTCCTTCGCTACGGATCGCTGCGGGTGGGGGAGATGTCCGCCGGCCGCCTGCTGGGCGACCTGGCCACCGCGTCGTCGTGGGCCGGGCTGCGGCCCCGCAGCGAGCTCACCATGCTGGCCCGGGCCCTGCTCAACCTGGACCAG
This sequence comes from Actinomycetes bacterium, assembly GCA_021808785.1. Classification (GTDB taxonomy): domain Bacteria; phylum Actinomycetota; class Acidimicrobiia; order Acidimicrobiales; family Palsa-688; genus JAKCDU01. Next base: position 1,603 of record JAKBAX010000405.1, on the reverse strand, counting down.
GTGGCCCGGGTCCTCGACCCGGAGATCGAGGTGGACCAGGTCGTCCAGGACCAGGCCGCCCGGGTCATGCGCCGGCGCATGCTCGACGCCGCCTCCCCCACCAACGTGATGCGCTCCACCCTGGAGGCCACCGCCTTCGCCGAGGCCCTGCCGGGCCGGATGAACAAGGTGCTCGAGTCCCTGGCCGAGGGCCGGCTGACCCTCAACCTGCACGGGCTGGACGAGAGCGCCATCATGCGGGGGGCCCAGAAGATGGCCAACCGCCTGGCGGCCGGCGTGGTGATCGCGGCGTTCCTGGTGACCGCCGGGCTCTTCTCCGGCGCCCGCACCGGCACCACCTTTCTCGGGTACCCGGTGCTCACCATCGTGTTCTTGGGGTTGGCGTTGGTGACCGCGCTGGGACTGGGCGTGGGCATCGTCCACCGGGACCTGCCCCAGCGGGGAAAGGGCTAGGAGGGCCTGCCGGCGACGCAGTCCGACCTGGCGTCAGCCGACCCGGCCGAAGCCCATGGGGATGCCGTCCCAGTCCAGGTTCTCCACCCGGATCACCGTGCCGGGCGAGTCGGCAGTGACGATCTGGCCGTTGCCGATGTACATGGTGACGTGGCCCGGCTGGGCCCCGCCGCCGGTGTCGTAGAACACCAGGTCTCCGGGCTGCAGCTGGCTCTCGGCGATCCGCGTCGTCTCGCTGTACTGCGAGACCGTGTAGTGGGCCAGCTGCACGCCGGCGGCCTCCCAGGCGTACATGACCAGCCCAGAACAGTCGAAGGTCCCGGGTCCGGCGCCGGCCCATTGGTAGGGCTTGCCGATCTGGGCCAGCGCGGTGCGCAGCGCGATCTCGGCCCGCGACGAGGCGGCCGGGGCGGGGGCCGGGGCGATCGAGGCGGCCGGCCGGCGGGCGGCCACCGACGCCGCCCCCTGGGAGGCTGCGCCCGAGAGGCGCAGTACCTGGCCCACCTCGATGATGTTGGGGTCGGCGATGCCGTTGATCTGGGCCAGGGCCTCGAAGTTGGTGCCGAAGCGGGCGGCGATGGACGACAGGGTGTCGCCGGCCTGCACCGTATAGGTGCCGCTGCCCCCCGACGGGGTGGACGAGGCGGACGAGGCGGAGTACGCCGCCGCTCCGTCCCCGCCGCCGAGGGCCAGGACCTGGCCCGGGTAGATGATGTTGGGGTTGGCGATGTGGTTGCTGGCGGCCAGGGCCTCGTAGGTCGTGGCGAAGCGGGCCGCGATGGACGACAGCGTGTCGCCGGCCGCCACCGTGTAGCTGGAGCTCGAGCCCGACGCGCTGGCCGGCAGGCCGACCCCGACCAGGGCCGGCAGCCCGGCTCCGGCGCTGGCCACCGGGGCGGGGGCGGCCACCGCCACCCCGGCTCCCGACAAGGCGATGGCCCCGCCCACGCCGGTCACGCTGGCGGTGGCGGCGGCGGAGACCGCGAGGGTCCGCATGGACTGCTCCTGGAGCCGGGTCCGGGTGGCCTGCAGGTTGGCCAGCCACCGTTGCCCGGTGGTGTCCCGGGGGGTGCGGCCGACTGCGATGGTCAAGAGGAATACCAGCGGGGCCAGCGCCCACCCGGCCGCGTAGGAGGCCATGAAGCGAGCC
>JAKBAX010000404.1 GCA_021808785.1 Actinomycetes bacterium | reverse complement strand
GCCGCTACCACCGCCGCCACCGCCACCGCCACCGGGGCCGCTACCAGGGCCGCTACCGCCGCCGTCTCCGGGACCGCCGTCTCCACCGCTACCGCCGCCTCTTGCGCGGCCTCCACCACCCGGAGAGGAGCCGGGGCCCGACCCGGCCCGGCCCTTCTTGTTCTCCTGCTGGACCTGCTGCTGCTCGGCCGCCTGGGCCAGCAGGTCCCGGAACCGGCTGCGGCCACTCGGGGCCGCGCTCTTGGCCGGCTTGTCCGGAGCCGGCGGGGCCGGCTTGGCCCCCCGGGGCGGGGTGTAGCCGGGCCGGTTGCGCTCCCGCTCGTCGATCTCGTGGGTCATCTCCTCGACCTCGACCACCTCTTGGGCCACCAGCGTCTTGACCTTCGGGTCGAAGCGGTACATGGCGTCCTGCTGGAGGATCCGGCACACGTTCGACGTGGCGTAGTAGACGATCACACCGGCCGGGAACTTGATGCAGAACAGGGCGAAGAGGGGCGCGAAGTACTTCATCATCCGCATCTGCGGATTGGCGTTGGCGGCCGACTGGTTGCGGCTCATCATCATCGCCGACTGGAAATACGACGTCCCGGCCATGACCAGCAGGGCGATCCAGTAGGGGGCCGCGGCGCCGATGCCGTTGTGGTGGGACAGGGCGCCCTGGGACAGGTCCATGCCGAACGCCTCCAGATGCCCGTGGGCGGACTGGATGGCGTGGTACATCTTGGTGTGGGCGTCGAGATACTTCGGCATGGCCGTGACCACACCGGTCGCCTTGTCGGTGACGGTGTGGCTGAGCCCGTCTATGACCCGGAACAGAGCGAAGAACACCGGCAGCGGCAGCAGCATCGGCAGGCAGGAGCCGAAGGGGCTGACGTTGTGCTCCCGGAACAGATCCATCTGGGCCTGGGCGAAGGCCTGGCGGTCGTTCTTGTGCTGGGCCTGCAGCTTCTTGAGCTCCGGCTGCAGCTTCTGCATGGCCAGCATGGACCGGGTGCTCTTGAGGGTCAGCGGCGAGATGATGAGCATCCAGATGAGGCTCAATCCCATGATGGCCACGCCGTAGTTGGGGACGATCGAGTAGATGCCGGCGAGCACCCAGGCCAGGGGCTTGGCGATCGGGTCGAGGATGCTCCCGCTCGAGTGCGACGCCTTGGCCACGGTGGTGGTGGTGGTCGCCGCCGCGTGGAGCACTGCAGCCAGGTGGATCATCACAGCCTTCTCATTCCGGAACAGGGTCGTAGCCGCTCGGCCCGCCCGGCCGGCAGCGACCGAGGCGTCTCAGCGCCAGGCCGACGCCGCGCCGGGTGCCGTGGGCCTCGACGGCTTCCAATGCGTACTGCGAGCAGGTGGGGGTGAATCGGCAGGGGGACACGTGGCCACTGCGGGCCAGTTGATAGGTGCGGATGGCGCCGGCCGCCAGGCGGACCCCCCACCCCCGACCCGAGCCTCGCCGCCCCGGGTCCCGGCCCGGGTCTGGCCCACCCGAGCCTCGCTCCCCCGAGGATGCCGAGGGGGCGGCCGAAGAGCCATCCAGCGCGGTATCGGTGCCCATCATGGCCTGTCGAGCGACTTCATTATCTGCTTCACCAGGTCCTCGAGTTCGGTGAAAGTTAGGGTGGCCGCTTCGGGCGCCACACCTATCAGGTAGGCGCCGGGCCGCATCCGGGGAGCGAACCGACGCATCAGCATCCGTAGCCGGCGTCGCAGCCGGTTGCGGACCACTGCCGACCCGACCTTCTTACCGATGGTGAACGCCACCCGCGGCGGCTCGGCCGGGTCGCCGGGTACCCAGGATATCGAGAGAGGTCCTTGACGACGACGCCGGCCACGGCGTAACGCCTCGAAGGTGTCCCGGCGATCGACGCGCCAGATTACGCCGAGAGGCGCTGCCGGCCCTTGAGGCGGCGCGCCTTCAGAATGGCGCGGCCGGCCCGGGTCGACATCCGGTGGCGGAAGCCGTGGCGCTTGGCCCGGCGTCGGTTGTTGGGTTGGTACGTTCTCTTCACTCATCGCCTCCTCGGTCCGGGGCCGTGCTACCGGTCGCCGGTACTCCCGGGCGAAGGGGGATCGCGTCAGCTGACGCGGCCCTCGGGCACGGTCGTCGATCGTACCGCAGGGCCGCTCCGGGCGCCAAGCGGCCGGCACCGGGCATGCGCCAAGCGCCGAAGCGCGACAAATAGGCTGTCAGGCCGATGTTTCCCGCAGTAGCGGTCGTGACCCTGAGCGGGCCCACGACCACCACCGTTGCCGCTACCGCCGGCCGCGCCGCCGCGACCACCACCACCACCGTGGCGGCCGCGGCGTCGGGCGCGGCGGCCAACGACCGGGGTGTCATCCACCAGCTGGTCCTCGACGCGGGGGGCGGCAAGGGGACCGCCCACACGGCGCAGATCTACCTGGCCGCCCCGTTCAAGGTGCTGGTCATCCTGGTCGTGGCCTTCGTGCTGACCCGCCTGGTCAACCGTCTTTCGCACCGCCTGGTCAACGGTATGCGCCTGGTCTCACCGCTGGTGCAGGCCACCCCCCGGGGGGCGGCGCGGGTGCAGACCCTGGCCGGCGCCTTCACCTCGGTGTTCCGGGCCCTCATCTGGATCGTCGCCTTCTTGGAGATCCTCAACGAGTTCGCCATCAACCTGGTGCCGTTCGTGGCCACCGCCACCGTCATCGGCGCCGCGGTGGGCTTCGGTGCCCAGAGCCTGGTGAAGGACTTCCTGTCGGGGATCCTCCTGCTGGCCGAGGACCAGTACGGCGTGGGCGACCACATCGCAGTGGGCACCGGCGCCACCATCACGTCGGGCACCGTCGAGAGTGTCAACCTGCGGGTCACCCGACTGCGGGGTCTCGACGGCGGAGTGCTCTACATCCCAAACGGTGACATCCGTACTCTGAGCAACGACACCGAGACCGACAGCCAGGCACTGGTCGACGTGGTGGTCCCCTACGGCACCGACCTGGTCGCGGCGGGGGTGGCGGCCCAGGAGGCGGCCCGCCGCATGGCCGAGGACCCGGAGTGGGCGCAGGACTTCGTGAGCCCCCCCTTCTTCGCCGGGGTGCCCGATGCGGCGGGGGCCAACGGCATCATCCTGCGGGTCATCGCCCTCACCCGTCCCGGCCAGCACATGCGTACCGCCCGGGAGATGCGCCTGCGCATCATGGAGGCGCTGCGCCGCGACCACGTGGCGTGGCTACCGGCCGACGCGGCACCGGCCGAGACCCCGCCGGCCGAGCAGCTCGAGCGGTCCCGGGCCGAGCAGCGCCAGGCGGAACGGGAGACCTCGGACCGGATTGGCGGCCCACGGGCCGATCGCGCCCGGTCCGGGGCCAGCGCGGCCGCCAAACGGGCCCTGGCCCGGCGCATCGCGGCCCGCCGCCAGGGCGACGATGACCCGGTGGCACCCCGACCGGCCCCGCCGGAGCCGGATCTGGACCCCTAGGGCGCCGCCAATCCCGATTGATCTGATCGACTTTGGGAACCGGGAGGGATAGCCTGACCGGGGTAAGACGAACGACGACTACCTGACGAGGACAAGGAGGAACGCGCAAATGGCGCTCCAGCTGGGTGACGAGGCCCCCGATTTCACCGCCGACACGACCGAAGGCACCATCGGCTTCCACGACTACCTGGGCGACGGGTGGGGAGTGCTCTTCTCCCATCCCAAGGACTTCACCCCGGTGTGCACCACCGAGCTCGGGACCGTAGCCAAGCTCGAGGCCGACTTCGACAAGCGCAACACCAAGGTCCTGGCCGTCAGCGTGGACCCGGTCGACTCGCACAAGAACTGGGTGTCGGACATCAACGACACCCAGAACACCACGGTCAACTATCCGATCATCGGCG
>JAKBAX010000403.1 GCA_021808785.1 Actinomycetes bacterium | reverse complement strand
GCCGGGGCCCCGCCCCACGCCACCGCCGGGGCCACGCCCCACGCCACCGCCGGGGCCACGCCCCACGCCACCGCCGGGGCCACGCCCCACGCCACCGCCGGGGTCGCGGTGGGAGCCTGAGATTGGTGCGCCATCCCGAATCGGGGCGAGCCCCGTACCTTGTTCGCAGTGACACCCTCGCTCCCCCCGAGCCACGAAGTCGTCCTGCCCCGTCGGGGGCGCACGTGGGTCTACGACACCGGTCCGCCGCCGGCGGGGCCGGCGGGGCCCCCGCTGCTACTGCTCCATGGCTGGACCTCGACCGCGGCGCTCAACTTCTACCGATGCTTCGATCGGCTGGCCGCGCGCTACCGGGTCGTGGCTCTGGACCACCGGGGCCACGGCCGGGGCCTGCGCAGCCGTCTGCCGTTCCGTTTGGAGGACTGCTCCGACGACGCGGCCATCTTGTCCCAAGAGTTGGAGCTCGGCCCCTGCACCGTGGTCGGCTACTCGATGGGCGGCCCCATCGGCCAGCTGATGTGGCGCCGCCGGCCGGAGTCTGTGGCTCACCTGGTGCTCTGTGCCACAGCGGCCCGATTCCCGGTTCGCCGGTTCAACGGGGCCTTCGGCACGTTCGGATCGGGGGCGGCCGCCGCCCTGTCTCTGGTGCCGCCGGCCCTGCGCCGAATCGGCATGGACTACGCCACCGCTCGGTGGCGCTCGACCGAGGGGGCCGCGCTGTGGGCGGCCGCCGAGTGGGGGCGCCATGACCCGACCGCGCTGGTACAGGCCGGGGTGGCATTGTCCCGGTACGACTCCACCGGCTGGATCCGTCGGATCGACGTCCCGACCGCAGTGGTCGTCACCGAGCGGGACACGACGGTGTCACCCCGACGCCAGCGCTATCTGGCCGACACCATCCCCGGAGCCGTGGCTTTCCCGGTGCACGGCGACCACCGGGTGGTGGCCGACGACCCGGAGCGCTTTCTCGGAGCCCTCCTCCCCGCCTGCGATGCGGTTCGCCGCCTCCGGTCCCCCGCCCGGTCGGGTTCCTGACCGGTCAAGGGCGGGTCATCTCCTCGCCCAGCGCGGCCGCCGCCGCCGCGACCGCGATCCCGTAGCGGCGCCCGGGCTGGCGGGTGGTGCGCTCCAGCGGTCCCGATACCGAGACGGCGGCGATTATCGACCCTTCTACCAGTACCGGGGCGCTGACCGAGGCCACTCCCCGCTCCCGCTCCTCCACACTCTCGACCCAGCCCCGGTCGAGTATGTCGCCGGCGCCGACCAGTGCCTTGGCCGCCGACCCGACGTCCATGGGCAGGACCGCCCCGACGGCCACGATGGTACGCAGCCCATGGGGCGACTCGAGCGACGCCACGCAGACCCGGGTATCGCTCTCCGGCTGTTCGGCTCGAACGTAGAGCTGGGTGCTCTCGCCCGTGGTGTCGCGCAGCCCGGCCAGCACGGGCAGGGCCGTCTCGACCAGCGAGCGGTGGCGGCCGGCGCCGGCCATCCGGCCCAGTTCGGCCAGTCGGGACCCCAGCCGGTACCGACCTTCGGGGTCCCGCTCCACCATGCCGTGCACCTCCAGCGCGGCGGCCAATCGGTGAGCGGTGGCCCGGGGCAGACCGGTGCGGGCCATCAGCCCGGACAGGGTGACCGGCTCGGCCTCCAGGGCGGTCAACAAGGCCAGGGCCTTGTCCAGAACACCCACACCGCTTAGACTCTGTCCCACTATGCAGGACACTATCTCAGAATGTGGGAATCATGCCTAGTACCCTGGCCGACAAGGTTTGGGAGCGGCACGTGGTCCGTGCCTCCGAGGGAGAGCCGGACCTGCTCTACATCGATCTCCATCTGGTCCACGAGGTGACCTCTCCGCAGGCCTTCGACGGCCTCCGGCTCAACGGCCGGGGAGTCCGCCGCCCTGAGCTCACCGTCGCCACCATGGACCACAACGTGCCCACCACCGCCCTCGACGGGCCGGTCGAGGACCCGGTGTCGGCCCGCCAGATGGAGGTGCTGGCCGCAAACTGCGAGGAGTTCGGCATCCGCCTGTTCCCGATGGGCGATCCCAATCAGGGCATCGTCCACATCATCGGGCCGGAGCAGGGGCTGACCCAGCCGGGCATGACCATCGTCTGCGGCGACAGCCACACCTCGACCCACGGCGCATTCGGCGCCCTCGCCTTCGGCATCGGCACCAGCGAGGTGGAGCACGTCCTCGCCACCCAGACGTTGCCTCAGCAGCGGCCGCGGACCATGGCGGTAGAGGTCTCCGGCCGACTACCCGAGGGCGTCACTCCTAAAGACCTGATCCTGGCCGTCATCGGTCGTATCGGTACCGGCGGCGGCATGGGACACGTGATCGAGTACCGCGGCGAGGCGGTGGCGGCGCTCAGCATGGAGGGCCGCATGACGGTGTGCAACATGTCGATCGAGGCTGGAGCCCGGGCCGGGATGATCGCCCCCGACGACACCACCTTCTCCTATCTGGACGGGCGCCCCCATGCCCCCTCGGGCCAGGCGTGGGAGCAGGCCCTCGACGACTGGCGTTCCCTGGTCACCGACGCCGACGCGTCGTTCGACAGGTCGGTGACCATCGACGGGGCGGCCTTGACCCCCTTCGTCTCGTGGGGCACCAACCCGGCCCAGGTCGTCCCCATCGGGTCCGCGGTTCCGAGCCCCGACGACTTCGCCGATCCGGCGGCCAAGGAAGCAGCTGTGCGGGCCCTGGCTTACATGGGCCTGACGGCGGGCACGGCGATGCGCGACATCGGCGTGGACACGGTGTTCATCGGCTCGTGCACCAACGGCCGTATCGAGGACCTCCGGGCTGCCGCGGGGGTGGTGCGAGGTCGGCAGGTGGCCCCGTCGGTGCGGGCGCTGGTCGTCCCCGGTTCGGGCCAGGTGAAGCAGCAGGCCGAGAGCGAGGGCCTGGACCGGATCTTCACCACCGCCGGATTCGAATGGCGCAACCCGGGCTGTTCGATGTGCCTGGCCATGAACCCGGACAAGCTGTCACCCGGTGAGCGGGCCGCCTCGACATCCAACCGGAATTTCGAAGGCCGCCAGGGCCGCGGGGGCCGCACCCACCTGGTATCGCCCGCCGTGGCCGCGGCCACCGCCGTGGCTGGTCACTTTGCCGCCCCTACCGACCTCTGACAAACCGCCGAGCTCTAACCCAAAGGACAGGTCGATGGAACCTATTCGAGTCGTATCCGGCACCGCCGTGCCCCTCGACCGGTCGGACGTGGATACCGACCAGATCATCCCGAGCGACTGGCTCAAGAAGGTGGAGCGCACCGGCTTCGGGAAGGGCCTTTTCTCCGAGTGGCGCGACGAGCGCGACTTCGTCCTCAACCGCCCCGAGCACGCGGGGGCGACCATCCTCATCGCCGGCCCCAACTTCGGGACCGGTTCATCCCGGGAGCACGCCGTGTGGGCCCTGATGGATTACGGCTTCCAGGCCGTGATCTCGCCCCGTTTCGGCGACATCTTCCGAAACAACTGCACCAAGGCCGGCCTCCTCCCGGTCCAGGTCAGCGGCGAGGTGGGCCGGCGGCTACTGGAGGCGGTGGCCGCCGACCCCACGCTGGAGATCACTGTCGACGTGGAGCGACGGCAGGTGTCGGCACCGGCGGCGGGAATCGAGTCGGACTTCCCTCTGGACCCTTTCACCCAGCACCGGTTGCTCAACGGGCTGGACGACATCGGCCTCACCATGCAGCACGAGACCGACATCGCCCGTCACGAGGGGGCCCGGGCCGCGTGGCTGCCGGCGCTGGGCTGAGCCGACGATCCCGATAGGCCCGACCGGGGACCGGGTCGGGCCTGGCACGGTTCTGGCGCCGGCGGCGCCGGCGG
>JAKBAX010000402.1 GCA_021808785.1 Actinomycetes bacterium | reverse complement strand
GGGTGGTGGTGGCGGCGATGAGCTCGACCACGGTGCGGTAGGTGGTGAGCGGCTTGCCTCGCCAGTTCATGGAGATGAACGCGAAGAGGCGGTGCTCGATCTTTATCTACACCGCGCGCGGAACTGGCCCTGTGCTGTAAGGGTTTCGTCGTCGTTGACATGTCTCCGACGAGGGCGAGCGAAGTCACGGCGGGCTGCGCCGTGCCCCGAGCTTGCGGGCGAGGGCTTCATGGAGCTGGCGGTTCTCGGCTTGCAGTTCGCTGTAGCGGGCCCGTAGGGCGTCGAGCTGCTGGTGCAGGGAGTCGGTGCTGGCCTGCTCGACCGATGGCCGCTTGGAGGCCGTGGCAGTGGTCGTGCGCTGTCGGAGATGGTCGATGGTGGGCAGCAGATCGTGCTGGCGGTAGAGCCAGGTCCTGGACACCCCAGCGGCGCGGGCGACGGCGGCGACGGTGACGGGCGCGCCGGAGGCCTCGAGGCGGCGCAGTGCCTCCACGGTGCGGCGGCGGGCGTCGTCGTGGCGTCGGCGTGCCGCCGCGAGCAGCGGGCTGGCGCGCTCAGCTGTGGTGGCCATCACTGCGTTCCAGGTGCTCAAGGCTGTCGATAATCTGTTGGAGGTGGCCGGCCACGACTCGGTGGTTGTCGGCGAGACGATGGCGTCGGTCGGCTTCGGCTGCGTCGATGAGGGCTTGGGTTTGTTCTTTCTGGCGGCGGTGGGTGGGCAGGAACTCGACGGTGGTCTGGAAGTCCGGGCAGGTGAGACAGGCGTTGGGGTGCGGGCAGTCCTGCTGGGGCGGCCGTCCGCACAAGCCGTTGGGCAGGCTGGCGGCGATGCGGGAGAGGTGGTGCTTGATCCACTCGGCGTCGTTGGTGGGAGCATCGGGCTGGTAGGGCAGGTGGCGGCCCTCGATGTCGACCCTGGTGGCGCAGTAGGCCTCGAAGGCTTCCCGGATGGTCGTGTCGTGCAGCCGGGCGTAGGTGGCGGTCATCTGGGGGCTGGTGTGGCCGAGGAGCCGCTGGACGAAGTGCTGGGGGACGCCTCGGTTGATGAGTCTTGTCCCGAGCGTGTGGCGGAACTGGTGGGCGGTGACCCGGACTGGACGGCCGGCGGCGTCGCGCAGGTCGATGTCGGCCTGCCAGCGTCGCAGCCGCTGGCGCAGAGCGTTGTAGGTGAAGGGTCGGGCGCCGTCGGGATTGGAGTTGGTGGCTGGGAACAGGTAGGGCGAGTGGGGGAAGCGAGCCGTGATCTCGGCCTGCTGGGCCGTGATGGCTTGGGCGGCTTGGGGGGTGAGGGGTATGAGCTGCTCGGCCGCCAGCTTGGTGTTCATGAAGCGCAGGCAGGGCCAGCCGACGCTGTCGGCCATCAGGCAGTCGACGCTGAGGCGGCATGCGTCGCCGGCTCGCAGCCCCGTCTCCATGATCACGATCACCAGATGCCGGGTGGTGGCGTCGGGCAGGCGGGCCAGGGCTGCTTCGGATTCGAGCTGGGCCATGACTTCTTCGGGGATCCAGCGTGGCAGCCCGGCGGGGCGGTGGGGCAGGTCGTCGCGGTAGATGGCGGCGTCGGCGGGCAAGCTCAGCCATCGTCGTCGCCGGGCCATCTCTATAAAGCCGCGCAGGCTGGTGAGATAACCCAGCCGGGTGTTGGGTGTCGGCCCGTGGGTGGCCAGATGGGCCAGGTACTCCTCGATGGCGGCCCGGGTGATCAGCGAGGGACCCGGTGCGTGTGGGCGGGCTCGGGCGAGCCAGGAGGCGAACCAACTCAGCGCGGTCACATCCCGGCGGATAGCGCCGAAGGACATGCCCCCGACCAGTCGGGCCCGGGCCCAGGTCTTGACCGCCTGACGCAGCCACGGCTGAGGGATACGTTCGAAGCTCACCCGGTAGTGGCCGACGTTGACCGGCACGCCGAGGCGGTGGGCGTCCCAGACGTCGCGTTGGTACTCGGCCTCGACGTCGCCACCGCTGGCGGCGACCTCGAGCTGACGCCACGCGTAGCGTAAGAAGCCCAGCGCGCTTGCCGTCGTGGTGCGACCCGCGGAGGGCAGAAGGTCGGACCATTCGCTCATCGAGCGCTCCATCACGGAGGCAGCCCCGACTCTGGCGAGCGTGTCGATCACGGGGCGAACAGCAGCGGGTCGGATCGCTCGGGCTCGCTCGTCGTGGCGACACTGCAACACGAAGGCGATCTCGACCCGGCAGGTATCGCTGAGAGAGGACAGATCAAAGATCTCGTCGGCGCGAGGCGGCCCGGGCCGCATCGGTGCTGCAGAACCGATGAACCTGGCCAGGTCCGTCTCGCCCTGGCTGCTCCAACGCTTGTGGTGTCCGGCGCACAGACCCCGACAGCGGCCCGGACGGTCACAGCCCTTGACGGCGCACGGTTTGCCTGCCAGCACCGGGTCGTCAGGATCAGGGAAAACGACCATCACATTGAACTCCGGTCGCAGCAGCCCGGCGATAACTGCAGCCACCGGCTCGACCCGATCGATGCCTGCTCGGCCCGGAACACTCATCGCAGCCCCGCCTTCACCAGCTCGGCCCGCAGGTCCTCCACGTCAAGATGTACATAGGTGTCACTGGTGGTGGCGATACTGGCGTGGGTAAGCAGCTTGGAGACCACCTCGATCGGCACCCCGGCACGGATCCACTCGCTCGCGGCCGAGTGGCGCAGCACGTGCAAGCTGAACTCGATCCCGGTCCGGGTCCGTAACCGGTCGACCAGGCCGGCCATCGCCGAGTAGCGAACAGGGCGGCCGACCGGTTCGGCGAACAGGTTCACGAAGACGTAGTCGCTGTCGATGTCGCCGTACTCGTCGAAGAGGTACTCACTGTAGAGGCGCACCAGCGGCGCCGACACCGGTATCTCCGCCACGTCCCGGCACTTCGCCCGGGCGCCATTCGCGTTGTCGGAGCGGGGGACGATGCGGATCGTCTTCTTTCGCGAGATCACATCGCTGTGGCGCAGACCCAACGCTTGGCCCACCCTCATCCCGCTCTCTGCCAGCAACGCGATGAGCAGGCGGTCCCGCAGATGTTCACAGGCGCCCAGCAACAAGGCGACCTGCTCGGTCGTGAGCGTGTCCGGTAGACGGCGCTCTGTTCGCAGCCGCACCGGGCGACGCGGGCCTCGCCGGGAACGCCCGCCAACGCCTTCAAGGAACGGCTTGTAAGAGCCGCGATCGCCCCGCCGCCAGTCCGCCAAGTCAGCGGCCACGGCGACACCGAAGCGGGCGCAGAACTCGTAGAAACTGAACACCGCAGCCAGATGACGGTTCACCGTCGAAGCCGCCCGAGCCGACGCTGCAGCGTCGAGGGGGATCACCCCCTCAACCGGGCTGCGCAGCCAGCTGACGAAACGGCCCAGGTCGTCCAAGCCCACCTTCTCCCAGGCCGCCTGCCGGCCGGCCAAGAAGTCGAAGTACAGCCGCAGACTCGACGCGTACGCCCGCACCGTGTTCGGCGACCGCTCCACCGCGGCCAAGTGGGCCAGATAGGACTCGATCGGCTGCACCGGCTCGAAGCATTCGTCGACCACCGTCCAAGACACCGCTCCAGTCGTCGGGACCAGGACCTTCTGCACCCGCAACGCCATCGCCACCCGAAACCTCCCTAGCCGAACACCAGTTCGACCAAGGACAGTCCTACACCCGGCCAGTGACGACGACGAAGACGTCAGTTACACGATGCAGATAACCGGGCCTGGGCCAGGATCTCAGGCACAGGCGCCGGCTGGTTGGTTACTTCGTGGACACCCGGGATGCCGGTGTAGATAACGATCTTGTTCCACTTCGAGGTGCCGGGCGGGTAGTGGCAGACGGTGATCTCCAGGCCGGTCTCAGCCGCCAGCTTGGCCAG
>JAKBAX010000401.1 GCA_021808785.1 Actinomycetes bacterium | reverse complement strand
GCCGAGCTGCCCCGCGTGCTGTTGGCGCCCCGAACCGGGCCCGGTAGGGCGGCCGCCGGCAGGCCCGGAGAGCCAGGGGCCGCCAGGCCAGGAGAGCCAGGGGCCGCCAGGCCAGGAGAGCCAGGGGCCGGCAGCCCCGGAGAGCCAGGGGCCGGCAGCCCCGGAGAGCCAGGGGCCGGCAGCCCCGGCGGGTACTCCGTGGCCGGCCCGGGCGCCGGACTGCACCGACTGCACCGGCTGGAGATGCACCCCGACCACGGACCGGTCTCCTCCACTCTCGTGCGGGCCGGGCGGGTGGAGTGGATGCTGCCCGAAGCGGCCGCCTTCGACGCCCGCACCGGTGCCTGGACCGATCCGGAGCGCTACCGGCGCGCCCACGGGGGTGCCCCAACCGCCCCGTTCTACCCGGCTAGCCTCCCTCCGATGCACGACCCCGGCCGCCACCACGGGTGACCCTCATATACCTTGGCGCCGGCCTCTTGGTGCTGGCCCAGACACTCGGGATCTATGCGCTGGTGACCCGTAAGGCGGATTTCATCTTCGCCATCACCATGGCCGTCATCCTGGTGGCCGCAGTGGTCCTGGGCGGCTACGGGGTCTACCACCGCCTGCACTGATCGCGATCCGCCACCCGGTACCCCCACCCGGCGGCCCAGCCCCGGCGCCACTGCCCCGGCGGCGGCCGGCCGGCCAAATCTGTACCGATTCGCTAAATCTGTACCTTCAGCCACCGGAAACGTACGAGAAGGTACAGGTTTGACAAAGAGGTACAGATTTGGCCACGCCCACGACGCCTACCTGCCCCGGAACACCGGCTCCCGCCGTTCGAGGCTGGCCTTGGTCCCCTCCGCGAAGTCAGCCGTCGTTCGCAGCTTCGACTGCTCCTCATCCTCGTGGCGGGTGATCCGGGCGATCTCGTCGGCCAGGTGGCCGCGCATCGTGCGCCGGATGGAGCGGACGGCCAGGGGGGCGGCAGCCGCGATCTCAGCCGCCAGCGAGCGGGCCGCGGTGCGCAGCTCGCTCTGATCTACCAGCCGGTCGGCCAGACCGATGCTGTAGGCCTCCTCGCCGCTGATCCTGCGGCCGGTGTAGAGCAGCTCGAGGGAGCGTTGGTTTCCCACGATCAACGGGAGGGTGACGCTCAGCCCGAAGCCCTGGTGGAAGCCGAGCCGGGAGAAGTTGGCCGCGAAGCGGGCCTCGTGGGCGGCTACCCGGAAGTCGGCCGAGCAGGCCACGCCCAGGCCGCCCCCGATGGCCGCGCCTTGCACCGCGGCGACCACCGGCAGCTCGGCTCCGAAGAGCCGCACCGCTTCGTGGTAGAGGTCGGCCGCGCCCTCCTCCGGTAGCGCCTCGGCGTCACTCTGGCCGTGAAAGTCGGCGCCGGCGCAGAAGTGCTTGCCCTGCGAGCACAGCACGACGGCCCGGCACGGACCGGCCTGCAGGTCCTCGTAGGCGTCGGCCAGGTTGGCGATCAACCGGGCATCGAAGAAATTGTTCGGGGGCCGGCGGATCTCCACTTCGGCGACCAGGTCGTCCCCGAGATCCACTGTCACGTCACCGATCTGCACCGGCGCTCCTTTCGATCTTCGCTATTACGGGGAAGCGATGGTACGGAGTCCGGCCAGCCGGCGCGCCGCCTCATCCAGCACCTCGGGCCGCTTACAGAACGCGAAGCGGACCAACGGGGTGGGGGCCTGCGGGTCGGAGTAGAAGGCCGCGGCCGGCACGGCCACCACCTTGCATCGGCGCGGTAGCTCCCGGCACAGGGCCGCCCCGTCCAGGTAGCCCAGCGGGCCGGTGTCGGCCATCACGAAGTAGGTGGCGGCCGGCACGTGCACCGCGAATCCGGCTGCGACCAGCCCGGCGCAGAGCCGATCCCGCTTCTCCCGGAGGGCCCAAGCGGCTTGCGCGAAATAGCTGTCCGGGAGGCGCAGCCCGCGCGCCACTGCGGGCTGGAACGGAGCGCCGTTGACGTAGGTGAGGAACTGCTTCACGGTGCGGACCGCGGCTACCAGCGGGGCCGGTCCGCTCACCCACCCGATCTTCCAGCCGGTGAAGGAGAACGTCTTACCCGCGCTCGACACCGAGATGGTCCGCTCGGCCATTCCCGGCAGGGTGGCCAGCGGGCGGTGGTGACCGTCGAAGACCAGGTGCTCGTACACTTCGTCGGTCAGCGCGATCAGGTCCCTCTCGGCGCACAACTCGGCGATGGCCTCGAGCTCCAGGTCGGAGAACACCTTGCCGCTCGGGTTGTGTGGGGAGTTCAGTAGCAGGATCCGGGTCCGGGGGGTGACCGCCCTCCGCAGCCGGTCGGGGTCGAATGACCAGTCCGGCGGCTGCAGGCCGACGGTCCGCCGCTCTGCGCCGGCCAGTGCGATGGCCGCGGTGTAGGAGTCGTAGAAGGGCTCGAAGCACAGCACCTCGTCGCCGGGCTCGCACAGGGCCAGGATCGCCGCGGTGATCGCCTCCGTCGCACCGGCGGTGATCAGCACCTCGGTGTCGGGATCGAGGGTCGTCCCGTAGAACCGCTGTTGGTGCTCAGCGACCGCCAGGCGCAGATCGGCGATGCCGGGTCCCGGGGGGTACTGGTTGGCCCCGTTCCGGATAGCCGCGATCGCAGCCTCGGCCACCTCGGCGGGCCCGTCCTCGTCGGGGTAGCCCTGACCCAGGTTGATGGCGCCCGTGGCTTCGGCCAGGGCCGACATCTCGGCGAAAACGGTCGTCCCGAGGCCGCGCAGGCGGCTGGCCAGCTGAGGCGGCGACGGGGTCACCCAAGAGACGGTAGCCGCCCGGGGCGTTCCTCCCGGCCTCCCCCGACCGGGTACCGACCACTCTCCGCGGTCGAGTTCCGACAGAGGCTTTGCATCCCCACGCTGCGTCCCAATAGGGTGACCCTCCGTCTTGACACGCATCGCCAGGCTGGTGCGAGCGAATACCCCGGTATCTCGAACCGGCGGTGGTCTCGCTAAGCGGACGATGGTCGGCCTCAGTGTCGCCGTTGTCATATTCGGCGCGTCCGCCTGGCCGGGGGCCCGGAGCGCCGGCGCCGATCCCATCGCCGGAACGCAGGCCCAGATCGCCACCCTGCTCCAGCAGGTGTCGTCGTCGGCCTCCCGGATCCACGCCCTGACCCTCGCCTACGAGCAGGCCAGCACGCAGGCCAACACCCTCTCCCAGCAGGTGACCACCGATCTGGCCCAGGTGGCCCGCTTGAAGCGGGCGGCCCAGGCCTCGGCCGCCGCGCTGCGAGCCGATGCCATCCTCAACTACACCGGGGCCACGACCGCCGCAGGCAGCAACCCGGTCGGCTCCGACTACATCGCCATCCGCGACGAGTACATGCAGGTCGCGGCGGGCAACCTGTCGCAGAGCGTGGACCAGTATCGGACCCAGATGGCCGAGATGGCCACGGCCGAATCGACCCTTGCGGCCGAGATGAAGGCCAGCCAGACGGCGGCCCAGGCGACCGACCAGGCCCGCCAGCAGGCGCTCAGCCAGGCGGGCCAGATTCAGGACCGGCTCGGTCAGGTGCAGAGCCGGCTGCAGCAGCTGGAGGCGGCCCAGGCAGCCGCTCAGGCGGCCGCAGCCCGAGCGACCGCCATAGCCCAGGCCGCCGCAACCCAAGCCCAGGCCACGGCCCAGGCCCAAGCCGCCGCCCAGGCCCAGACGGCCGCGCAGGCGGCGGCGCAGGCGGCGGCGCAGGCGGCCGCTCAGGCCCAGGCGGCGGCCGCGGCCGAGGCAGCGGCGGCCGCGGCGGCCAGTGCCACGCAGGGCCTCCCGGTCAATGGGGGCCTGGTCAGCGTGGTCACCAGCGTGGTGGCGCCGCCGCCCCAGACGACGAGCAGCACGTCCGGC
>JAKBAX010000048.1 GCA_021808785.1 Actinomycetes bacterium | reverse complement strand
GCGAGGGGCGCAGCGCGGGCCGGGGAGGGGCCGGGGGGCGGGGCACGGGCCGGGGCGGGGCTGGCCGGACGCGCCGGCGGCGGGGGCCGGCCATCCATCTGGTCGGCAAGGGCATCACCTTCGACTCGGGTGGACTGTCGCTCAAGCCGCCGGCCGGGATGATGACCATGAAGTGCGACATGGGCGGGGCGGCCGCCGTCATCAACGCGACCCTGGGCCTGGCCCGCACCGGTGCCCCGGTGGACGTGGTGTGCTGGGTCGCAGCCACCGAGAACATGCCGAGCGGTACCGCCATCCATCCCGGCGACGTGCTCACCGCCCGTAACGGCCGGACCATCGAAGTGCTCAACACCGACGCCGAGGGCCGGCTGGTCCTGGCCGACGCCCTGTCGCTGGCCGTGGAGGAGAAAGCCGATGCCATCATCGACGTGGCCACTCTCACGGGCGCCCAGCGCGTCGCGCTGGGCGACGGCGTGGCCGCCGTGCTCGGTACCGACGCCGGCCTGGTGCAACGGGTCATCTCCGCCGGCGCGGTGGCCGGCGAGCCGTTCTGGGAGCTGCCGCTGGTCGGCTCCTACCGCAAGATGCTCGACTCCGAGGTGGCCGACATCAAGAACGTGGCCAGCGGCGGGGCGGCCGGGACCATCATCGCCGGGCTGTTCCTGAAGGACTTCGTCGGTGACGTGCCGTGGGCCCACCTCGACATCGCCGGGCCCGCCTTCGTCGAGTCCGAGGACGGCTGGTTGACCAAGGGGGCCACCGGCTGGGGTACACGCACCCTCATGGAGCTGGTCCGGGCCTGGTGACGGCTCAGCTGGCCTGGCTGACCGAGGACATGTTGAAGTCCCGGACCCGCATGGGTGGCATGGCCGTCCGGGTGAACCAGTCCGACCATTCGCGCGGCAGCGTCCGCTCGGTCGTGCCCACCGCGTCGGCCCGGCGCAGCAGGTCGAGGGGGCTCTCGTTGAAGCGGAAGTTGTTGACCGCGGCGGTCACCTCGCCCCTCTCCACCAGGTAGACCCCGTCCCGGCTGAGCCCGGTCAGGAGCAGGTTTGTCGGATCCACCTCGCGGATGTACCAGAGGCAGGTCAGCAAGAGCCCCCGGTCGGTGGCTGCCACCAGATGGTTCGTGTCACCGCCCGGGTCGGCGGCATCGAGCACCAGGTTGTCGATGAAGGGGGTGTAGGGCAGGCCGGTGAGATCGGCGCTGTAGCGGGTCTGCATGAGGGCGCCGAGGACGCCGTTGGAGATCCACGAGGTGGGTCGGGTCGGCGCCCCGTTGTCGAACACCGACGATGAGGGGCCCGAGGACCGGGCGGTGACGAACGGGGCGCAGCCGACCCCGGGCGCCACGGGGTCACTGCGCAGGGTCAGCGCGGCATCGGTCAGCCGCTCACCGACGCGGGTACCGCCGCCCGGCCGGCTGAACACGGTCCGCCCGTCGGCCGCGGCCCGGGCGCCGCTCGCCCAGTAGAGGGGGATCATCAAGTCGGCGACGGCGCTCGGTGGTAGGACGGTGTCGTATCGTCCGGCGTCGAGATGGACCGTTCGCCGCGCCCACTCCAAGCGCCGCTCCAGGTCGTCGTGCACCGACTCCATGTCCAGGTCGCGGAAGGTGGCGGTGGACCGCCCGACCCATGCCGAGCGGCCCATGTCGCCCGACTTGGCGTTGATCTCGACATGTCCGGTGGGCTGATCGAAGCGGTGGCGGCTGCCGGCCGAGGTGGCGAGGAAGGTGGTGGTCAGCTCGTAGTCGGCGAACCCGTAGAGGAGCTGGTCGGACCGGGCCGCCCGCTCGAGGCTGGCCCCGAGGTCGGGGGCGAAGGCGGCGAAGATCCCGATGTCGGCCCGGTCGAGCGGGGCGTCCCAGTCGCCCGAGGTGGCATCCCCGCCGATGAGCGGAGCGGCGTCCTCGGCCGGGACGGCCGCTCGGGCCGCCGTCTCCGACTCGGCTACCAGGTCCTCCATCTCCGCCACGGTGGCCACGCCCTGGCGGGTCACCACCCCGGCCGAGCGGCCGGCGACCGAGACCGCGGTGACGGTGCGGGAGCGGGCCACCCCGTTCGTGGTCAGCGTGTTGTTGGCCCACCGCAGGTTGGCCTCCGTGGACTCCTCCACCACGATCACGCAGCCATCGCCGCGGGCGGCCGCCAACCCCCGCTCGACCAGCTCCTGGGGCCCGACCCCGCTCACCGGGGTCACCGGCCGGCCTCGTCGTTGGTGTTGAGGATGCGCACCTGGCGGAAGAGGGCCGACGGGCAGCCGTGGCTGACCGCGGCAACCTGGCCGGGCTGGCCCTTGCCGCAGTTGAAGGCCCCGCCCAGCACGAAGGTGGCGGGTCCCCCCACCGCCTCCATCGACCCCCAGAACTCCGTGGTCACCCCCTGGTAGGCCAGATCGCGCACCTGGCCGGCCAGCCGACCGCCCCGTATGCGGTAGAAGCGCTGCCCGGTGAACTGGAAGTTGTAGCGCTGCATGTCGATCGACCAGCTGCGGTCACCGACGATGTAGAGGCCGTCGCCGGCAGCCGCGATCAACTCCTCGGTGGACGGCCCGCCGGCCGCCGGCTGCAGAGAGACGTTGGCCATGCGCTGGAGCGGAACCCGCAGAGGAGAGTCCGCGTAGGCGCATCCGTTGGACCGGCCCAGACCCTGGCGGGCGGCCATGGCCCGGTTGAGCTGGTAGCCGACCAGCACCCCGTCGCGCACCAGGTCCCACGCCTGTCCCTGGACCCCCTCGTCGTCGTAGCCGACCGTGGCCAGGCCGTGCTCGACGGTGCGATCCCCGGTCACGTGCATGATGGCGGACCCGTAGCGGAGGGCTCCGAGCCGGTCGAAGGTGGCGAACGACGTGCCGGCGTAGGCCGCCTCGTAGCCGAGGGCCCGGTCCAGCTCGGTGGCGTGACCGACCGACTCATGGATGGTGAGCCACAGGTTGGACGGGTCGATCACCACGTCGTAGCGGCCGGCGTCCATAGTGGGGGCGGTCAGCTTCTCGGCCAGCAGTTCCGGCAGTGATTCCAGCTCGGCGTCCCAGTCCCAGCCGCGGCCTCGAACGTACTCCCATCCCCGGCCGACCGGAGGAGCCAGGGTCCGCATGGTCTCGAAGGTGCCCCTCCCGGTGTCGACCGCCACCGCGGTGACCGCCGGGTGGAGCCGGACCCGCTCCTGGGTGGTGCGGGTGCCGGCCGAGTCGGCGTAGAACTTGTCCTCCTGGACGGTCGTGACGCTGGCGTCGGCGTGGTCCACCCGCCGGTCGGCGGTCAGTCGGGCCGTCCAGTCGATCAGCACCTCGGCCCGTTCGGTGGCCGGCACCTCGTAGGGGTTGATCTCGAAGCTGCTCACCCATTCGGCTATGTGCACCGGCTCGGGGGCCAGCTCGACCCGCTCCGTGCTGAGGGCGGCCGAGATCCGGGCCACCTCGAGCGCCTCGGCCGCCGCCGCGGCGGCGTGATCGACGCTGATGCCACTGGTCGCGGCGAAGCCCCAGGTGCCCTCGTGGAGCACCCGCACCGACAGCCCGGCGCGGATCCCGTCCGAGTCCGACTCGAGGCGGCCGTCGCGAGCCGAGGTGTGACCCACCCGGGTGCGCTCCACCCGTACCTCGGCGTGGGCCACCCCGGCCCGGCCCGCGGCCGACAGCGCGGCATCGGCCAGCCGGTCCAGCGGTAGCGCCCGGAAGGACGGGTCGACCGATCTGCTCATCACACGCGACGGTAGGCCCGCGCCGCAAGGGATCCGAACACCACGAGGATCCCGACCAGCCAGGCCGCGCTCTGCCAGAGGTGCTGGGCCAGCGGACCGCCGAGAGCCAGGGCCCGCAGCGCTTCGATGAAGATGCTGAGCGGCTGGTTGTTGGCGAACGCCTGCAGCCACCCCGGCATACTGGCGATCGAGACGAAGGCCGCGCTCACGAAGGTGAAGGGGAACACCCAGATCAACCCGAACGCCTGGACCGACTCCTCGTCCTTGATGGCCAGGCCCGTGAAGGCGGACACGCAGGCCAGGGCCAGCCCGATGGCCAGGGCCAGGAGGATCATCAGCACGGCCGGACCGGCGCCATTCTCGAAGCGGAAGCCCACCAGGTAGCCGGTCCCGATGAGCACCCCGATGGTGACGGTCAGGCGGACCAGGTCGGCGCCCAGCCGGCCGACGAGCACCGCCGAGCGGGCCATCGGCATGGAGCGCAACCGGTCGATGGACCCCTTCTTGATCTCCTGGGCCAGGGCCAGGGCGGTGTTGAAGCTGGTGAAGGCGCACGTCTGGCCGATCACGCCGGGAACCAGGTAGTTGACGTACCCGCCCTTGACCTTGATCGGGATGGCACCGCCGAACACATAGCGGAACAACAGCATGAACATCAGCGGCTGGATGACCGTGAACATGATGTAGGCCGGTACCCGCACCCACAACGTGAGGTTGCGCCGGGTCATGGTCCACGAGTCGATGACCGCCCACTTGAGCCTCTCGGTCACCGGGCCTCCGCGAGGTCCTCGGCGGAGTGGCCGGTCAGGCTCATGAACACATCGTCGAGCGACGGCCGGTGGGTGGCCAGGCCCTGCACCTCGATCTGCTCCTGGTCCAAGATGCGCACCGCCTCCACCAGGGCGTCGGAGCCCCGCCGCCCGATGCGCAGGCTGATCAGGCCCGACGCCTCGTCGACCTGCGGATCGTGGTCCGACAGGGCGGAGACGAGGGCGGCCGCCCGGATGCGCCGGGCCGGGTCGGCGACGGTGAACTCCAGCACGTCCCCCCCGACCTGGTCCTTGAGCTGGTCGGAGGTGCCCGAGGCGATCACCCGGCCGTGATCGATCACCACGATCTGGTCGGCCAGCTCGTCGGCCTCGTCGAGGTACTGGGTGGTGAGCAGCAGGGTGGTGCCGCCGGCGACCAGGTCCCGGATCAACGACCACATACCGATGCGGCTGCGGGGGTCCAAGCCGGTGGTCGGCTCGTCCAGGAACAGCACCGCCGGCTCGGCCACCAGGCTGGCGGCCAGGTCCAGCCGGCGGGCCATGCCGCCGGAGTAGGTCTTGGCGGCCCGGTCGCCGGCGTCGACCAGCTCGAAGCGCGCCAGCAGGTCGGCCGCCCGTCGGCGGCAACGGTCCCTCGGCAGGTGGTACAGGCGGCCCACGAACTCCAGATTCTCCCGGCCGGTCAGCTCGTCCTGGATGGCAGCTGACTGGCCGGCCAGGCCGATGATCTTGCGGACCTCGGCCGCCCGGCGGACCACGTCGAGCCCCTCGATGACGGCCCGGCCCCGGTCGGGGCGGAGCAGGGTGGTCAGGATGCGCACCGCGGTGGTCTTGCCCGCCCCGTTGGGCCCCAGAACGCCGAGGACGGTGCCGCGCGGCACCGCCAGATCGATGCCGCGCAGCGCCTCGACCGGGCCGAAGGACTTGTGCAGCTGTTCCACCAGGATGGCTGACTCGGTCACCGGCGCACCCTAACCGCTCGGGTGTGACGGACTGGTCCGATAAGCGCCTGTCGACGGCGCAGTGTTAGTCGGCCTGTGGTCGACGTCGTGTGGTCGTCGGCCTGTGGTCGACGGGGCTGGCAGCCGTGGCTGTCACGGCGGCTGTCACGGCGGCTGTCACCGTGGCTGTCACGGCGGCTGCCACGGCGGCTGTCACCGCGGCTGTCACCGCGGCTGTCGTGGCGCGGGGCGTGACAGGAGGTTCAGCGGGGGCCGGCTTCGAGGGCCAGGGCGGCGTCCACCAGAGCCAGCGCCGCAGCGGTGGCCGGGAAGTCGCCGAACAGCTCGCCCGATACCGGGTCGGCCGTCTCGGTGGCGAGACCGGGGCCGCCCGACCCGAGCAGCCCGGTGACCCGCTCCATGCGCTCGTGGGCCTGGTCCCAGCGGCCCAGCGCGGCCAGGGCCGGCACGGCCAGGAGGGACGCTTCCAGGTCAGGCAGGTCGGGGCCGGCCCGCTCGTCGGCCACCCGCTCCGAGTAGCGGTGCAGCAGGCCTCCGGAGGACAGCCTCTCGAGCACCCGGTCCACGGTGGCGGCCACGATCGGGTGGGCGACCGGCCAGGGCCCCTGCCAGGCCACCAGCAGCAGGGCCGCGTCGGCGTCGTCGGCGGCCCCCGGCGAGCCGTCCAGGCGCAGCCCCCCGTCGGCCGCCACCGCGTGGGCCTCCAGCCACCGGAGGATCTCCCGACCCTCCTGCTGCCAGATGGGGGCCTGGAGGTCGAGTGGGTTGGTCGCCTGGGCCCTCCGGGCCAACCGGTTCAGCGACATCCATGCCTCCACCCGGCCGGCGGTGTACTGGCGCAGGGGTCGTGCGATCTCCCAGCGCCCGGCGTCCGCATCGCGCCAGTGGTCGGCCAGCCAGTCGGCCGCGCCGGCCAGGGCGCCTCCGGCCGCGGACAGCGGCCCGGGGTCGCCCGGCCGCCCACCGGGACCCCGCATCGACGCGCCGATGGCCGCCGCCACCGGCCCGAACAGGCCCACGTCGAGGGCGCCGGCCCGACCGAGCCGCACCGGTTGCGACCGCCGCCACCCCTCGTAGGGCAGCTCCTCCGGTTCGGGGACCGGCTGGCCGTCGGGGTCCAGCCAGGTGGGCCACGGCAGGTGGGCGGTGGTGAGCGCGTGGCGCAGCCAGGTCTCGGCCGCTTCGGCTTCATCAGCCAGGCCGGCCCGCGCCAGTACGGGAACCGCGGCGGCCACGTGGCGGACGTGGATCCACCGGCTGTCGCCCGACCGCTCGGATCCGATCCGGCGGGGTAGGGAGGTGGTCCCGGCCCCGGCCGGGGCGCCGCCCGTCCCGGTGAGGCACCTCACCGATATGAGGGCCCTCTCGACCTCTCGGCGGTACGGGCCGGCGTACACCAACCGGGCCAGCGACGACCGCCAGGCGGTCTCGGTGTCCTCCAGCAGGCGGCGGGCCGCAGCGGGGCCGGTGGGGTCGTCTCGGCCGATGGTGACCGCCATCTCCTCGTCGGTGTCGAGGCGGACGACGGTGCGCCACCGCCCGGTGTCCCGGTCCCACGGGGCCGGCTCGAAGCGCCCCGGTGCCGACACGACCAGCCCATCCAGGTCGAGGCCGGCGGCCGAGGGAGCCACCCGCCGCCGGCCGCCCGAGGGCCGCCGGTCGGGGCCGGCGAGGACCTCGACCTCCACGTCCACCGGGCCGCTCAGGGCCCGCACCAGGCGCACGACGCCCCCTGGTCCCCCGCCCCCGCCGTTCCCAGCCCCGGCGCCCCCGAAGATGCTGCCCCCGCCGGCCCCGCCGCCGTCCCAGGGCACGAAGTCGACGACCGACACTCTGCGGCCCCCGGCACCGGTGGCGATCGTCTGCACCACGGCGGTCCCGGGCCGGTACGCCATCGCGCCGTCCGGGAGGTGGCGGCGGGCCTCGCTGCCCTCGCGCACCGGACCGACCCGCACGGCCGGCCCGGCGTCGTCGAGAAGGCGCCACAGGTCGGGCTCGGCGGCCAGGCCACCCGCGGCGTACCAGTCGATGGTGCCGTCCGGGGCCAGGGAGGCGCCGTGGCGGCCGTCGCCGATCCAGGCCCGCCGGCCGATGGGCACCCGGCCCGGGTCGGTCAGCACACCGATCTCCCCGCCCGGCGTCCCGCCGGTGCTGTCCCCGCCGGGCGTCCCGCCGGTGCTGTCCCCGCCGGGCGTCCCGCCGGTGCTGTCCCCGCCGGGCGTCCCGCCGGTGCTGTCCCCGCCGGGCGGGTTCCGGGGAGCCGGCCCTTATTGTGCAGAAGGGTTGAACTATTCAACCCTTCTGCACAACAGGCCGTGGGGCCCGGGGGCGTCGAGGTGGGCAGCTTCAGCTGCCGACCTCGACGACCTCGACGGTGAGCCGGGCCCCGGTGGGTGTCTCGTACTCCACCCGGTCGCCCTGCTTGTGGCCCCGCAGCGCCTGGCCCAGGGCCGACTCGGGGGAGATGACCGATACGCCCTCTTGGCGTTCCTCGATGGAACCGATTAGGAAGCGCTCCACCTCGTCGTCGCCCTCATAGCGCAGCGACACGGTGGCGCCCACGTCGATGATCCCGTCGGAGCCGACGCCCTGCACCACCTGGGCATCCTCGAGGGTGGCCTGCAGCTGGCGTATGCGGGCCTCCATCTTGCCCTGGGTGTCCTTGGCCGCGTGATAGTCACCATTCTCGGAGAGGTCGCCCAGAGCCCGGGCCGCCTCGATGGCCTTGGCGATCTCGATGCGGCCCCGGGTCTTGAGATCGTCCAGTTCGGCCTGCAGACGTTCGTAGGTTTCGGGGCTCAGGCGGGTCTCAGCAGCCATATTCCATCAGAGGCTACCGGCGGTTACACTGTGGGCGTGATCACCGGAGCCCCGCACGCCGCCGGAATCGTAATTATCGACTAGCGCATCGGTACACACCGATGCGCTTCGCAGACCGTCCCCGGTAGGGGGCGGTCGTTTTGTTTCAGGAGCCGACTCTTTTGAGCAAGCACAAGATCGCAGTCATCGCCGGCGACGGTATCGGGATCGAGGTCATAACCGAGGCCCTCAAGGTGGCCCGTGCCGCCGGCGCCGACCTCGACACCACCGACTACGACCTGGGCGGTCGCCGCTACCTGGCCACCGGAGAGGTCCTGCCGGATCGGGTGCTCGACGAACTGCGCGGCTTCGACGCCATCCTGCTCGGAGCCGTGGGCACCCCTGAGGTGCCGCCGGGGGTGCTCGAGCGGGGGCTTCTGCTCGAGATGCGTTTCGAGCTGGACCAGTACATCAATCTGCGCCCGTTCACGGCGGGGGCCAGCGTCGGGGCCGGGGTACCCATTGATTTCTCGGTCATCCGGGAGAACACCGAGGGCACCTATGCCGGGGAAGGCGGCTTCCTCCGCAAGGGGACGGCCCACGAGATCGCCACCCAGGGCTCGGTCAACACCCGCTTCGGTGTCGAGCGTTGCATCCGCTATGCCTTCGAGCTGGCCCGCACCCGGCCCAAGCGGCACCTCACCCTCGTGCACAAGACCAACGTGCTCACTTTTTCCGGAGACCTCTGGCAGCGCACCTTCGACCTGGTAGCGGCCGAGTTCAGCGATGTGGAGACCGCCTACAACCACATCGACGCGGCGTGCATCCACTTCGTGGAGCGCCCCGACCGCTTCGACGTCATCGTCACCGACAATCTCTTCGGCGACATCCTCACCGACCTCGGGGGGGCCGTCGCGGGGGGCATCGGCCGGGCCGCCTCGGGAAACATCAACCCCGACCGCACCGCCCCCTCCATGTTCGAGCCGGTCCACGGCTCGGCGCCCGACATCGCCGGCACCGGCCGGGCCGATCCCACGGCGGCGATCATCTCGGCGGCCATGATGCTGGACTTCCTCGGCTCCGGCGACGCAGCGGCCCGAATCCAAAAGGCGGTCTCCGGCTACACCCCGGCGGCTGGCAGTTCCACCAGTGAAATCGGCGACGCCGTCGCAGAAAGGGTCTGACGAAGATGCCCATCACCACCACTGAGAAGATCTGGATGGACGGCGAGCTGGTCGACTGGGACGCGGCGCGCATCCACATCCTGACCCACACGCTGCACTACGGCTGCGGGGTGTTCGAGGGCATCCGGGCCTACCCGACCGACGGCGGGCCGGCGGTGTTCCGGCTGACCGATCACGTCGTGCGGCTGTTCAACTCGGCCAAGATCTTCATGATCGACGTGCCGTTCACTCCCGAGGAGATCATCGAGGCGACCAAGACCACGGTGCGGGTCAACGGGCTGGAGGAGTGCTACATCCGGCCCATCGTCTACCTGGGCTACGGCGAGATGGGGCTCAACCCGTTGCCCTGCCCGGTCAACGTGTCCATCGCGGTCTGGCCATGGGGCGCCTACCTCGGTGATGAGGGTGTGGCCAACGGGGTGCGCATGAAGATCAGTTCCTGGCAGCGCCACGACCCGAATGCCATGCCGCCCGCGGCCAAGGGCACCGGCATGTACATCAACTCCTCCATGGCCAAGATCGAGGCTCTGAAGGCGGGCTACGACGAGGCCATCCTCCTCTCGCCCCAGGGCTACGTGAGCGAATGCACCGGCGAGAACCTGTTCGTCGTGCGCCACGGCCGTATCGTGACCCCGCCGCTGTCGGCCGGTGCCCTGGAGGGGATCACCCAGGATTCGGTCATCACCATCGCCCGGGACCTGGGCTACGAGGTGGAGTACGGCAACATCTTGCGCTCGGACCTCTACACCTGCGAGGAGGCCTTCCTGACGGGCACCGCGGCCGAGGTGGTCCCGATCGCCTCGGTCGACGACCGGGTGGTGGGGGACGGCAAGCCGGGCCCCGTGACCCGCAAAGTGCAGGAGATCTACCACGCGGCCGTGCGTGGTCAGGTCGATCAGTACAAGGACTGGGTCGAGCATGTCGGGTGACCACGGGCATCTCCAGGTGGCACAGCTCG
Organism: Actinomycetes bacterium; assembly: GCA_021808785.1. Taxonomy (GTDB): domain Bacteria; phylum Actinomycetota; class Acidimicrobiia; order Acidimicrobiales; family Palsa-688; genus JAKCDU01. The sequence continues at coordinate 10,136 of JAKBAX010000048.1, read as the reverse complement.
AGCTGCCCGAAGCTGTCGACATCTACGACACCACCCTGCGGGACGGGAGCCAGCAGGAGGGCTTGTCGCTCACCGTCGACGACAAGCTGCGGGTCGCCGAGCAGCTGGACCACTTGGGCGTGCAGTACATCGAGGGCGGCTGGCCCGGCGCCAACCCCAAAGATGCCGAGTTCTTCCGCCGGGCCGCGGCCGGTGAGCTGCACCTCCACCACGCCACGCTGGTGGCCTTCGGGTCGACCCGCAAAGCGGGCGGCCGAGCCGAGACCGACCCGGTGCTGGCCGACATGATGGCCGCCCGGACGCCGGTGGTGTGCCTGGTCGCCAAGTCGGCCGAATGGCATGTGACCGAGACGCTGCGCACCTCCCTCACCGAGGCCATCGACATGGTCGCCGACTCAGTCGGCTATCTGGTCGGCCAGGGCAAGAGGGTGTTTCTCGATGCCGAGCACTTCTTCGACGGCTACCGGGCCAATCCGGCCTTCAGCACCGATGTGCTGGCGGCGGCGGCGGGGGCCGGCGCCGAAGTCCTGATCCTGTGCGACACCAACGGCGGCAGCCTGCCGTTCGAGGTGGAGCGGGTGGTCGGGGGCGTGGGGGACCGCTTCAACACCGGCGTGGGGATCGGCGGGCACTTCCACAACGACTCCGGCTGCGCGGTGGCCAACTCGCTGGCCGCGGTCCGCATGGGGGCGACCCAGGTGCAGGGCTGTGTCAATGGGTACGGGGAGCGGACCGGGAACGCCGACCTCACCTCGGCCATCCCCGACCTGACACTCAAGATGGGGGTGCGCACCATCGAGCGGGAGCGCATCCAGCTGCTCACCTCGGTGTCGCACCACATCGCCGAGCTGGTCAACATCGCTCCCCACCCCCACCAGCCCTTCGTGGGCCAGTCGGCCTTCGCCCACAAGGCCGGCCTGCACACCAGTGCCATCGCCCGCCAGCGCGAGGCGTACGAGCACGTGGATCCCGACTCGGTCGGCAACGGCACGCGATTCGTGGTGAGCGAGATGGCCGGCCGGTCGACCATCGCTTTGAAGGCGGAGCAGCTGGGGCTGTCCATGGACGACTCGGCGATGGGCGCGGTGGTAGAGCGGCTCAAGGTTCTCGAGCACCGGGGTTATCACTTCGAGGTGGCGGACGGGTCGCTGGAGCTGCTCATGCGGGCGTCCACCGGCTGGAAGCAGAGCTTCTTCACCCTGCAATCACACCGGGTGATCACCGAGCTGCGCGAGGACGGCACCTTCGTGACCGAAGCCACTGTCAAGGTGCTCGTCGGCGACGACCGCGTGATCGCCACCGCCGAGGGCAACGGCCCGGTCAATGCCCTCGACGCGGCCCTGCGCCAGGCCATCGGCCCGGTGTACCCACAGCTGGCGCATATCCACCTGACCGACTTCAAGGTGCGGGTGCTCGACACGTCGCGGGGGACCGGCGCGGTGACCCGGGTCCTGATCGACTCGACCGACGGCGACCGCTCGTGGACCACCATCGGGGTCTCGGAGAACGTGATCGAGGCGTCGTGGTCGGCCCTCGAGGACTCGATCGTGTTCGGGTTGCTCCACGTCGGTGCCGAGCAGCAGACTGCCTCGATATGACCCAGCCCGCTCAGGTGCCCCAAGCCGATACCGACCGGGTCCGGCCCTCCGCCCTGCTGCCCCCGCCGAAGGGATGGGTGCTGGACCGGCCGGCGGAGCAGCTCGACCTGAGGCCGCCGACCGGCCCCCGCTTCGGCGCCACCGGACCGGACCTGGGCTACGGGCTCAAACTGGCCCGGCGCATGCAGGATCGGCTGGTGCTGGCCGACCGTGAGCGCGCCGAGGACGTCGTGGCCGGGGGATTCGCGTGCGGCAGTCGGCGGGCCGCCCACTTCGGTCGGGCGCCGGTCATCTACGACATGGAGTGGGCCTTCGGGCTCTGGGGCTATCTGGGTGGCGCGCCCGACGATCTGATCGCCTGGCGCCAACCCCTCTTCCGTGGGGCGGCGGAGCACTATTGGGACCGGCGGGAGATCGTGGACGCGATCAAGGTCGAGGCGCTTCGCCTCACCCCCGCCCAGGCACGGGAGAACCTCAGCCGGTGGAAGGACTTTCTGATCGTATGAACCGGGCGGCGGCCTGATGACCATGTCCGTGGCCGAGGCCGATGCCCAATTGACGGCACCCGGGCAGATGTTCGAGATGGACGAGGTGGAGATCCGCGGCATCCCCACCAGGGTCTGGAAGAACTGCCCGGCCACTCTGGCCGACATCCTGCAGATGTCGAGGGGTCACGGGGATCGGGTGTTCCTCGTCTACGAGGACGAGCAGCTCACCTTCGAGCAGCACTTCCGCCGGGCCGCCCACCTGGCCCACGTCCTGCGGGACCGGTTCTCGGTGCGCGAGGGCGACCGGGTGGCTATCGCCATGCGCAACTATCCCGAGTGGTCGGTGGCCTTCTGGGCCGCGGCCGCGGCCGGTGCGGTGGTCGTCCCGCTCAACTCCTGGTGGACCGGGGAGGAGCTGGAGTACGGCCTGTCCGACTCGGGCACCAAGGTGCTCTTCGCCGACGGCCCGCGGGCAGCCAGCCTGGCCCCCTACCTGAAAGGCCTCGGGGGCCTCGACGCAGTGGTGGTGGCCCGGGCCGGTGCGGGGGAGGAGGTCGAGGGAACCGTGCCGTGGGCGGACGTGTCGGGTGAGGTTCCCGACCAGGTGGAGCTGCCGTCGGTGACGGTAGGCACGGACGACAACGCCACCATCTTCTACACCTCTGGCACGACCGGCCGACCCAAGGGGGCCCTCGGTACCCATCGCAACATCTGTACCAACCCGATCAGCCTCTATTACGTCAACAGCCGGGCCGCGTTGCGCGCCGGCAACCCGCCCCCCGCTCCAGGCGGTGGAGAGCAGAACGCCTATCTGCTCTCGGTGCCGCTCTTCCACGCCACCGGCTGCCACTCCATCCTGGTCGGCAACATCCTGGCCGGGGGGAAGCTGGTCATGATGTACCGCTGGGACGCCGGGCGGGCCCTGGAGCTGATCGAGCGGGAGCACATCACCACCTTCGGCGGGGTGCCGACCATGGTCCTGCAGGTGCTGGACCACCCCGACTTCCCCAAGCGCGACACTTCTAGTGTCAGATCTGTGGGTTACGGCGGGGCACCGGCCCCACCGGAGCTGGTCAAGCGGATCAAAGAGCAGTTCAACTCCAGCCCAGCGTCCAACGGCTACGGCCTGACGGAGACCTCGTCGCTGTCGACCATGAACTCCGGGGCCGACTACCTGGCCAAACCCGACAGCGTCGGGCCGCCGGTACCGGTGGTGACGGTCAAGGTGGTCGACCCGGACGGCCACGAGGTGCCGACGGGGGAAGTGGGCGAGCTCTGGATCAAAGGCCCCAACGTGGTCAAGGGCTACTGGAACAAGCCCGAGGCGACGGCTGCGGTGTTCACCGAGGGCTGGCTGCACACCGGCGACGTGGCCCGCCTCGATGACGAGGGCTTCGTGTACATCGTCGACCGGGCCAAGGACATGCTGATCCGGGGTGGGGAGAACGTGTACTGCGTCGAGATCGAGGGGGTGCTCTACGAGCACCCGGCGGTGGCCGAGGCGGCGGTGATCGGCATCCCACACCCGACTCTCGGTGAGGAGGTCGGCGCGGTGGTGTCCCTCCTGCCGGGCCGGCACGCCGGCCAGGAGGAGCTGCAGGAGTTCGTCAGGTCCCGCCTGGCCGCGTTCAAGGTGCCGGTGCGGATCTGGTTCTATTCAGGCGAGCTGCCCCGCAACCCGGCCGGCAAGGTGCTGAAGCGGGAGCTGCGCGACGAGCTGGTCAGTCCCTGAGGGGTTCGAGGAACGACATGAGTTGCTCGAGATCGTCAGGTGTGGCCACGTTGGCCCGCGCCGTGCCGGCGATGGTGCGCTTGACCATCCCGGACAGCTCGGTGCCCGGTCCGAGCTCGAGGAAGTGGGTGACGCCCGCCTGGTGAAGTGATTCCAGCGACTCCCGCCACCGCACCGGCGAGACCAGCTGACGCGACAGGAGGTCGGCGAAGCCGCTGCGGTGGGGAGCGGCGTCCACGTTGGCCACCACGTCGACGGTGGCATCGTGGAAGTGGGCCTGCTCCAGTGCCCGGTCGAGGCGGGCCTGGGCGGCGGCCATGAGGGGGGAGTGGAAAGCTCCACCGACCGGCAGGGCCATGACCCGTTTGGCCCCCAGCTCCTTGGCCGCCTCACCCGCCTGCGCCACTCCCGCCGCGGTACCGGCGATGACGACCTGCCCCGGGGCGTTGTCGTTGGCCGGCCACGCCCCGTCGATACCCTGGCAGGCCTGGCGCACCCGGTCGCCGTCCAGGCCGAGGACTGCGGCCATGGTGCCCGGCGCGCCGTCGGCCGCCGACTGCATGGCCTCGCCTCGTTCGGCGACCAGACGAGCGGCGGCGTCGGCCGGGATGGCATCGGCTGCCACCAGGGCGGTGTACTCGCCCAGGCTGTGCCCGGCCACGGCCGCCACCGGCACGTACTCCAGGCCGCTGGATCGGGCCGCGTAGAGGGTCACCAGGCTGAGAGCAAAGGCCGCCAGCTGGGCGTTGCGGGTCGCCTTCAGAGTCTCGGCGTCCGCGTCGGTCAGCAGGAAGCCCACATCCCGTCCGGTCGCGTCCGAGAGCCGCTCGACCACCGCCCACGCCGGGTGCCCGGTCCAGGGGGATCCCATCTGCGCCCGTTGCGAACCCTGTCCGGGAAAAAGGAGTGCAAGCATCCGGACGACCCTAATGGTCCGCCCAGCAACCGGCGGGTATCGCTCCGGGTCAAATGCTAGGAAGTCCTAGAATGTGGGGGTGCAGTCGATCAGCATGAGCGAAGAGCAGAAGTCCTTCCGATCCGCCGTTCGCCACATGGCCGAGACCCGCATAGCCCCCCGGGCGGCCGAAGTGGACGCCACTGCCGCCTTCAGCTGGGAAGACTTCAAGGACTGCCTCGCCATGGACCTGCCGGGCATGAACGTCCCGGTGGCCTACGGCGGGTCCGAGGCGGACCACGTGACCCAGGCCATCATGATCGAGGAACTGGCCCGGGTGTCGGCCTCGACCAGCCTGATGATGGGCATCAACGGCCTGTCCACGACCCCGATCGTCCACTGGGGGAGCGACGAGCAGAAGGCCCGCTACCTGACGCCCATCGCCCGTGGCGACAGTCAGGGCAGCTACTGCCTCTCGGAGGCCGACGCCGGCAGCGATGTGGCGGCCATGACCACCCGGGCCATCCGCGACGGCGACGGCTACGTGCTCAACGGGCGCAAGCAGTGGATCACCAACGCCGGCATCTCCGATGTCTACGTGGTGTTCGCCAAGACCGACCCGACCGGCGGGGCCCGGGGGGTCAGTGCGTTCATCGTGGAGCAGGGCATGGGCCTGCAGATCGGCAAGCTCGAGCGCAAGCTCGGGATTCACGGCAGCCCCACCGGGGAAGTGATCCTCGACGACGTGCGGGTGCCGGCCGCCAACCTGCTCGGCCGTGAGGGCCAGGGCTTCACCATCGCTATGCACACTCTGGACCGGACCCGCCCCGCCATTGCAGCCCAGGCGGTGGGTATCGCCCAGGGCGCCATCGACACGGCCCGGGCCTACATGAAGCAGCGCAAGACGTTCGGCCGGCCGATCGCCGAGTACCAGGGCCTGCAGTTCATGTTGGCCGACATGGCCATGAAGACCGAGGCGGCCCGGCTCCTCACCTACCGGGCCTGTGCTCTGATCGACGAGGGCGACCCCGATGGCGAGCTCAACTCAATCGGCGCCATGGCCAAGTGCTTCGCGTCCGACACCGCCATGCAGGTCACTGTGGACGCGGTGCAGCTGCTCGGGGGCAACGGCTACACGATGGACTTCCCCGTGGAGCGTTTCATGCGCGACGCCAAGATCACCCAGATCTACGAGGGCACGAATCAGATACAACGAATGGTCATAGCTCGTAATCTCTTGCGCTGAGATTTCGGCGCTCATCGGCGCTCGACCGTGATGACTCTGAGCTGCTGCATGCCACCGCCGTTCGGACCCTGGACTCGGGTGTGGTCCCAGTTCCGGCGCTGGTAGGCCCCCAGGCCCAGGTCAGACCCTTCGTCAGTGCTCGTGGTCGCCGGGTCTCTCGGCGTCCAGCTCCGGGTCGTGTGTGATGTCACGTCTGGCGATGATGTGGACGTCGATGCCCGCTATCCCGGCGAGCCGGGAGATCCTCCTCACGGTGGATCCTCCTCTTTTGAGCTCCTGCCACCGTGACCGGCCGCTCGACCCCACGACGATCTGGGTGATCTGGTGCTCTCTCGCGTAGTCGATTACCGACTGAGCGGGGTCATCGGCCCGGATCTCGGCCCAGTGGCCGCCGACGTCGGTGCTGAGTTGGCGCAGGAGGGTCAGCTGCCGGTCGTCGCGCCCGGGCCCGGCGTCACCGACGATGACGTGGAGGATCTTGAGCTCCGCCTTGGTGCGGGCTGCCATGCGGGCCGCCCGGCGGACGATGGCGTCGGTGCCGGGGGCCGCAGTGACCGCGACCAGGATCCGCTCGCTCGTGTCCCATATCACCTGGGCCTGGCGGCGCTGGAGATGCTCCAGCAGTTCCTCCTCGGTCTCGTCGGCGAGGAACCGCAGCGCCAGCTCTCGCAGCGCGATGAGGTTGTCAGTGCGGAAGAAGTGGGTCAGCGCTTGGGGGACCTTGGAGTTGGGATAGATGTTCCCGTGGAGCATGCGTCTTCGAAGCGCTTCGGGCGACGAGTCGACCAGCTCGATCTGGTCGGCCCTGCGGACCACCCAATCGGGTACACGCTCGCGGACGCGCGTCCCGGTCATCTGCTCGACGGCGTCGGCGATACTTTCGAGGTGCTGGATGTTGACTGTGGTGATCACGTCGATGCCGGCGTCGAGGATCTCGATCACGTCCTCCCATCTCTTGGCGTGTCGCGACCCGGGGACGTTCGTGTGGGCCAATTCGTCGATGAGGGCAACTTTGGGATGACGGGCGAGCAGCGCGTCGATATCCATCTCCTCGAAACGGGTGCCGCGGTACTCGATGACCTGTCGGGGGATGATCTCCAGGCCGGCGAGCCGATCCTCGGTGAGAGGACGCCCGTGGCACTCGACGAAGCCGACTATGACCTCGGTGCCGCGGTCGATGCGCCTGTGGCCCTCGTTGAGCATGGCGTAGGTCTTGCCGACCCCGGCCGCCGCACCCAGATAGATCCGAAAGTGCCCGGCTTCTTCGACGACGTCGGTCGCGTCCTCTTCCTGGGAGACGGCCACGCTGACGCCTTCGTCGATCTTCTCGGAGCCTGGGTGGGTGCTGCGGTCGCTCATCGTCGCGAAGGCCTTGAATGGACTTGCTGATCACTCGAGCCCGGCGAGGGCCTCGTTGAGCTGCAGCACGTCGATGTAGTCGCTGCCGAGGAAGCCCCATGGGGCGCCGTGGGTCTGGTTCTCGATGAGCGTCTGGAGCCGCGTGGCGGATAGCCCCGTCGCCTTGGAGACCATCGGGATCTGGACCAGGGCGTCTTGCGGTGTGATGTCGGGATCGAGGCCGCTACCCGAGGTGGTGACGAGGTCCGGGGTGGGGTTGTCGACGCCGAGGGCCTTCCAGTAGGCGACGAGTTGCCTGGTGTTGTTCAGCAGGGCCTGCGATCTCGGTCCCAGGTTGGTGGCGCCGGACGACCCGTGGACGTTGTTGGCGACAAGGGGGTTGTCCCCGCCGGAGCTGGCGGTGCAGTCCTTGGCGTTGGTGGCGCAGACCACAGCGGCGTAAGGTCCGGTGGCATCGGGCCGGCCGTGGAAGACGCAGCTGCCTCGGGGGTGTCCGGGGCACGGCGTAGCGGACCAGTCCTGGCCGATGAGGGTGGAGCCGTTGGTGGTGAGGGACCCGTTGGCTTGGTGATGGAATGCCAGCTGGGAGATCCCGGTGCCGGCAAGTGCATACACGAAGCCGAACACGGCGGTCAGGACCACGATGGAGATTATGGAGCGGCGGATGTGCGTAACCATGTCGACGGTCTCTGTCAGTAGGCGTGGAGGGCCACGAGGATCAGGTCTATGAGCTTGATGAAGATGAAGGGGACGATGAGCCCCCCGACGCCGTAGATCCACACGTTGCGCCTGAGGATGGCGGTGGCGCTGGCGGCCCGGAAGCGCACGCCGCGCAGGGCCAGGGGGATGAGGGCTACGATCACCAGGGCGTTGAAGATGACTGCGGAGAGCACCGCGCTGGTCGGGCTGTGCAGCTTCATGACATTGAGCGTGCTCAGCTGAGGATAAGTGGCGGCGAAGAGGGCGGGAATGATGGCGAAGTACTTGGCCACGTCGTTGGCGATGGAGAAGGTGGTGAGCGCGCCGCGGGTGATCAGGAGCTGCTTGCCGATCTCCACCACGTCTATGAGCTTGGTGGGGTTCGAGTCGAGGTCGACCATGTTGCCGGCCTCTTTGGCCGCGGTGGTTCCGGTGTTCATGGCCACTCCGACGTCGGCCTGGGCCAGGGCCGGGGCGTCGTTGGTCCCGTCGCCGGTCATGGCCACGAGCTTTCCCCCTTCCTGCTCGGCTTTGATGAGGGCCATCTTGGCTTCCGGGGTGGCCTCCGCCAGGAAGTCGTCCACGCCCGCCTCCTGGGCGATGGCCGCGGCGGTGAGGGGATTGTCACCGGTGATCATCACCGTGCGGATGCCCATCTGGCGCATCTGCTCGAACTTCTCGCGGATGCCCTGCTTGACCACGTCCTTCAGCTCGATCACCCCGAGCACGGCGCGGCCGTCGGCAACGACCAGGGGGGTGGACCCGGCGCGCGAGATGGTATCGACCACCCTGTCGAGCTCATCGGGGGGTGCGCCCCCTTGTTCGGCGACCCAGCGCTTGACTGCCTCCGCGGCTCCCTTGCGGATACGCCGGCCATCGAGGTCCAGTCCGGACATGCGGGTCTGGGCGGTGAAGGGTACGAACTCGTGCGACCCTTCCAGCTGGCGCTCCCTGATGGCGAAGCGCTCCTTGGCCAGCACGACTATGGACCGGCCCTCCGGGGTCTCGTCGGCCAGGCTGGCCAGCTGGGCGGAGCTGGCCAGCTCCTGCTCGGAGTGACCTCCGACGGGGACGAAGGTGGAGGCCATGCGATTGCCGAGCGTGATGGTGCCGGTCTTGTCGAGGAGCAGGGTCTGCACGTCCCGGCCGCCTCGACGGCGCGGCCGCTCATGGCCAGGACGTTGCGCTGGACCAGCCGGTCCATACCGGCTATCCCGATGGCCGACAGGAGAGCCCCGATCGTCGTGGGGATGAGGCATACGAGCAGCGCCACGAGAATCACGACGTCGACCGTGCCCGTGCCCTTGGCTCCTGAGATCAGGGCCGAGAAGTGCCCGAAAGGATCCAGGGAGACCACGACGGGGATGAAGACGATGGTCAAGACCGCCAAGAGGATGGTGAGGGCAATCTCGTTCGGGGTCCGCTGCCGGTTGGCTCCTTCGACCAGGCCGATCATGCGGTCGAGGAAGGTCTGGCCCCGCTCTGCGGTGATCCGCACCACGATCCGGTCGGAGAGCACTCTGGTCCCTCCGGTGACAGCCGATCGGTCTCCGCCGGACTCGCGGATCACTGGCGCGGACTCGCCGGTGATGGCTGATTCGTCCACAGAGGCGATACCTTCGATGATGTCGCCGTCGGAGGGGATGATGTCGCCGGCCTCGCATACGACGGTATCGCCCTTGGACAGCTCAGAGGCGGGGCTGCGCTGCTCGCGTCCGTCGGGCAGCAGCTTTCGGGCTTCGGTCTCGGACCTCATGCGTCGCAGCGTGTCGGCCTGGGCCTTGCCCCGGCCTTCGGCCATGGCCTCGGCGAAGTTGGCGAAGATGACGGTGAGCAACAGCCACACGACGATGGCCCAGGAGAAGAAGGTCGGCGTGGCGATGGCCTCCACGAAGGTGACGATGGTCCCGACCAGCACCACGAACATGACCGGGTTCTTGATCTGTACCCGCGGGTCCAGCTTCCAGAAGGAGTCCCGAAGTGACTGTGCGAGGATCTCGCGGTCCAACAGGCTGCGGGACCTCGCGACGCCCCGGGCGGCGGGAGTCTCGGGGGTGACGGGCGCGGGTGTGGTGGTTGAGGTCATCACCAGAACTTTCCGTGGCTCAGATGCTCGACG
>JAKBAX010000400.1 GCA_021808785.1 Actinomycetes bacterium | reverse complement strand
ATCTTGGGTGGCCGGTCTGGGTGTTGGTTGGGTGGCCGGTCTGGGTGTTGGTTGGGTGGCCGGTCTGGGTGTTGGTTGGGTGGCCGGCCATCGTTTTCTGTACCTTTCTGGCAAATCTGTACCCTCAGCGTCCCTTTCTGCTGGTCTAGGTACAGATTTGGCGAAACGGTACAGATTTCGGGCGGCGGCCGCACCCGAGCCCGACCCGTGCCGCCCCAGCGGTGCCGGACCACGCCGCAGCAACGCGGCCGTAGCGGCACCGGAAGTCGCCTGGGACGGGCGGCGGAGTGCGGCAGGGCGCCTGCTGATCTACAACCATGTGCAACGCCGTTGCGGAGCGCGGCAGCCTGGTGACCGTTGTCCCCCATTGCCGACCGGCCCGGTCTGTGCGAAAGTGGCGGAGAAGCAATGAGACGGCGGATTTTGGTTCTTTCGGTGGCGGTGGTGGCGGTAGTCGCTTCCGCCTGCTCGTCAGGTGGCCACCACAGCGCCGCGGGCACTACCACCTCGACCACCGCCTCGGCCGGTCCCAACCCCGACGTGATCCCTTCCGTCATCACCCCGGCCTACGTCGACGCCGTCTTCAGAGTGCTCAACCACATAAATGGCAACGCGACTCGCGAACTCTTTCGCGCTGGCTCGGTCACCAGATCGGTACGGGTGGATTTCAGAGCGTTGTTCAATGACCCGTTGTATCAGCAAGAATTAAGGAATGCTGCGGCCTCCCTGCGGGTGACCAGGAGCAGCTTGCGGGACCCAATCGGGGACGTCACGACTACTGTTCAGAGCGTCATCTCAGCGTCTAGCAGGTGCATATTCGTTGCGACGAGAAGTGATTTCTCCGCCGTAGATGTGCATCCGACGCAAGCACCTGCTGAATATTGGGGTCTTGAGCCCAAAAGCCCAGGTGATGACCCATCCAATCTCAATTCAACGCCATGGGCACTTTGGTTCAATGCTGACTACCTAACCCCTACGAGCATTCCAGACCAGTGCGTCGGACGCTAGGAGCGGTAACGCTCATCGTTGCCTGGGCTGTGATGAGTACATGTTCAATTTCAGCGGCCGCAGCCGATAGCGGAGGAGCCTGCTTCCGAGGTCTTGCAGGAGCGACGATCGATTGCGGGGGCGGTTATGTAGTGCCGGCACCGCCGGCTCGGAATGCCGGCCAAGATCCGCCCGTCACTTCGGCCCCGGTGATCAGCACCTCGGGACCCGTGCCCCAGTCGCAGACGTCCATCACGGTGAACCAGGGGTACCTGGGCTGCCTGGCGACGCTGGGGGCAGGGGGGGCGGCGCCCAATCCGAACTGCACCCCACCCGCCTCCCCGGCCCCACCGGGTGCGCCGGCGCCGGTGCCGGCGCCGGCACCGCCAGCGGCGCCCGACCCGGCGGCGTTGGCGGTGCGGTTCTGGCAGGCGATCCCGCTGCCGGTACCCGAGCCGACCATCCCGCCCGGTTACGCCATCACCGGCAAGGTGGCCTACCTCGTCACGAACGGAACGACAGCCCCGCCGGCCTACGAGGAGAACACGCCGATCGGTCGGCTGACCATCCAGGCCACCGGCCAGTACGTCGTGGACTGGGACGACGGCACGGTACCGACGTGGACCGGACCCTACCGCGCCGAGGGGAGGCCGTGGCCGAACGGCCAGATCACCCACACCTACGACAATGCCGGCACCTACACAGTCACGCTTCGTGAGCAATGGTCGGCGGTGTGGCACCTGGCTGGGGCCTCCGGCGTCCTCGGCGGACTCGCCACCGATGCCACCATCCCTGGCTTGCGGGCCGAGCAGCTCCAAGCCGTGATCACCAATTAGCCGGGGCCCGCGGGCCTGAACGCCTTCAGGCTGTACATCAAGGGTAGACGGGCCGACTCCGACGGCCACCGCCAATGGCCGTGCCCGTCGTCGACCAGCCACTCGTTCAGACGGAACAGGGTGTAGTCGAACTCGTGGAAGAAGCGGATCTCGAATCCGGCGCCCAGCAGGGCGGTCAGGACCGATGAGATGGGGTGGTTCCAGCAGACGGCCAGGTTGTGCTCGGTGACGGCCGACTCGTCGGCATACGAACCCGCTGTTTCGTCCACCCACGGCTCGGTCCGGAAGTAGTCGTCGCCGACCGTCGGCTCCGAGAAGGACAACGCATGCCCCACCGGGTGGAACTCGCTCAGGTACAAGAAGCCGCCCGGCTTCAGCAGGGCCAAGGCCGATGCGGCCCAGCCGGCCAGGTCGTTGAGCCAGCCGAGGGCACCCTTGCCGGTGTACACCACGTCGAACGATGACGGGTCGAGGAGAGAGGCGGCAGCCATGACGTCCCCGTGGACGAACGAGCACCGGTCGTCGAGACCAACCCGCCGGGCCAGCGAGCGAGCTGCCGCGACCGCCTGGTCGGAGAAGTCCAACCCCACGCCGATAAGACCCGGGTGCAGGCGGACCAGGTCGAGCGTGTCCAGCCCGAAGTGACACTGCAGGTGGGCCAACCGCAGTTCGCCGAGCGGCCCCAGTTCGTCGATCTCGAACGGTTCGACCTGGCGGTGGCCGGCGACGAAGCCCTCGACGTCGTAGAAGGCCGACGCCACGTGGATGGGCACCCGCTCGTTCCAGTGCCGGCGGTTGGCCTCGTTCCAGTCCGGTGGGGCAGACGCCACGACCGGAGTGTACGACGGCAGATGGTCCCGACCAGGCCACCGTAGGCCACCCCCGGTAATCTGAAGGATCGTGCTGGAGCGCCTCGAAGGACTGGAACGTGAATACGAGGCGGTGCTGATCCAGCTTTCGGATCCCGACGTGGTGGGCGATCAGAAGAAGCTGCGCCAGGTGTCGCGGCGCCACCGCGAGCTGGAGCCGGTGATCGAGGCCTACCGCGACTACCGCGCCGCCAACGAGGACCTGGCTGTGGCGCGCGAGATGCTCGGCGAGGCGGGCGCCGGTGAGGAGCGGGACATGATCCGCGAGGAGATGGAGGCCGCCGAGGGCCGCATCGCCGATCTGGACGAGCGGCTGAAGGTCCTTCTTCTGCCGAAGGACCCCAATGACGGCAAGAACGTCATCGTCGAGATCCGCGGCGCCGAGGGCGGTGAGGAGGCCAACCTGTTCGCCCGGGACCTGTTCGAGATGTACTCCCGCTACGCCGAGCGCAAGGGTTTCGGCCTGGAGGTCCTCGGCCGCGACCCGTCGGACATGGGCGGTTACAACCAGGTGACCTTCATGGTCAAAGGTGACGCGGCGTGGTCGCACATGAAGGCGGAGGGAGGTCCGCACCGGGTCCAGCGGGTGCCGGTCACCGAGTCGCAGGGCCGGGTCCACACGTCGAGCGCCACCGTGACGGTGCTGCCCGAGGCCGAAGAGGTCGACGTCCAGATCGAGGACAAAGACCTGAAGATCGACGTCTACAGGTCCACCGGGCCCGGGGGCCAGTCGGTCAACACGACCGACTCGGCGGTGCGCATCACCCACCTACCGAGCGGGATCGTGGTGGCCATGCAGGACGAGAAGAGCCAGATCCAGAACCGGGCCAAGGCCATGCAGGTCCTGCGGGCCCGGCTGTTGAAAGCCGAGCAGGACCGGCATGCGGCCGAAGCATCGAGCGCCCGCCGTAGCCAGGTGGGCGGGGGCGGGCGGTCGGAGAAGATCCGGACCTACAACTACAAGGAGAACCGGGTCACCGACCACCGGATCGGCCTGACCCTCTACAAGCTGGACAAGATCATGTTGGGTGAGCTCGACGAGATCATCGACGCGCTGATGGCCGACGAGCGGGCCCGCCAGCTGGCCGGGGCGGACGGCGAGGGATGAGCCCGACGCGCGCCGCAGCAGCGAGCTGGGCGGACCTCTACCGCGACGCCGCCGACCGCTTGGCGGACC
>JAKBAX010000399.1 GCA_021808785.1 Actinomycetes bacterium | reverse complement strand
GGGTGGTGGGCGCGAGGTGAGCCTACACAGCCGTCAAGGGCTCACCTCCTCCTCGAGGATGTCGGTCACGGCGATCGGGTCACCGCAAGATGGACAACTTCCCCCGAACCCGACGCGGCGCATGAAAGTGCGGCACTGCTCGCAATACTGCTCGCCGAGGGACCGCTCTCCGCAGAGGTCGCACTCATAGACGGTCACCGGCCGTCGAGGTCGGCTCTTTGGCAGAACGAGGGCCGGCGGGCCCATGTTCCGGCGCCGGCGATAGGCAGCGGCTCTGCACGCGTCCGAGCAGAACTGCCGGCGTCCGACGCGGGAGAAGCTCCCCTCACAGACCGGACAGGTCATCGTGACGCCATCGTGACACGACGGGGATGGCGAGGAGTCACTCATGGCTCGCCACCGCCCGTCGGGCGGCCTCGGCCCGAGCCCGGTGGCTGCGCATGCGGTAGCTGTCCCCGGTGATGTCGATCACGACGCTCCGGTGCAACAACCGGTCCAACATCGCCCCTGCCACCATTACATCCCCGTTGAAGACCTTTCCCCAGCTCGCGATGCCTAAATTCGTCGTCAACGCTATGGAGCCCTTCAAGTACCTCTGGCTCACAACCTGGAACAGCGCCGCCGCGGCCTCGTCGGGCAGCGGTAAGTAGCCCACTTCGTCAACGATGAGGAGCCTCGGTCCGGCATAAAAGCGCATCGTCGTCGCCCACCGTCCCTCGAGCGCGGCGCGGTGACAGCGTGCGGCGAGATCGGCGGCCGTCGTGTAGTGCACCCGCATGCCAGCCGCCACCGCCGCATGGCCGAGGCCGACCGCCAGCATCGTCTTTCCGACCCCTGGCGGTCCGATGAACAACACGTTGGTGGCGTCCTCGAGGAACCGGAGCGTCCCGAGCTCGTCGATCAGCTTCTTGTCCACCGACGGCTGGGCCGAGAAGTCGAAGTCGGCGAGGGTGAAGGGCGAGGGAAGCGAGGCAAAGCGAGTGAGGCTCGCCCGGCGGCGCTCGTCGACGGCGTCGACCTCGACCGACAGCAGCCGCTCCAAGAATGCCGAGGTCGTGAGCTTGGCCCTCGCCGCCTCGTCGAGGAGCCCCGGCAGCGCCTCGGCCGCCGCGGTCATCTTGAGGAACGCGAGGTGGGCCCGGAGGCGCTGGTAGTCCGACCCGGGGGTCATGGCATCACCTCGGCGTCCGAGCACTCGACGGCGCCAGGGAAGGCGAGGTGCACGATCTCAGCCATCGCCTCGAGGTCGACGACCGGCTCTTCACCATGGGTGCCGAGGATCCTCGCCCGAGCCTCGAGCGCCGCTGATCCGGGCGGCTTGTTGGCCTTTCGGTCACAGGGTCGGGCGGTCGAGAACTGGCTCAACACGGCCTGCTCCAGGGCAGCGCCGTGCTCAGGCGTGCGCACGATCGAGCCGGCTCCCGGTGGGGCCAGACGGTGGGTGACGAGCACCTGGCCACCGGGCGCCACGAGGTCGAGCGTCCCGGTGCCAAGGCGGTGGCGAAGCGTCATCTCGACACCGGTCAGTCCCGGCGCCGTCGAGTAGCGGTTCCCCCGGAATGCCACCGTCGCCCGGTCGTCCACGCTGCGGCGCACCTCGACGGTTGCCGGATAGGCTGTCGCCGGCAGTGCCATCAGCGCTTCCTTCTCGGCGAGGGCTCCGACACTCGGCCACACCGGGCGCTTCCCCGCTGTCAGTTCTTCGGGATCGAGATAGCGCCCCGGCGGGCGCAGCCGAGCGTCACCGGCCCCCGACCAGAACTGGTCGAGGCTCACCTGCGCCTCCTCAGGGTTCGTCGCCGTCATCGTGCGCCACCACCTGCCGCACATGAACTTCACCCCGCACTCGACCGCGCCCTTTCGGTTGCCCCGACGAGGAGGACACGGCGTGATCACGGCTCCGTAGTGCTTGGCCACCGGGGCGAAGGAGGCCTGCACGTCGGCGGCTCCGGGCACGATCACGGTGGCCAGGCGGTCGGTGCGCCACTTGCGCGCCGTCCCGCCGAGGCGACGCAGGACGCCGTCCAGCCCCTCGATCAGGTGTGCCTGGTCCATCGACTCGGCGAGCACTCCACGGGTCCGCCCCGAATGGCTGAGGGTGCCGAGCAGGACGTAGGCCGTGCCGCCCCAGGGGGCGTTTCGCCGCTCGGCCCAGTCCCATTGGATCTCATCGCCCGCGAGGTGCTCGATCTCGATGCTCTCGCGGCCCTTCACCCCCGAGCACGCCTCGCAGTGCGGTCGCAGGCCGGCCAGGCGCAGCTGGCGAGCAAAGCTCGGGTAGGCGCGGTCATAGCCGAGCGGGACGACCTCGTCGAACAGCGCGCTCGCCCAAAGGTGTGGGTCGTCTTGAAACCGGGCCTTCACGTAGTCGACGAAGGGAGCCATCGGGTCGGGCGCCGACGACCGCCGCACACCGGCGACTCGTTCGCCCGACAGATACGCCCGCACCGTCTTGCGGTCACAGTCGAGGTGGCGGGCGATCGCCGAGATCGACCATCCCCGCTTGGACAAGGCACTTGCTTCCACGTCGTCGCTCCTTGAGAACATGGTCGGGGGCTCCTCGCGCTGGGTGGCTAGCACCGTCAGCGTCGGGGAGTCCCCAACCGGGTTGGCGGATCCCTGCGTCGGGCCCACCACCCCGCTCAAGGGTGGGGAATTCCAGTGATCGTCAGTGGGGAATTTCGGTGATCCGCAGCAGGGCTTCCCTCGCTCCCAGCCGGCTACGATGGCCGGGCCGGGTGCGCTTCCGGACACGGTCGTGGCTGTCCAGCTCCTGTCCGGCACCCCCTGCCCCCAGCAGGGTCCGGCCGGGCGGCAACGGCGTGACCGGAAGCGCTTCGGTCAGGTGGATGCCCCGAACGACGGGGAGATTGACATGACGGGCTGTGGCGCAGCTTGGTTAGCGCGCTTGACTGGGGGTCAAGAGGTCCCGGGTTCGAATCCCGGCAGCCCGACACAAAGCCGCAGGCCAGAGCGTTGCGCTCCCTGTGGATTGTCACCGACACAACCCCGTCAGAATCCGAAGAGCCCGATAGGGTGCTCCGGTGACCGCGGGCGGCGCTCGGGGCAGTCTCGAGATGGGTCCGAGGGGGCGCCGTTGCTGTTGGACGGTGCTCGATCGACTCCATCCCGATCCGGCTCCGTCGCAGTGGCGGAGGCGGCTCGGTCGCGCTTCGAGCTGACCTCGACCCACTCGACGTCCTTCTCCCGCGCCGCCGAACGGATCATCCGGATGAGCTCCGCCGGGCGCACATCCGAGGTCTAGATGGATAGACAGAAGATGGCCACCAGATGAGGAGGCGTTACGTCGCTGCAACTGTGGAGGGCGCACGGCGCCCACCGCGCGCGCGGGCGCCCGGGCCGCGCCCAGGGTCGCGAGCGGGTTGTAGCCGGCCCACCCCGAGCCGCGAAGCGCCCACACGGTCACGGTCAGCTGTCCGGAGGGGCTGCGTGCGTCGCAGCTCACGAGCCTGCCGACGCCGTTTCCTCCCCGATCGGGGGTTGAGAGCAACCGGTCGTCGGCGTATGGTTCGTTGCAGGGCAGATGCAGAAGAAGTCCAGGGAGGCGTTCCATGGCGCGTATCGTCAGCAAGAGCTTCGACTCGCCGGACGAGGTGCGCAAGCTCGACGGGGGAATGGGTGAGATCGAGCTGGTGAACATCGATAGCGGGATGGTGGGCCGCGCCACGTTCCAGCCTGGCTGGCGGTGGTCGGAGCACGTGAAGCCGATCGTCGGGACCGAGAGCTGTCAAGTTGCACACGCCGGCTACCAGGTGTCTGGTCGGATGGGCGTCCGGATGGACGATGGCGAGGAGATGGAGTTCGCCCCAGGTGATGTCATGCGCATCCCCCCGGGTCACGACGGCTGG
>JAKBAX010000398.1 GCA_021808785.1 Actinomycetes bacterium | reverse complement strand
CGTACGCCTCGGTCAGCGAGAGCGGGGTGCCCTTCGGGACGCCACACTTGCTCGCTACCTCGCAGACGTCCGTCCCGTTCGGGACGATCTTCCAGCCGTGGCTCTTCAGGAGGTTGACGGCCTTGCTCGGGTTGTACGGGTACGGGTTGTTCTGCTCGTACTTCGTCACGAACGGGTTCGGCGGCTCGACCGGGACCGGGCCGTAGCCCGGCGTTCCGTAGCCCTTGAGCAGCTTCTTCACGTACAGCGGCTGGTCCTGGAGCATCGCCATCGCCTGGCGGACGTACAGCTGGCGCATCAGCTTGGCGTCGATGCCGTGGTTCTGCGACGAGGCCATGTTGTACATCGAGTAGGCGATCGCCCAGGTGAGCTGCGGGACGAGGTTGTACTTCGACGACAGCCTCGGCGTGTTCGGGCCGGGCTGGGTCGCGCTCTTCGCCGGGCCGGGGAGGTCGGCGACTGGCACGTAGCCGATGTCCGTGGTCCCGGCGAGCAGCGAGTTGTACTCGGACGCGTCGGTCGTGAAGTACTGGAGGACGAACTTGCCGTAGGTCGGCTTCACCGGGCCCGTGTACTTCGGGTTCGGCACGAACACATCGTTGCCCGTGGCGTTGAACTGCGACAGCTTCCAGGGCCCGTCGACGACCGTCCAGATCGGGCTCGTCGTGTAGTTGGCGAAGGCGTTCGTCAGCTTCTTCGACGACGTCGGGTTGAAGCCCGACTGGATCGAGAGGAAGTCATAGACCGCCGCGCACGACTTCGCCGCGGCCGAGACCGGGTTCGAGGCCCCCTTCACGATCGGCGACACGATCGAGGTGTACGAGGCCGTCGCGCACGCCTGGGAGCCCGGCTTCTGGTTGAGGCCCGTCACGTCCCACGCCATCGGCATCGGCGTGATCTGCGACAGCTCGTTGTAGGTGAACCAGGTCGGGTTCACGGAGCCGGTCAGGTGGAAGACGATCTGGGTCGGGCTCGTGACGTCGACCGCAGCGACGTCGTCAGGGATGGCACCCGGCGAGTAGCCGGCATAGCCGGTCTTCTCGGCCCGGAACATGTTCATCCAGAACTTCACGTCGTTGGCGGTCACCGTCTCGCCGTTGGACCAGACGTAGTGGTTCAGGTTGATCGTGACCGTCTTGTCGCCGTTCGAGTAGATCGGAGCCTTGGCGACGGAGAACTTGTAGTTGATCGTCGGCTGCTGCCCCGTCCCGTACCAGTAGAGCGGCCGGTACATGAGGTAGTCGAGTTACTGCTGGTTCGACACCGAGAAGTAGGCGAGCCCGGCGAACGGGAAGATGTAGTTCGGGGGCGTCCCGGGGAGCTCGGCGTAGCTGATCGAGCCCGTGAGGGCCTTCGGTGCGTGCTTCGTCTGCGCCGTTGCCCGAGCGCTTCGGGCGACGTGCGCCTCGGACGCGCCACTTGCCAGCGCCCCGGACGACACGATCCCCGCCACCACCGAGCCCGCTGCGAACACCGACGCTGCCACCCTGGGGAGCGCTCGCCACTTTCCAACTGTTGCCATACCGCCTCCTGTCTCCGGAGCAGCGTGCCCCGTCCCCCTCCCCGTCCCATGGGACGGCTCGGACGTTCCCTCCAAATGTAGCGCGTTCGTAACGCGGGACCTGTTAAAAGGCCGTAAACGCCTGCCCGATTGGGCAGCATGCCCACGCCGGCGAGGGAGGCGAACCCGGACTGGTCATCGGCGAGCCCAACGGGTCGATTCGTGCAACGTAAACCGGTATTGCTGCCGACGACCTGTGGGATCGCGGCTGGACGGTGTCGAACCTCGATGTCCCCGTGGCGCCAAGCCACTCGACGTGGAGTCAACCGGGATGACCGAGGGACCTCGACGTCCAGCGGACCTTGGCGTGGTGCGTCGTCCGACCATCGCGCCGTACCGCCATCCTCGATCCGGGTCGCCGACGCGTTGGACCGGGCCCAGGCCTCTCGACGAACGGTCGCGGCGCCTACACTACGGCCAGGATCCCCACTCGGTGCGGCTGCGTTCGTACGATGCCGCGACAGGTGCTCCGGGGTTGCGTTGCGGGATCCCGTCAGCGTTTGCGGGGTTCCAGGAACGGAGAGCATGTCACCGAGCAGCGACCCGAGCGTCAACCGCTCGCGAAAGGCGATCCCACCGCACGAGCGGCTGATTGTCGCCCTGGACGTGCCTGGTCGCGAGCGGGCGTTAGCGCTCGTCGATGCCCTCGGCGACAGTGTCGTGTTCTACAAGCTCGGCCTCGAGCTGTTCATGTCGTCGGACAGCTATTTCGACCTCGTGGCAGAGCTCCAGGCGCGAGGAAAGAAGGTCTTCGTCGACCTCAAGTTCTTCGACGTGCCCGAGACCGTGGCCGCCGCCGTTCGCCAGCTCCGGTCCCGTCACGTGGAGTTCGTCACGGTGCACGGCAACCAGGAGATGGTCGCGGCAGCTGCGCAGGAGAAGAACGGGCTGAAGATCCTGGCGGTGACGGTGCTCACGAGCCTGGACCAGATGGACATCGAGGACCTCGGCTTCCAGGTGGACGTCGACGACCTCGTCCTCTCCCGAGCGCGCCGGGCCATGGCGGCTGGCGCCGACGGTGTGATCTCTTCCGGCGTCGAGGCGCCAGCGCTTCGGTCCAGCATGGGCGATGAGCTCGTCATCGTGACCCCAGGGATCCGCCCAGTGCTCAATCGGCTCGTCGACGATCAGAAGCGAACGGTGGATGTCGAACAGGCGTTCCTCGGTGGCGCCGACTACGTCGTGGTGGGTCGTCCGATCCGGGACGCCCCGAACCCCAAGGCTGCGGCCGACGACATCCAGCGTCGCATTGCCGCGCTCTTCGACGCCTCGCCTGGCTAGAAGCTCGAGCCGGCTCCGCACCAGCGGGCTGTCACCGGACGGCTCCGACAAGCTCGGCCACCGACGCCACCTTGTGGCCGACGCACCACGCCGCGAGCTCGTCAAGGACCCGGGCCGGCGCACGCGGGTCCGCCAGGGTGGCCGTGCCGACCTGGACAGCGTTCGCCCCGGCGAGCAGGAGCTCCACGGCCTCCCGCCCGCTGGCCACGCCGCCGGCACCGACGATCGCGGCGGCCGGATGGGCAGCCCGGCAGTCGCGCACCGCGCGGACCGCGACCGGGTGCAGCGCCGCCCCCGACAGACCCCCGCCCCCGGCACCCGAGCCGAGGGCGAACGTGCGGGTCTCGACGTCGATCGCCATGGCAAGCAGGGTGTTGACGAGCGTCACCGCCTCCGCTCCCGCCCCGAGGGCGGCACCGGCGATCTCGGCGATGTCCGCCACGTTTGGCGACAACTTCGCCCAGCGGGGCAGGCGCGCCGCACCGGCCGCGTCCACCGCCTCGGCCGTCGCCACCGGCGAGTGGGCAAACATGCGCCGGCGATCCTCGAGGTTCGGGCAGGACACGTTCACCTCCACGGCAACGACGCATGGAGGGAGGCCGCGCAGGGTGGCGGCGGCCTCGGCGAACTCGGCGACGGTGCGGCCCCAGATGCTCACGACCACCGCCGCGCCCGAGGTGACCAGCGCGGGTAGCTCGTCCTCGACCCAGGCGGCCACGCCGGGACCCTGCAGGCCGATGCTGTTCAGCATGCCTGCCGCCGCAGGGATCACCCGAGGCGCCGGGTTGCCGGGCCAGGGCCGTGCGGCAAGCGACTTCACCACCACCGCGCCGAGGCGGGACAGGTCGAAGTAGGCGCTCAGCTCGGCCCCGTGGCCGGCCGTACCCGACGCGGTCAGCACGGGGCTGCGGAGCCGGAGGGACCCGACCGCAGATTCGAGCACCAAAGGCGCCGTCACCGGTCCGCAGCCGCGGCCGCAGCCGCGGCCGCACGGGTCGCCTCGTGGTGCTCCTGCAGGCTGCACACGCTGACGCCGAG
>JAKBAX010000397.1 GCA_021808785.1 Actinomycetes bacterium | reverse complement strand
CGGCGGCCACAAGAGCGTGGCCACCGGTCTGGCCAGCTACCGGAGCCTGCGCCACCACCACAACGTGCGGACCATGCGCCACAGCCGCTCGTTCATGGACCAGCACCACTCGGAGCTGCACTCCTCCAACTGGCGCATGGGGCGGCTGATCGCCAAGTCGGGGGTGAAGATCTTCCAGATCGAAACCACCCTCAACAACGATGCCTTCCCGGAGCAGATGGCCTTCCTGCAGAAGCGGGAATGGGAGTGGACCACCCGTGACCGGGCCGCCTACCTGGCCACCACCAAGAGCCTGGGACTGGCCCCGCCCCGGATGGCCCGATCCATCTTCCAGTCCATCAAGGCGCCTCACGCCATGACGTCGGTGCACGCCGGGGAGGTGGAGGCGGTGCACCAGGCCACTACCGAGATGGTCTACCGCCAGCAGATCGTGGCGGTCGAGGGACAGACCGACATCGCGGTGTTCGGCCTACCGCACCTGTGCCCCTACAACGTCAACTCGATCATGAACCCGATCCTCGTGATGTGCATGGGACTCGGCTACCTGTTCAACCTCTACCGGGGCAGACCGGTGGTCCGTGAGGGCGGGGTGGCCATCTTGTCGCATCCCACGCCGTGGGCCTTCCACCCGGTGCACCACCCGTCCTACATCGACTTCTTCGAGGAGGTGCTGTCCGACACCACCGACCCGATCGAGATCGAGAAGACCTACGAGGAGCGCTTCGCCACCGACGAGTGGTACCGCCACCTGTACCGGACCAGCCACGCCTACCACGGCGTCCACCCGTTCTACATGTGGTACTGGGGGGCCCACGCCCTGGAGCACCTGGGCCGGGTGATCATCGTCGGCGGAGAGCCGAAGGCGGTGCGCCGCCTGGGTTTCTCTCCGGCGTCCACTCTTACCGACGCCCTGGAGATGGCCTCGGACGTCGTCGGTCGCGACCCGACCATCACCCACCTGCACTGCCCGCCCATCATGCTGGCCGACGTCAGTTGACCCCGCCCGGGCTCCCCGGCGGAACCGAGCCGCGGCGGCGGCTACCGGTCACTCCCGATGCGGTCGAGGGCGCGCTCGGCGCGCTCCGCCGCCGGGTGCGGCTGCCGTCGGCCTTCCCGATCGCCGCGCCCACCTGGCCCTCCACCGTGGCCCGGCCGCCGGTCGAGCGGACCCTCGGCGTCGACTACGACAGCGAATGGGCCCGTTCCCCGGCGGCCCGGGCCGGGCGGGCGCTGGTCCAGGAGGCTGTGGCCGCGCCCCTCGTCCGGGTCCTGGCGGCACCGACCGTGAGGGGTGTGGATCGCATCGCCCACCTGGACGAACCGGTGATCTTCGCCGCCAACCACGCCAGCCACCTCGACGCGCCGTTGCTCGTATCGGTCATACCGCAGCGGTGGCGGCGGGACCTGTTCGTGGCCGGGGCCGCTGACTACTTCTTCGATACCCGGGTCAAAGCAGCGACCTTCGCGTTCCTCTTGAACGCGGTGCCCATCGAGCGCCAGCGGGTGTCCCGGGTCTCGGCCCGGCGGGTGTCGGAACTGCTGGCGGACGGTTGGAGCATGCTCATCTTCCCCGAAGGCGGGCGCAGCCCGGACGGCTGGGGCCAAGCCCATCGGGCCGGGGCGGCGTGGATGGCGCAGCGCACCGGGCGCCCCATCGTGCCGGTCCACGTGGAGGGCACCCGGCGCATCCTGGCCAAGGGCTCGAACCGGATCCGTCCCGGCCGGACCCAGGTCACGTTCGGAGCGCCCCTGAAGGCGGGCGCCGATACCGATCCCCGGGAGCTGGCGGTGCGGCTGGAGGCGGCCATCGCGGCGCTGGCCGACGAGATAGAGAACGACTGGTACACAGCCCGGCGCCGGGCCGCCGCGGGCACCACCCCGGTCCTGACCGGTCCCGACGGCCCCGGCTGGCGCCGGGCGTGGTCCCTCGGCCAGCCCCGCCGCGACGAGCGGCGCCGGCACCGTCGGGAGAAGTGGCCCTGGACGTCCTGATCGCCGACGCCGGCCGATCCGGTGGAGCGGTTCAGGAGCCGGGCGGTCGGGACCGGGCCAGCTCCTCCCCGGAAGGGGTGCGGCGGACCTTGGCCTCAGCTGGCAGGAGGTCGACGATGGCGGACATGATCCGAGCCGTATCGGCCTCGAAATCCCGGCCCGACAGGCCGGGTACGGGTGGCCCCACCCGGACCCGGACCGCTGGTCGACGGACGACCTGGGTCAGGTCCGGCAGCCGCGAGGATCGGGGCCACACCCGCTCGGTCCCCCACACGCCGAGTGGTATCACCGGTGCTCCGGTCGCCGCGGCCAGCCGGGCTGCCCCCGTCTTGCCCTTCAGCTCCGGGTCGAAGAAGGCCGGCCCCCTGGGGATGGTGCCCTGCGGGGCCATGATGACGACCTCGCCCCCGAGGAGCGCCGTCTCGGCGGCCGCATAGGCGTCCCGGCCCCCGCCCTCGCGATCGACGCGGATGGCGCCGGAGGCTTTGACCAGAGCGCCGATCAGCGGGGCGTCGAGCAGTTCCTTCTTGGCCAGGCTGCGGGGGTTGCGACCGGCCTCGAAGACGGCCAGCAGCCACACGACCGGGTCGAAGTAGCTGCGATGGTTGGCCACAATGATGGCCGGCCCCCGCCTCGGGACGTGCCCGGTGCCATCCATGTCGAGGCGGGCCAGCGGCCGGGCCACCTGCTGCATGGCCAGGCGCAACACGTCCATCGGCTCGACCCCGAGCGCCTTGGGCACCCCGGCCGGGGAGTTGAGATGGAGGACCGGCCAGCGCCGCAGAGTGGCCACCGCCTGCAGGCGGATATCGGGATTGACAGCCGTGGGATGGCCGACCGCGCCAAGGAGCGGCAGGTCGTAGATGCTGTCGGAGAAGGCCGCACTGCGGTCCAGTGCCACCCCCTGCGCGCCGGCCCATCGCCGTACCGCATGCAGCTTGCCCCAGGCCCAGACGAAGCCGCCGTCGAGCCACCCGTTGTAGCGTTGCACCCCGGCCGGGTCGACCGTCGTGGCGTAGCGGGTGGCGACCACGTCGTCGAAGCCCAGCCTCTCGGCGAAGGGCCGGATCAGGTGCGCGGGCGTGGTCGTGGCCAGGACCAGCCGGTGGCCGGCCTGGCGCTGACGGAGGAGCAGCGCCCGTGCGAGGGGCTGCACCGCTGCTTCCAGCCGCTCGGCCGCATCCCGCGCCGCCGCCGCCACCTCGCTCACCGGCCATCCCCGCGAGGCCCACGCCGCGGCCCGGGCCAGGGCCATGGAGGGCAGGGTCTCCCCGAAGGCGTCGTAGAACCCCAGCACCGCCGCCTGGCCCGGCACCGTCTCCCGACCCACCAGCCCGGCCTCGAACAGGGCGGCGTTGATGGCGGGCGTGCTCGAGGTCCGCAGCAAGGTGCGGTCCAGGTCGAATATGGCGGCGGTGGCCATCGCCGCCAACGCTACCGGCCCGCGACCGGGGTCCCACTCCCGGGGATCGATTTTGCAGCTACTGGCAATAAGGGCCATCTTTTGCAACGATGGGGGGGCCGTGGAACTACGCCAACTGCACGCTTTGATCGCCATCGCCGATCACGGGAGCTTCTCCGCCGCGGCGACCGCGTTGCACACCGTCCAATCCAATATCTCGAGCCACATCGCCCGGCTGGAGCGGGAGCTCGGGGTGCAGCTGGTGGACCGCCAGAACGGGCAGCTGACCGAGGAGGGCGGAGCGGTCCTGGAACGGGCCCGCCGGGTCTCCGCCGAGCTGGAAGCGGCGGTGGCCGACGTGGCCGCCCTGCGCCATGAGGTGGCCGGCACCGCCCGCATCGGAATGATCGGCACCACCGCCCGGTGGCTGGCCCCCCTCCTGCTCGACCAGATGGCCGCCGTCCATCCCAAGGTCAGGCTCGTCATCGGCGACGGCACGTCG
>JAKBAX010000047.1 GCA_021808785.1 Actinomycetes bacterium | reverse complement strand
ACAATAGGCCCGGCCCATCGGCCGACAAGGCCCTGGCAACCGGCCCATCGGCCGGGGGATCGGTCAGTCCGTCGCCGAGTTGTGGCGGTCCAGGAATGAGTAGACGTCGGTCAGCTCCACCCCCGGATGGGGATCGAAGACGACTGTGTCGGTCGGTAGACCGGACACGAAGTGGCTGTGGTCCCGGGCCGAGGGCCAGGCCACCCCCTCCCAGCGGCGCACCGCATCGGGCTCGGGCTGACGGCAGCAGGCCGGGTCGGGACAGGTCGACTCGGCCCGGCGGGGGGTGTCCGAGCCGCGAAACCAGCGGGCGTAGGCCTCGTTGGTCCCCACCGTGATGGCCCCGCCCCGATCGCGGTCCAGGTCCAGGTGGGTGACGCACCAGAACGGGCCGGCCACTGTCGAGGTGTACTGGTAGTGCAGGGCGTAGGAGTCCTCCGACTCGAACGCCTGGCGCGAGCTCCACCACCGGCACAGCTTCTGTCCTTCGATGGTGCCGTCGACGTCGGCCGGGAGGAGGACCCCATCGTTCTCGTAGGCCTTCCAGAGGATGCCCTCGGCGTCGGAGCGCTGGAAGTGGATGGGAATGTCGAAGTGACGGGTGATCAGGTTGGTGAGCCGGTGGGCGGCCATCTCGTAGGAGATGTAGAACGACTCGCTCAGGTCCTCCACCGAGATGTCCTCTCGGGCCTTGGCCTCGCCGATCAGGCGAACCACGGACCGCTCCGGGGCCAGGAGGGCGCCGGCGAAATAGTTGGCCTCGACCCGCTGGCGGACATAGCCCTCGAAATCGATCGGATCGGAGTGCCCCAGAGCGAAGTGGCCGAGCGTCTGGGCCACCACCGATCGGGCCGAGCGCTGACCCCCGACCGCGTTGCGCTGGGGGACATGGACGATCTTGTGGCGCAGGTCGGTGATGGACCGGGTGGACGGCGGCAGGTCCTGGACCCGGGCGATCGTGAAGCCGAAGTGGGAGGCGGCGTCGGTCAGGTGCCGCTCCGAGACGGCGCCGGGACCGGTATAACCGATGGCGTCGAGGGCGGCGGTGGCCACCCGTTCGATCTCCTCGAAGTAGTTGTCCCGCTTGCGCATCTCGTCCCGCATGGCGGCATTAGCCGGCCGGGCACCGCTCCCGGACCCTCCCGAAACGGCCGACCCCGAAACGGCCGACCCCGAAACGGCCGACCCCGAAACGGCCGCCCCCCATACGCTCGGCCTGGTGTGGCCCGGCGCGGCCGGCGGTTCCCGCAAGCGCTCATAGAGGGCCACTATGTGCTCGAGCGCGGCGTCGTCGAGACGGGAACTGGGCTTCAGGTAGGGCAGGTGCAGGGCCCGGTATCCCGGCTCCTCCTGCATGTGGGCCAGGGCGACCTCGAGCTCGGCCCGCCGGTTGGGCGGGGCCGAGGAGAGTAGGTCGGCGGCGGAGCACCCGAGCGCCCCGGCCAGGGCGTTGACCGTCGAGAGGCGCGGCTCGCGGTGGCCGTTCTCGAGCTGGGACAGGTAGGAAGCGGGTCGGCCCAGGGCCTGACCCAGGGCGTCGAGGGTCAGCCCGGCCTGGCGGCGCAGGTGACGCAGACGCTGGCCGAAGACCAGCGGGTCGAGCGGGGAGTGATTCGAAGCCATCGTAATCATAAGTTTCTAGGTTTTTTGTCTATATGTCAAGGATACGGAGATTTTGATTCGACAACTTGAAGTTTCTTTAGGAGAATGTCAGACGTGCCTCTAAGTGATGATGTCCAGTTTGCCCCACATACTCGGGCCGAGCAGATCCTCCGGCCGGACGCGGTGCAGTTCCTTGTCACTCTGCACCAGCGCTTCGAAGGCCGCCGCCAGGAGCTCCTCCGCGCCCGCCAGGAGCGCCAAGCTCGCTTCGACGCCGGAGAGCGACCCGACTTCCTGGCTGAGACGGCCGACCTGCGAGCCGGCGCTTGGCAGGTCCCGGAGGCGCCCAAGGCGCTGTCCGACCGGCGGGTGGAGATCACCGGCCCGGTGGAGCGCAAGATGATGATCAACGCCCTCAACTCGGGGGCGAAGGTCTTCATGGCCGATTTCGAGGACGCCAACTCGCCCACCTGGGACAACGTCATGGAGGGCCAGGCCAACTGCTGCGACGCGGTGCGCCGCACCCTCGAGGTGAACGCGGGCGGCAAGTCCTATCGGCTGAAGGCCGATGACGAGCTGGCCACACTGGTGGTCCGGCCCCGGGGCTGGCACCTGACCGAGAAGCACTTCACCGTGGCCGGCGAGCGCATCTCGGCCAGCCTGTTCGATTTCGGGCTCTACGTGTTCCACAATGGGCGCGAGAGCCTGGAGCGAGGCTTCGGGCCGTACTTCTACCTGCCCAAGCTGGAGAACCACCTCGAGGCCCGGCTCTGGAACGACGTCATGTTCGCGGCCGAGGACCTGCTCGGCTTGGACCGGGGGTCGATCCGGGCCACCGTCCTCATCGAGACCATCACCGCGGCGTTCGAGATGGAGGAGATCCTCTACGAGCTCAGGGACCACATCACCGGCCTGAATGCGGGTCGGTGGGACTACATCTTCAGCGTGGCCAAGCGCTTCCATACCGACCCGGACTTCGTCCTGCCCGATCGGTCTCTCGTGACCATGACCACATCATTCATGCGGGGCTACACCGAGCTGCTGGTCAAGGCCTGCCACCTGCGGGGGGCGCACGCCATCGGCGGGATGTCGGCCTTCATCCCCAACCGACGCAATCCGGAGGTAACCGAGGCAGCCCTGGCCAAGGTCACCGAGGATAAGCAGCGGGAGGCCACCGACGGATTCGACGGCACATGGGTGGCCCACCCGGACCTGGTGGCCACGGCCATGGCCGAGTTCGATGCGGTGCTCGGCGATCGGCCCAACCAGATCGACCGCCAGCGCCCCGAGGTGCAGGTGGGTCCCGGCCGCCTCCTGACCGTCGAGCGGCCTCGCGACGGCATCACCGTGGCCGGCCTGCGGACCAACATCGACGTCGGTCTGCGCTATCTGGCCTCGTGGCTGTCAGGGACCGGGGCGGCGGCCATCCACGATCTGATGGAGGATGCGGCCACCGCCGAGATCAGCCGGGCCCAGGTGTGGCAGTGGGTGCATCACGACATCTGCTTCCAGGACCCCCACGAGTGTGTTACCCCCGAGTTGGTGCGCCGGCTACTCGACGAGGCCCAGCAGGAGCTCGAGGCGGCCAACACCTTTCCCGCCGAGACGCTGAAGCAGGCGCGAGGCGTGTTCGAGCAGGTATCGCTCTCCGACGAATTCGTGACCTTCCTGACCTTGCCGGCCTACGAGCTCCTTCCCTGACGGGCCGGCGCGGAGCAGTAGAGCCATCCCCAGCACCACTCACCGAGAACATCCGAAAGGAATCAGTAATCCCATGAGCACCTACGACACCGCCGTCTCCCAGCTGGAGCAGCAGTGGGCCACCGACGACCGCTGGGCCGGCGTCGAGAGGACCTACTCCGCGGCTGATGTGGTCCGCCTACGCGGCTCGGCCCCCGTCGAGTACACCCTCGCCCGGCGCGGTGCCGAGCGGCTGTGGTCGTTGCTGCGGAGCGAGGACTACATCAACGCCCTGGGTGCCCTCACCGGTGGCCAGGCGGTTGAGATGGTCAAGGCCGGACTACGCGCCATCTACCTGTCCGGCTGGCAGGTGGCGGCCGACGCCAACCTGTCGGAGCAGGTCTACCCGGACCAGAGCCTGTACGCGGCCAACAGCGTTCCGTCCGTGGTCCGCCGGATCAACAACGCCCTGCGCCGGGCCGACCAGATCGAGTGGGCCGAGGCGGTGACTGCGGGCCGGACCGAGAACCACCGGGAGTGGCTGGTGCCCATCGTGGCCGATGCCGAGGCCGGCTTCGGGGGTGCCCTCAACGCCTTCGAGCTGATGAAGGCCATGATCGAGGCAGGGGCCGCCGGGGTGCACTTCGAGGACCAGCTGTCGTCGGAGAAGAAGTGCGGCCACATGGGCGGCAAGGTGTTGATCCCGACCTCCCAGCACATCCGCACCCTCAACGCGGCCAGGCTGGCCGCCGACGTGTGCGGCGTGCCCACGCTGATCGTGGCCCGCACCGACAGCCTGGGAGCCACCCTGCTCACCAGCGATGTCGATCCGCTCGACCAGGAGTTCGTCACCGGGGAGCGCAGCCCGGAGGGCTTCTACTTCGTGCGGCCCGGAATGGACATCGCCGCCGCCCGCGCCTTGGCCTACGCCCCGCACGCCGACCTCATCTGGTGCGAGACCTCGACCCCGGACCTGGAGGAGGCCCGGGTGTTCGCCGAGCGCATCAAGGCCGAGTACCCGGACAAGATGCTGGCCTACAACTGCTCGCCGTCGTTCAACTGGAAGGCCAAACTGGACGATCAGACCATCGCCCGCTTCCAGAAGGAACTGGGGGCCATGGGCTACGCCTTCCAGTTCGTGACTCTGGCCGGATGGCACGCCCTGAACGAGTCCATCTTCGAGCTGGCCCACGGCTATGCCCGCACCGGCATGAGCGCCTACGTGGAGTTGCAGCAGAGGGAGCTCGAGCTCGAAGAAGACGGCTATACAGCTACCCGCCACCAGCGAGAAGTCGGCGCCGGGTACTTCGACGACGTCATGGCCAGCTTGACCGCCGGGGCGTCATCGACGCTCGCCCTGACCGGATCCACCGAGGAACAGCAATTCACCAAGTAGCAGACCTCGGGACAAAGGGAGGGCCGCCCCAACGGGGCGGCCCTCCTCACGTCCGGCGGCATAACGTCGGGGAATGACCGACTCGCTGAGTGATTTCTCGAAAGAGCTGTTTGCATCAGGGGGCATCAACCACGACATCTACCGGCGCGGCTCGGGACCGGCGGTCATCGTGTGCTCCGAGGTGCCCGGCATCACGCCCAAGGTGGCCGACTTCGCCCGCAAGGTGTCCGACCGCGGCCTGACCGCGGTCCTGCCACACCTGTTCGGCACCCCCGGCCGCGCCATGTCGCCGGCCTATGCCGTGGACACGATGGTCAAGCTGTGCATCTCCAAGGAGTTCTCCGGCCTGGCTACCGGCCGGACGTCGCCGATCATCGACTGGCTGCGAGCCCTGGCCCGGGCCGAGCATGCTCGATGCGGGGGCCCCGGGGTTGGGGCGGTAGGCATGTGCTACACCGGCGGCTTCGCCCTGGCCATGGCCGTGGATGAATCCGTATTAGCACCGGTACTGTCACAACCGTCATTGCCTTTCGGAATCAATAGAGCGCGACGGGCCGACATCCAGATGTCGGGCGCCGACTGGGCGAAGGTCCAGGGCCGTACCCGCGACGAGGATATGTGTGTGATGGGGCTGCGCTTCACCGGCGATTCCTTTGTCCCGAAGGAACGCTTCGCGCTGCTCCGGGAGAAGTTGGGCGACCACTTCATCGCCATCGAGCTCGACTCCTCTCCCGGCAACCCCTACGGTCACCCCAAGAATGCCCACTCGGTACTGACCGAACACCTCCAGGACCGCGACGGCACTCCGACCCGGGCTGCCCTCGACGGCGTTCTCGACTTCTTCGAGCAGAAGCTGCACCTTTAGGCTGCGGCGCGAGCCGGGCGGGCCCCGGGCAGCGAGGAGCACAACACGGTGGAGCAGCGAATGGAGCCGTCGGCGGCGGTGCGGTAGACGTCGACCGTGCCGGTGGCGCTGTGGTGCAACACGGTCCAAGGCGTAGCCCGGCCGCCCCGGACGCACTCGAGAGCGCGCTCCGTTACCGGGGCGCACACCCAACAGGGACCACCCCAGCCCCACAGTTCCACGACCAGATAGGTGCCACCGACGCCGACCCCGACGGACGCCTCTTCGCGTTCGGAGGGAGCCGGGAGCAACTCTCGAAGTGACAGCTGCGGTGGCACCGATCCCATATCTTCAACCTCGGCCCGGCTCAGCTCGTGCTGAAGGGTTGATACCCCATGCCGCCTCAAATGTCTCACCGGATGGCAGAAGCTTCAGGCCATCGTGGTTGTTGAGCATGTCGGCGGCCGCGGTCATCGGCTCGACGGCCAGCCCCCGTCGGCGACGACCGGCGTCGGAGAGGGTGTCCCCGGTGTAGACCATCAGGTGGGTGTAGTGGCCGTCCATCCAGAGCTCCACCGGAGCGGCGCGGGAGCCTTCCAAGCGGACCCGGGCCCGGCCGTCTCGGTCTCGATGCAGATCGGTGAAGGCCACGTCCAGCCGGGTCGGACCGATGACCCGCCCGGCCCGGAAGTCCAAGTCGGTGCCCTCGACCGGGACGCGCTCCTGCGGTATGCCCCGTTCGTCGGCCCGGTAGGCCGTAGCCGCCGGCACCGTCAGCCGGCAGCCGTCGACCACGTCGTCGAGGGCGGCCAGATACGGGTGCCATCCCAAGCCGATCGGGCATTCCTCGGCCGAGCGGTTGGTAACCCAGGTGCGCACCTCGAGTCCCTGCTCGGCGACCAGCCGGTAGGTGACCCGCAGGTCCACCGTCCAGGGCCAGCCGGGCTGGGGATGCAAGCAGTAGGTCACGGTGGTGGTGTCGGGCGGTGTCTGGGGGCCCCATGGCTGCGGGGTGGAATCGGGAACCGTCCAGTTGGCCCAACGCACCAGGCCATGGATGGCGTTGCCCGCCTCCACCTCGGTCAGCGCCGTCTGCAGCACCCGCCCACGCCACTGGAATTTCCCGCCGGCCAGGCGGTTCGGCCAGGGGGCCAGGAGTTGGCCCCGGCCCCCGTCAGCCATCCGATCCTCGGGGTAGGGGTCCAAGACGTCGCGACCGGCGGCCCGGTAGGCGCGCAGGCCACCGCCCACCTCCACCGCAATGAGCTCCTGATCGTGGGCGGCCAGGCGGACCTGCCGGCCGGAGGGCGGGGGGGCGGCGGACATGGCCGAACCGTAGCCCAGCCCGCGGTGCCGATATGATCCCGGACGCGCAGAAGGGCCCGGTGGGGGGGGTACCGGGCCCTTCGCATTCGGCGCCATTCGGTCCAGTGGGGGGGGTACCGGCCGAAGCGCTCTGAGGACCAGTATGCCGCAACCCTGGCCATCTTGCAAGGCTATTTAGCGAGTTCTCAGCATCTATATTACAGATAGGGGGTATCGCAGCCGGCCTGACCGGTGCCGGCCGTAAAATCCGACGGGCGTGAGCCTCGATCCCGTGACACCGCCCCCAAGCGGTCCGCCGACCCGGCCGCGGGGCCGCCCCCGGCGGAGCGACGACGAGCGGGCGCGCCACCGCACCCGCCTGGTCGAGGCGGCCATGGACGCGGTGCGCCAGGCCGGGCCGGAGGTGTCGTTGGACCAGATAGCCGAGGCGGCCGGCGTTTCCAAGCCGGTGTTCTACGCCGAGTTCGGCGACAAGACCGGGCTGGTGGACGCCATGGCGGTGGTGCTGGCAGCCGGTGTGGAGCGCACCGTGGTGGAGCGGGTGACCGCCGATGGCCACCACCGGCCGGACCAGGTCATCGGGGCCATTATCGAGGCCCTCATCAACCTGATCGACGACGAGCCGCAGCTTTATGCCTACATAGTGCGCAGTCTCCGGATGCGCGACAGGGGCCTGCTGGACAACGCACTGGTGCGGGTGATCCACGACCGGGCGACCGTGATCGTGGGACGGACCGCCGAGCAGTTGCGGGAAGGGGAGCTGGACATCCTGACCGACGGCATATTCGGCTTCGTGTTAGGGGTCATCGAATCCTGGGTGGCGACCCACATCCCCGGCAAGGACCAAGTGATCGAGACCATGACGGCGGCTATCCGGGGTGGTCTGGCCGAGGTCGCCGCCCGCTCCGCCGGCCGGTCCTCAGGCTGAGGTCGACCGGGGTCGGGCGGCCATGTACTCGTCGCGCAACTGCCGCTTCAGCACCTTGCCGGACCCGGTCTTCGGCAGCTCGGCCACGAAGGTTACGCCCCGGGGCACCTTGTAGCCGGCCAGGTGCTCCCGGGCGTATTCGATCACGTCGGCCTCTGTGACACCGTCGCGGGCCGGCACCGCCCAGGCCTGGACGCTCTCGCCCCAGTGCTCGTCGGGCACGCCCACCACGGCCACTTCGAATAGGTCGGGACTGGCGTCGAGGGCGGCCTCGATCTCGGCCGGATAGATGTTCATACCGCCACTTATGATCATGTCGTTCTTGCGGTCGGCTATGTAGAAGTAGCCGTCCTCGTCGAAATAGGCGATGTCGCCCACGGTGTGGAACTCGCCGCGGGTGGCGGCCCGGTACTTCTCCTCGGCCTTGTAGTAGGTGCTGAACATCAGAGCCGAGCGCACGTACAGCTCGCCCGTCGCCATGGGCTCGGTGACCTCCATGCCGTTCTCGTCGAACAGCTTGATCTCGATGCCAGGGGCCGGCCGGCCGCACGATCCGGGCTTGCGCAGGTGGTCCTCGGGCCCGAGCACGGTGTCCACCCCCAACTCGGTGGAGCCGTACACCTCCCACAGCGAGTCGGCGGGGAAGTCGGCCAGATACATCTTCTTCAGGTGGAGCGTCCACGGGGCGGCGTTGGCGATCAGGCGCTTCATGCTCGAGCGGTCGTAGCGGTCCTTCACCTCGGCCGGCAGGCTGCAGATCATGCGGATGGGGGTGGGTGCGGTGAAGGTGGTGGTCACCCGGTAGGTCTGCACCACGCGCAGCCAGTCCTCGGGATCGAATTTGTGCTGGACCACCACCGTGTTGCCGAGAGCATGGGCGATGCCGGCGAAGCCGCCCGGGCCGGAATGGTAGAGCGGCCCGGTGGTCAGGTACACGTCGTCAGGGCGGTACCCGATCAGACTGATCAGGCCGGCGCTGGTCGAGGGATCGAGCCGAGCCGAGCGGACCGCCCCCTTGGGCTTCCCCGTGGTCCCGGAGGTGTAGATCATGCTGCGCCCGGTCGCGGTGGCCGACGACCAGTCCACCACCAGGGGATCGATGGGCTGGGCCTCGATCTGCGCCTCCAGGGACCCGTCACCGTCGAAGACCAGCACGTGGTCGACTTTGGGCGTCCGGTCCCGGATGGCCGCGATCAACGGCTCGTAGGCAGCGTCGACATACAGCACCGACGCGTCGCTGTCGTCCACGACGTAGGCCGCCTCGTCGGGTGACAACCGGTAGTTGAGTGGCACCGACACCGCACCCACCTTGCGGATGGCGTGGGTGGCCAGGACCAGCGGGGCGGAGTTCTGACCGCACCAGCACACCTTGGTGTCCGGTCCGACGCCGATGGAGGCCAGGAGGTGGGCCAGCTGGTTGGCCCTCCGCTCGAGCTCGGCGAAGGTCCAGATGCGGACCGGCCGGCCCGGCCGGTCGTCTATGACGGCCGCCTTGTCAGGCTGGTGGCCGGCGTGCATCGACAGAGGGTCCACCGTCGGCCCTAGGGCAGCTTCCGGTCGGCGAAACGCTGACGCAGGTCCCGCTTGGAGAACTTGCCGACCGACGTCTTCGGCACCTCGTCGATGAACTCGATCTCGTCGGGCAGCCACCACTTCGCCACCCGCGGCTCGAGCCACGCCCTCAGCTCGGCGGCCTCCAGCCTCTCCCCCGGTTTCCTCACCACGCAGGCCATCGGCCTCTCCATCCAGCGCTCCGACGGGACCGCGATGACGGCCGCCTCGGCAACCGCCGGGTGGGCCATGATCTCGTTCTCCAGGTCGACCGAGGAAATCCATTCACCCCCCGACTTGATGAGGTCCTTGGTCCGGTCGACCAGGCGCACGTACCCGTCGGGGGACATGACCCCTACGTCGCCGGTGCGCAGCCACCCGTCGGCGGTGAACTGAGCATCGCCGCGGGGGTCGTTGTAGTACCGGCGGGCGATCCAGGGTCCCCGGACCTGCACCTCGCCACTTGTCTGGTCGTCCCAGGCGACGGGGTCGCCGGACTCGGGGTCGGCGATGCGCAGCTCGACGAGCGGGGAGGGCATGCCGGCAGTGGCCCGCACCTCGGCCAACTCGTCCTCGGTGCCACCGGCCCGGTCGCTGCGGATATTGGCCACGGTGGCCAGCGGGCTGGTCTCGGTCATGCCCCAGGCCTGGGTGATGGGCAGGCCGACCTCCAGCCGATAGGCCTCCGACAGGGCTTTGGGCACCGCCGACCCGCCGCACACGATCTTGCGCAGCCGGT
This sequence comes from Actinomycetes bacterium, assembly GCA_021808785.1. Lineage (GTDB taxonomy): Bacteria > Actinomycetota > Acidimicrobiia > Acidimicrobiales > Palsa-688 > JAKCDU01. Next base: position 10,606 of record JAKBAX010000047.1, on the reverse strand, counting down.
GGTCCCGTCCGGCCAGATGGGGCTTGGCACCCATCCAGATGGTCGGCACCCCGGCGGCGAAGGTCACCCCTTCTTCGAGGATGAGCCCGGTCAATGCCCCCGGCGACAGGTCGGGGCCGGGCATGACCAACTCCGCCCCGGCCAGCACCGAGGCCTGGCACAGTCCCCACGCGTTGGCGTGGAACATGGGCACCACCGGCAGGCACACGTCGGACTCCCGGAGATCCAGCAGGTCACCCAGCAGGACGGCGATGGAGTGCAGCACCACCGAGCGATGGGAGTAGAGGACGCCCTTCGGATCCCCTGTCGTGCCGCTCGTGTAACACATCGAGGCGGCCCTGTGCTCGTCGGTCACCACCCCGAACGGATGGGGTGACGCGCCGTCCAGGAGCTCCTCGTAGTCGAGGACGCGCGGGTCGTCGGGCAGGGGCGCGACGTCGGAGCAACCCTCGGTGTCGTCCATGACCACCACGTGGCGGACAGAGCGGCACCCGTCGATCAGCGGCCAGAGCAGGGGCAGCAGGCTCCGGTCGACGAAGATCACCTCGTCCTCGGCGTGGTTGACGATGTAGGTGATCTGATCGGCGAACAGCCTGATATTGAGGGTGTGCAGCACCCGCCCGGTACACGGGGGGGCGAAGTACAGCTCGAGGTGGCGAGCGGTGTTCCACGCGAAGGTGGCCACCCGCCCGTCGGCGCTGACCCCCAGGTCGTCCAGTACCCCGCCCAGGCGGCGGGTGCGGGCCGCCCACGCCCCGAGCGTGGTCCGCTCGACCCCGGCGGGAGTGGCGGTCATCAGCCGCTTCGTGGACCAGAACTGCTCCGCCCGGTTGAACACGAAATCGAGCGACAGCGGTACGTCCTGCATCAGGCCCTGCATCCACCCTCCCAGGTTCGGCCGACGAGCCAGTGCATCATCGCACGCAGCACCCGCTACGTTGCGCCGATGGGTTCGTGGACCAATTGGGCCGGCAACCAGCTCGCCGACGGTATACGCGTCGAGCGACCGCGTGACAGCGAGGAAGTGGCCGATGCCGTGGGTCGGGCCGCCATCCGGGGCGAGCGGGTGAAGGCCATCGGCGCCGGCCACTCCTTCACCGGCATCGCCCGGCCCGAGACAGTGGCCCTCGACCTGTCCGCCCTGGACCAGCTGCTGTCCGCCGACCGGGATGCGGCGCTGGTGACAGTGGGGGCCGGAACCGGCCTGGGCCGGCTCAACTCCCTCCTGGCCGGGATGGGTCTGGCCATGGCCAATCTGGGGGACATCGACTCTCAGACCATCGCCGGGGCCATCTCCACCGGGACCCACGGCACCGGAGAGAAGTACGGCGGTATCGCCACCGAGGTGGTGGGCCTGGAGATGGTCCAGGCCGACGGGTCGGTCCTCACCTGCTCGCCGACCGAGCGGCCCGACATATGGGCCGCGGCCCGGATCGGCCTGGGCGCCCTCGGCATCATCACCCGGGTCACGCTGCGGTGCGTCCCGCTCTTCTCGCTGCGCGCCGAGGAGGGCCCCATGCCCCTCGACGAGCTCCTGTCCCGCTTCGACGAGCTGGCCGCGGGCTTCGACCACTTCGAGGCCTACTGGTTCCCCCACACCGGCTCGACCCTGGTCAAGCGCAACACCCGCCTCCACCTGGCTGAGGGCCTGGACCGCCGTCCGGGGTGGCGGGAGTGGTGGGATGACGAGCTCCTCGCCAACCGGGTCTTCGGATGGACGGTGGAGCTGGGCAGGAGGCGGCCGTCTTGGATCCGGCCCCTCAACCGCGTCATGGCCCGTGCCCTCCCGACCCGGTCGTTCACCGATCTGTCCTACAAGGTGTTCGCCTCCCCCCGGCGGGTGCGCTTCACGGAGATGGAGCTGGCGGTGCCCCGTGCGGCCGCCGGCCCGGCCATCCGGGAGGTGGTCGGGGCCATCGAGGGGTCGGGGCTCGACGTGGCCTTCCCGGTGGAACTGCGGGTGGCGCCGGCCGACGACATACCGCTGTCCACCGCCTCCGGCCGAGACACCGCATACCTGGCCTTCCACGCTCCGGCATCGGGTGGCCACGAGGCGTACTTCCACCTCGTCAGCCGGGTACTGGAGCCCTACGGTTACCGGCCCCACTGGGGCAAGCTGCACGATCTCGACGCCGAGTTGCTCCGGACCCGATACCCCCGCTTCGACGAGTTCGTCCACCTCCGCCAGGCCCTCGACCCGGAAGGGGTCTTCTCCAACGCCTATCTGGACCGCGTCCTCGGCCCGGCCGGCCCGCCTCGGCCCCTCGACACCACGGATTGACCTATTCACCCCTGCAATGCAGATGGAGACCGCCGAGCCCATCGAGAGGTCGTGAGTTGGCTCAGGGTCCTCGTGGGGCGGTGCTATGTTCACAATGAGTGCTGGTTCAGTAGGGATTAGACACGGTCGGGGAAGTCGACATGCTCAGATTTTGCGGATTCGACCTCGAACTGACGGTGGAGACGGTGTTGCCGCGTCAGCCCGACCAGCGGGCCGTGTTCAGTGCCATCGACTCGACGGGTGAGCATTGGCTGATCGTGGAGGGCGGCCATGGCGACGGGCGGGTGACCTGGATCTGCGCGCCGGCCTCGGCCCGGGTGGTGGAATTGGTGTCGGCCGGCCGGGCGGCCGCGGCCGATGCGGTGCACCACAGCCGCACGGGCTGGGTCGAGGTGGTACGGGTAGTCGGCGGCCGGACGGTGCCCGATCAGCGGGTGTCGTGTTCCGCGCTGGCCGCGCTGGCCCGCTCTGACGGCGGCGTCGTCGCCTAGTCCCCCGGCACGCGGCCCTCACTGCCGCGGTTGAGCCAGAATGCGACGGGCCAGCACCACGAACTGCAGATCGTGGCGTTTGGGGCGGCCGAATCGCTCGTCCCCGTAGGGAAACGGCACCGTCTCGCCGGTGGGCCGAAAGCCCAAGCGCTGGTACCACGCGATCAGGTCGCCCCGCTGGCGTATGACCTGCATGCGCAGGTCGACGCAGCCCCACTCCCCGGCGATCCGGTCGGCTTCGGCAACTACCGCCCGACCGATGCCGCGGCCCTGGTGGGTCGGGCGCACGGCAAACAGGCCGAAATAGCAGGAGCCCCCGACCCGGCGCTCGATGTGGCAGCAGGCCAGCAGTATCGGCGGGCTGTCCACGGACTGCGGTCCCGGGTCCTCCGCCAATAGCACGGCCGACCCGGACCGGGTCAGGTCGGCAGCCACCTCGTCGACGTCGGTCCGCTGGCCCTCCAGCAGGTCGGCCTCGGTCGTCCAACCCTGCCGGCTGGGCTCACCGCGGTAGGCCGACTCCACCAGGGCCACCACGGCGTCGATGTCGGCTGGGCCGGCCAAGCGGAACCGGGGAGGCATCATCACCACGGATCCGGCGTCCCTGGCCCGTCCGATCAGGATCGGTCCTTGGGAGCCATGATGGCAACGGTCCCCTGGGCCGCACAGACCACCCGCCCGCCGTTGGTCACGTCGATGCGCACCACCGCGGTCCGCTTCGACATGGCCACGATCCAGGCCTCGGCCTCCATCCGCCCGACCCGGGCCGGAGCCAGGAAGTTGATCTTGAAGTCCTGGGTGGCGGGCCAGGAGCCGCGCCGGATGACCGGAAAGCACACCGCCCCCAGGGCATGATCGATGAGGGCCGACACCACCCCACCATGGGCTGCGCCGAACGGGTTGAGCAGGTCCTCCGTGACCGGCAGTCCGCAGGAGAGCCGCCCCGGTTCGACCGAGGTGGTGTCGATCTTCAAGAACGCAGGCAACCCCCCGCCCCGGTAGCCCTCCGGGTGGAGGGTGCCCCGCAGCATGGCGTCGGCGATCTGAGGGTCGTAATGCTCGAACGATTCTGGTCCCATGACGGTCGAACGGTCTACCGCACCGACGCCGGCCGCGCCGGCCCGACGCCGACCGCGCCGGCCCGACGCCCACGGAGGGATCACCTCCGGGGTGCTACCGCGTGGCTCAGTACCCGGCCAGGCCCACTACTGGTTGGGCCAGCCGGACACCGCCAGTGGAGCCGTGGAACCCGGCTCCGCCGAAGGCAAAGATCCCGCCATCGGACGCGGCCAGCCGGTTGGACGCGAAGTCCGAATCGGCGTTGAGGAACGGCCAACCGGCCAGGGTGGTGCCGCTGGCCGCGTTGAGGGCGTAGGTGTTCTGTCCCATGGATCCCGACACCACGGCCAGCTGACCCTCGAGGTTGGCCACGGTCAGACCCGAGTCCACCCCGTGGCCGCCTGTGACGTCGGTCGCTGACTTCACCCCGCCCCAGGCGTTGGTGCCGTTGGAGCGGTAGGCGTTGGTGCCGTTGGAGCGGTAGGCGGCGTACCCCCCGGTGGCACCGTTGCCGGCGGTACCGAGGCCTATGTACTCGACCGGGCCCGAGGTCGACGGGGAGGCGTCGATCGGCACGCCGGTCGACACAGGCCAGCCGGCCACTTCGGAGCCGTTACTGAGATGGACGGCCCCGGATGCTCAGCCCGAAGTCGACCGGTCTCGGGACCCCGAGCGGATCCCGATCGTGAAGGACCGGTCCCCCTCCTCGCCCCAGGCGTAGTCGGCGTAATAACCGGCGAACATGGCCCGGCACCGCTCACTCCAGCGGACGGCCTCGGGATCGGAGCTGATGCGATGGTGGATTTGCAGGATGCCCGTCTCGTGGACGCGATATTCCGCCCACGAACCGGGGAAGTCCTTGACGCTGGCCACTTCCACCCACGGGAACGCTCCGGTGCACGGAAGGTGGCGTCGCTTGTTCCGGTGGGTATGGCCTGCGAAATAGCCTGCGATGCGGGGCCGGCGGGAGACCAACCCGACCAGCCGCCTGCTGCTCAGCGGATCCAGGCAGGCCGCCGCTGCGGCCTCCGGTCCGAACAGGTGCATGTCCTCCCCGTCCACGGGATGATGGCCGAACACCATGAGGGGTCGGTCAGCGCGACCGGCGAGCTCATCCAGCCACTCGCACTGCTCCTCACTCAACTCACCGCCCGGCTGGCCGGCGCGGGCGGTGTCCAGCACCGCCAAAGTCACTCCTTCGAGGTCGACCGACTGCGCCGCCGGTGATGGATGGAAGGCCGGCGCGACTCGAGGTTTGTCATGATTGCCCAGGGTTTCTATCAAACGGGACCCGAAGGCACTTCGATAGATGGCAGCGTACTCGGCGTACTCGAGAGACGAACCTGTGGAGGTGAGATCACCCTTCGCCACCACGACGTCCGGCGAGATGGCGGCGATCTCGCCCGCGGCGGCACGATTCATGACACGGGGGTACGGCTCGGCCCCCGGGTCCGCCTCGAGCGGCGGCCCAACATCCACCCCGGCCAGGACTCCACACCTCGTCTCACCGAGATGCAGATCGTTGACGGTAGCCACCTTGACCAACAACTGACCGAGCGACCGACAACGATGGTTCACGAACTACCTCTACCAACTCCGCACGACGTACACCGACTTCGCCATCACGGTCACCAACCGTTAGGGCCTGAGACTACCGCCGCGACCGCGGCCGTGATGACCGAGCTGGCCGACGAGAAGGGCGAGGTCGAGCTGGGTGCGGCGCGGTGGAACCAATCGTTGGCGCCTTACCACCGATCATCGCCTCGTTCCGACTCCGCCCTACCCTCTCGAACGGCAGTGGCGATGCGAGCTGCCGCAGCTTCGGGGTCCTCGTGTTCCCACACCCGGATCACCGACCAACCAGCCGCGTGCAGCCGAGCGTCGGTGTCGCGGTCGCGCTCGACGTTGGCCTCCAACTTGGCCACCCACCATGCCTGGTTGGTCTTGGGCGTGGTGGCGTGGAGCGGGCAGCGGTGCCAGAAGCAGCCATCCACATAGACGGCCACCCTGGCCCGGGTAAAGACCAGGTCAGCCCTCCGCCGGCCCCGGATCGGCGCCAGGTCGACCCGGTAGCGCAGGCCCAGGCGCCACACCTGGCGGCGAACGGCCAGCTCCGGCTCGGTATCGCGCCGAGCCTGCCGTTCCATGCGGGCCCGCGTGACTTCGGAGGAGGCGGAGGGGCGGCCCGACCGTGGGCGGTCAGGCGACGACCGATACCCTCCCTGTGACAGCACCGAGGTGCCCCTCGACATCGACCAGGAAGCCAGGGGCGAACCGCAGGCCGCTGCGTCGAGCCCGGGACAAGAATCCGGCGGTGGCCCTGGCCGACAGCGGTCGGGCCGTCTCGAGGTCCACTACCTCTGCGAGGTGCCGGTAGGGCTCGTGGACCGGCCACATCGAGGCGTTCACCGCCCACACCTGGCCGGCTGCGCCGAACGCGGCCGTCGGCCACCTACTTCCGACCTGGACCGCTACCTCCTCCAGACAGTGCTGTCCCGGTCCGACCAGCCGCCTCCCCAGCCAGGCCGACACGCCCACTGTGACGGCGTTTCCGACGAGCTTCCAGCGGGGACCGTTCCTCACCTGGCTCTGCAAGGCCGCCTCTGTCCAGCCCGGCTCGAACCCCTGCAGGACCTCGGCCTCGGCCACGTCCGGTACCACGACGCGACCGCCGAGCGGACCGGCGGGCCACCACACTGCCGGTGGTGAAGGGATACCCAGGCTCGATCCGCCCTTCAGGGTCGGTACCGCGTCCTGGGCCCAGCCGAGTCCCCGCAGGCCCTCGGTCCAGTAGAAGCCGTGCGCCTCGGTGTGGTAGCGGTCAGCCCCCGGTTCGCCGGCGTCGTCGGCGAAGAGGACGTCACGGGGATCGATATCCCGTGCTGCCACGAGCAGCACCCGCTGGCGCCGCTGCGGCATCCCGGTGAAGCGGGAATCGAGCAACCGGTAGGCCCACCGGTAGCCCAACGACTCCAGCTCACCGGTCAGATAGCGCATGGCCGCCCCGCCGTCGAGCACCAGCATGTTCCGGACGTTCTCCAACACCAGCAGTGGGGCCCGGTGGTTGCGCAGCAGCCGGAACACCTCCCCGACCAGGCCCGACTGGGCACCCCCGATCCCCGTGGTGCGACCCGCCTGGGACAGGTCGGTACAGGGGAACCCGGCCGTGACCACGTCGACCGACGGGAGCGATCGGAGGTCCCGGACATCAGCGGCAAGCGGCACGTCGGGGAACCGGTGGGCCAGCACGGCCCGAGCCGGTGACCACCACTCGCAGAGAATCTCGGTCCTCCCTCCGGCGGCCGCGAACCCCTGCTCCAAGCCCCCGATACCGGCGAAGAGCCCGGCGACTGTGAAGTAGGACCCCACCCAGACCAAACTACATCGTCGAAACTCTGTCCGAGCCGGCTCCGACGACCGGGACACGGCTTCGCCACCCGATCAGGCACCGGGAGACGGCCGGGGCATCAGGCGCTAGCGGCGGCCCGCAAGCCCACGATGGGCAGGTTCTGCAAGCCCCGAACGTTGCCTCCGTACTGTCGGACGACTCCTGACGGAGCGATGTCGTATTCCGGGAAGCGCTTCAGGAACTCCTCGAATGCGACCCGGAGCTCGAGGCGGGCCAGCGCGGCCCCGAGACAGAGGTGGATACCGAAGCCGAAGCTGACATGGCGTTCTATCTTCCGGTGGATGTCGAACATCTCCGGGTTCTCGAACCGGCGCTCATCATGAGTGGCCGAGCCGGTGAGCAGAACGACCCGCTTGTCCTGCGGGATGGTCGTGCCGTGCAACTCGACCGGACGGGTGGTCCAGCGACCCTGATACTGGGAGGGCGGATCCCAGCGGAGCATCTCCTCGACGGCTCCGGGTATCAGCCCTGGGTCGGCGGCCAACTCCCGCCTGGCGTCGGGGTACCACGCCAGCGCGACTATGCCGTTGGCGATCAGCTTGGCCACGGTCTCGTGGCCGGCGAAGGCCAGCTCCAAGAAGCGGAACGCCAGTTCCTGGTCGTCCAGCATCCGAGTACGGCCTTCATCGTCTTGAACCTCGGATGCCATCAACATGCTGATCACGTCGTCACCGGGTCGCTTCCGGCGCTCGGCCACCAAAGTAGCGAACAGCCCGACGAGCGCCGCGCTGGCCTGGACCGCAGCATCAGGAGCAACGCTCGTGCCGTCACGAGCGTTGAGCACGTCTGACTTCTCGTGCACCTCTTCTCTCAACTCGGCCGGGATGTCGATCAAGGCGCCGATTACGTCCAGCGGGAGGCGGAACGAGAACTGCGACACCGCGTCGAAACCTTCCGAGCCGACGTGCTCGTCGAGCAGGGTGACGGCAGTCTCACGGATGAATGCTTCCAGCCCGCCGATCCGGCGTGGCGTGAACACCCGGCTCACGATCTTGCGGTGCCAGGTGTGTTCGGGCGGATCCTTGACAATGAGGAACGGTTGGCCGGCGTCGATACCCTCGATGGTCACCCCATGAGCAGACGAGAAAGTTACCGGGTCGAGGTGGGCGCTCATCACATCGTCGAAACGAGACAGAGCGTAGAAGTCGATCTCCGAGTTGTAATAGACGGGAGCTTGGTTCCGGAGCCGGCGATAGACGTCGTAGACGTCTTCTACGATCCGATGATCAAACGGGTTGTACTCGACCATCGTTCCCCTCCTGTGGCCTCTGTTCGCTAGGGTAGCTCCCTCCTCACAGGACGAGGGAGCTACCGGACCGGGCCTCATTGGTCACATCTCCGTCGCAGGGCGCGTCAGGTAGTCAGAGCGTGAATGGACCGACTACGCGCACCGAGGAAGGGACGACCGGCACCATGGCACATCCAGTGAGTTTCGACATAGTCTCGACCGCCGGCCTCGAGACATCCCCGGTGGCGGCCGCACTCGCGGGCTTGCGGGCGCACGAAGCCCGCTACTTCAAGAACAAGTACGACATCGAATTCACCGTACAGCCGGCGAAGACAGCCAGGGCCATCATCGACCGGGTACATGAGATCCTCGAACAAGAACGCCACATCGTCATCTCGTCTACGCCGCTCGAGGCCACCACCCTCAACGTAGGCGGGGTCCGGTGGGACTACGTCTTCTACGAGAGTGGCCTGTCCATCAACGTCCTGTACACCAACGACGACCCCGCCAAACGGGCGGTCGGGTTCAAGCTCTCCGAGGGGATGGATGTACCCGCAGAACTCTCGTCGTTCAAGTTCGCACGACAGAAGTCCAAACTGGCCGGAACCATCCGCGGCTCCTACTTCGCCTTCAAGAACAACTACTGAGCGCGGGTCGGGTCCGCCAAGGCCTTGAAGTTTGCCCGAAGGTCGATTCGATCCCTACCGCTACGCCGACGCGTGGGTACCGGACGCAACGGTCAACCCGCGAACGGGCCGTCCTCCGGGGCGAGGAGCACAGGCCGGCCGCCGACCCATGCCAGGTGCGCGGCTTCTACGGGCCGAAACGGGCTCAAGGTGCCGGTATGCCAGGGGCTGTACAGGACCCAGACATCCGCTTTATCAGAGACGAACACGGTCTCCTCCCCCGGGCCCACACCCTGCTCGTTCGAGCCGATCAGTGGTGAGGTCAGAAAGTCCTGGCATGGACCGAGCGGTCCATCGCATCTGGCCAGACCGATAGCGCTCCCCGGTTTCCAAAATCCCGCTCCGGTCGAGAAGAGGAGCCAGTCGGAACCGTCCGGAGCCGAAACCATCTGAGGCGCCTCCAGAAACGGCTGCTCCCACGCTTGGTGTACTTGGAGGATCGGCACCGCAGGACCGCTGAGAGCCAGACCATCGTTGCGCAGAGGCGCAGCCCATGCCGTGTCGGGGCCGTAACGTGGCGAGAGATTGTTGTCCGACTTCCACAGCAGGTAGTAGGGGTGCTGTGCGCCCATCGGGCCATCTGGGTCGACGAATACCTGGGGGTCGATATCGCCGCCCTGGGAGAGTTGGCAGACCAGCGGTGGTCCGGCGATCGGGGTGAAAGGTCCCGACGGCGTGCTGGCTGTGGATACGCCGATACAGTGCGTGATCGGTGTAGGGCCATCCTTCAGCGTGGGTGCGAAATACATGGTGTAGACGTCGCCGATGCGAATGACGTTCGGCGCCCAGACCCTCCCGCCCGACCCCGCCCCGACCGCCCACAGCGGCAGAATCGGCAAGGCGTCGTGCGGCTGGCCCCACTGTGCGAGCCTCGGCGCGGACTGTGAGAGGCCCCGAGACTCGGATTGCGACGTCATCATCACCGGCACGTTCATCGAAAGAGGTGAGCCAAAGGCGGTCGACACGTACAGGTAGTAGTGGTTCATCGCCAACAGCACGAACGGGTCGGGGAGGTCCATCGTTCCCGAGCTGACGATGGCGAGCCCTGGACGGCCGGGGTCGGCCAGGTGGAGCGGCTGCGCCAACGGTCCCACCGACTCGGGAGGGGTGGAGCCCAGCGGGGATGACCGCACGGTCCCAGACGAGGATGACCCCACGGTCGGGACGGGTCCCCGGTGCGCTCCTGATCCGTGATCGGGCATCGGGTTGGACCGAGGGACGACGATGGCAAAAAGCGCGAGCAGCACGGCCCCCAACCAGCGGCCGGCCCAGCTGGGCCGCTGGCTGGGCCGCGCCAACCGGTAACCCCGGGGACCGCGTCGCTCAGGAGCCGAGCGGCGGTAGTGCTGGCCCCGTTTCGAGCTCACCGGCGGAAGTGCTGGCCCGCCCGGTCCGAATCGCCGAGCGCGGACTCGGGTCGGGGTAGCAGGAATTCAGAGGTTGATGACACGT
>JAKBAX010000396.1 GCA_021808785.1 Actinomycetes bacterium | reverse complement strand
GGTCCAGTGGGACCCGAGCGGGCTGCTCGTCGAGGGACGGGTGCGGGGCCGCGCCGAGGAGCCGTACGAGGTGACGGTCATGCTGACCCGCCGGCCCGGTGGCCGGCTCCGTTCCATGGCGGCCACGTGCAGCTGCCCGGTCGTCTACCGCTGCAAGCACGCGGTGGCCCTACTCTTCGCCCCGCCCGCCGTCCCGTCTGCCGCCGCCCGGGCCGCCCCCGCGTCCCGTGCCGCCCCCGCGTCCCGTGCGGCTGCCCCTGCGTCCCGTGCGGCTGCCCCTGCGTCCCGTGCGGCGGCCCCTGCGTCCCGTGCGGCGGCCCCTGCGTCCCGTGCGGCTGCCCCCGCCGCCCCCCGCCGCCAGCCTGTCGCCCGCCCGTCGCCCGCCGGGGCGGGCCCAGCGGACCGGTGGGCCGCTTCCCTCGACGCCCTGGTCGCCGCCATGGCCCCGGCAAGTGGCCCACGCCTCGACGCGGTGAGCGCGCCGCTCGGTCTGCAATTCGAGCTGGTGGCGGCCCGTCCCCAGGTCGGCCGACCCCGTAGCGGCGACGGCGGCCCGGGCCTACGGCTGCGCCCCGTGACCCTGAGCGATCGGGGCAACTGGGTGCGCACCGGTGTCTCGTGGTCCTCGCTGGACTACTTCCAGGGGTGGCGGCCGCCCCGGCGGGCCGCCGCTCTCGACCTGCTCCGCGAGCTGCGGGCCCTGGCCCGCCTGGCCGACTCCCGGCGCTGGACCGCCTCGGGTGAGGAGAGCGTGTGGTTCGAGAGCGTCACCAGCCGTCGGGTCTGGGACCTGCTGGCCGAGGCCGAGTCGGCCGGCCTGGCCCTCGTTGCGGCCGGGCGCGGCGCGGTACCGGTCACGGTGGAGCGGGAGCCGGTCTCCACCGTGTTGGACATCGGGCGCGAGCCGTCGGGCGACCTAACACTCCGGGCCGGGTTGGTCCCCGGCACCGGGAGCGATCCGTTGGGGCCCAACCTGCTCCTTGTCGGCCGACCGGCCCACGGCGTGGTGTGGTGGGATCCCGGACCCGGTGGCGCCGCCCCGACGCTGTACATGGCCGCCCTCGACGCTCCGTTGGCCGAGACGGTCACCGCTCTGGTCAGCGCCGCCGACCCGCTTCGCGTGCCAGCCGCTGGGGTGGACCGCTTCGAGCGCGAGATATACCCGGTGTTGGGCCGGCGTCTCCGGATCACCGCCGGCGACGGGTCCTACGGCCTGCCCGTCATCGAGGCCGACCGGCTGGTGTGCCGGATCGATCACGTCGCCGGGCCCGCCCTGGAGGTGACGTGGGCCCTGGCCGCGGGGGCGGGCCTTCCCCGACCGGTCACCGAAGGGCCCGATCCGCCGGCCGAGAAGGCCATCGGTCACGTCGTGGACGTGCTCGGCTGGGAGAGTTCCCTCGTCGTCGGCGCCGCCGGCCGGCTGGTGCCGGGGGCCGGCCGGCTGACCGGGATGGCCGCCGCCCGCTTCGTCACCGTCACGCTCCCCGAGCTCGAGTCGATCGAAGGCGTGGAGGTGGTCCAGTCCGGCGACGCCCCCGACTACCGGGAGCTGACCGACGCTCCGACGGTCCGCCTGACCGCCGGGTCGTCGCCGGCCGGATCGGGCTCCACCGACTGGCTGGACCTGGCCGTCGAAGTCACCGTCGGCGGCGAAAGGGTGCCCTTCGAGCAGCTGTTCGTCGCCTTGGCCGAGGGCCAGTCGCACCTGCTGCTGCCGTCGGGCGGCTACTTCTCCCTCGAACGCGACGAGCTGCGACAGCTGGCCGAGCTGATCGCCGAGGCCCGGGCTCTGCAGGAGGCTCCGCCGTCGACGGTGCGCCTCAGCCGTTATGACGCCGGACTGTTCCAGGACCTGTCCCAGTTGGCCGAGACCGATGGGGCCGCGTGGGCCGATCCGTTCCTGGCGCTGGCCTCGGGTGCGGCGGCGGGCCGTCCGGTCCCGGCCGGCCTGTCGGCGACTCTTCGGCCCTACCAGCACGAGGGCTACGAGTGGTTGGCCCAGCGCTACGAGCACGGGGTGGGGGCGGTGCTGGCCGACGACATGGGCCTGGGCAAGACCCTTCAGGCCCTGGCGCTCATCTGCCACGTCCGGGAGCGCCACGAGGCGTCGGGCCCGCCCGGCCCGTTCCTCGTCGTCGCCCCGGCCAGCGTGGTCGGCACCTGGGCCGCCGAGGCGGCCCGCTTCGCACCGGGGCTGCGGGTGGTCGCCGTCTCGGAGACCGCCCGGCGGCGGGGCACTCCCCTCACCGAGCTGGTGGGTGGGGCCGACCTGGTTATCACCTCGTACGCCCTTTTTCGTCTGGATCAGGCGCAGTTCCACGCCGGCGAGTGGGCCGGGCTGCTGCTCGACGAAGCGCAGTTCGTGAAGAACCCGGCCTCACACGTGGCCCAGGCCGCCCGCCGCTTCCCATGTGATTGGAAGCTGGCCATGACCGGCACCCCGCTGGAGAACTCGCTGGCCGAGTTGTGGTCGCTCTTCACCGTCACCTGTCCCGGCCTGCTGGGCCGGCCCGACCGCTTCGACGCCGCCTACCGACTGCCGATCGAGCGCCGGGGCCAGGCCGAGGTCCTCGATCGGCTCCGGCGCCGGCTGCGTCCGGTCATGCTGCGCCGCACCAAGGCCGAGGTGCTGGCCGATCTGCCCGAGAAGCAGGAGGTGGTGGTGGAGATCGACCTCGATCCCCGCCACCGGCGCCGCTACCAGACCCAGCTGCAGCGGGAGCGCCAGAAGCTGCTCGGCCTGCTGAAGGACATGAAGGCCAACCGGGTGGCCATCTTGTCCTCGCTCACCACGCTGCGCCAGGCCGCTCTCGATGTGGCGCTGGTCGACCCGGCGGCCCAGAACGTGCCCTCGACCAAGCTCGACCATCTCGATACCCTCCTGGCCGAAGCGGTCGCCGACGGGCACCGGGTGCTGGTGTTCAGCCAGTTCACCCGTTTTCTCACCGCCGCCCGCCGGCGAGCCGACGCGGCCGGCATTGCCAGCTGCTACCTGGACGGGCGGACCAAGAAACGGACCGAGGTGATCGAGCGGTTCCGGACCGAGGCGGTACCGGTGTTCTTCATCAGCCTCAAGGCGGGTGGCTTCGGGCTCACCCTGACCGAGGCCGACCACGCGGTGCTGCTCGACCCGTGGTGGAACCCGGCCACCGAGACCCAGGCCGTCGACCGTATCCACCGCATCGGCCAGACCCGCAAGGTCATGGTGCACCGGCTCGTGGCCAAGGACACCATCGAGGAGAAGGTGATGGCGCTGAAGGAGCGCAAGGCCAAGCTCTTCGACAGCGTCATGGGCGGGGATCGGTTCGCGTCGTCCTCCCTGACCGCCGACGACATCAAGGACCTGCTGGCCTGATCCGGGTCCCTTGGCGGTCCGGGCCCCTTCACGGTCCGGTCGTGGCTCGGGGCTCTACCCCGGCACCCCCGCCCGTGCCGCTGCTGACTGGCGATCGTCGAAGCCGCGGATGTCGGAGACCTTTCCGTCGGTCACGGTCAGCACCTGCCAGCGGGCGGTGGTGGCTCCCTCGGCGCCGTCGGCCGGCGGGGTTGCCACGGTGAGCCCGACCAGCAGGCAGCCGTCGCCGACCACGACTTCCTCGACGGTCGCTCGCACACCCCGCTCCCGGGCGGCCCGGTACCAGCTGAGGACCTGGCCCCGGTTCCGGCAACCCCACTCCGGCTCGTCGGCCGGTCCCCAGCGGACATCTGGAGCCAGCAACTCCTTGTAGCCAGCGAGATCCGGCTCTTCGAGGGCCGTTCTCACCTGCCCCACCAGCTCCTCGAGATCCGAAGCCACCGCCGGAGATTACCGCCTGCTCCGGGCGATCCCCGACCCGAAGACGACGGGGCCGGACCGCCCGGGCCGCCCGGGCCGGTCCGGGCTGTGGGTAGGGCCGGTCCGGGCT
>JAKBAX010000395.1 GCA_021808785.1 Actinomycetes bacterium | reverse complement strand
CCGGTGGGGTGGCCCGGTGGGGTGGCCCGGTGGGGTGGCCCGGTGGGGTGGCCGGGTGGGGTAGCGCGCTTTAGACGGCCCGGTCGATGGCGTCGAGCAGTGCGAGCAGGGCGGCATTGAGCGGTACCGGGATACCGAGGGCCCGGCCCCGCCGCACGATCTCGCCGGTGATGTACTGGTGCTCCATGTGCCGCCCGGCCAGGCGGTCGTAGAGCATCGAGCTGCCGGTGTGGGGCCCGTAGCGGCCGGTGCCGACCACGATCTCGTCGATCAGCGCGTCGTCGAGAACGGCCCCGCTCGACCGGCCCACGGCGATGGCCTCGCCCAGCACCCCCCGGGCCAGGTCCGCCACTCCGGGCTCGGCGAGCACGCCGACGCGTCGCATGGTGAGGGCGGTCAACGGGTTGGCCACCGCGTTGGCCAGCAGCTTCCGCCAGGTCTCGGTCAGCATCTGGTCGGTCCCGACCACGCCAAGTGAGGGAAGGGCGGCGGCCAGAGGTGAGACGGCAGTGGCCGGGACCACCAGGCGGCGCCCGGATATGTGGCGGACCCGACCGTCGCTGAGCCGCTCGGCCGCCATGTAGGCCAGCACCGGGGCCACCTCGACACCGGCCGGGACGAGGGACGCGACCCGCGCCTCGTGGTCCAGCCCGTTCTGCACCACGCCGAGCACGGTGCCCGCCGCGCACCAGGCCTCCAGCCACGGGCCCGCCGATGCGGTGTCGGTCGCCTTGACGGTGAGCAGCACCACGTCGGCCGGACCGGTCACGGTGGCGGCCGACGACCGGATGGTCGCCGCCACCTCGGTCCACGAACCGTCGACTGCCTGCAGCGACAGCGACGGGATCGGGGTACGGACACCGAGCTCCACCGAGTGGCCGGCGCCGAGGGCGGCGGCGGCCAGGACCGCTCCGATGCCGCCGGCACCGACGACCGCAACCCTCACCGGCGCGGTGCCCGGTCAGCCCACCCGGCCGTCAGGCGCCGGCCCGCACCACCAGGGCGTCGCCCTGGCCGCCCCCGCCGCAGAGCGCGGCCACGCCCAGGCCTCCACCCCGGCGGCGCAGCTCGTGCAGGAGGGTCAGGGCGATCCGGTTGCCGGAGGCGCCGATGGGGTGGCCGAGGGCCACCGCCCCGCCATTGACGTTGACCACATCGGCCGACAGGCCCAGGTCGTCGATGGAGGCCAGGGCCACGGCGGCGAACGCCTCGTTGAACTCGAACAGGCTGACGTCTTCCACCGACAGATCGGCCTTGGCCAGGGCTTTGATGGTCGAGCGCGACGGTTGGGTCATGAGACAGGTGTCCTCCGGCCCGGCGACCATGCCGTAGCCGACCACGGTGCCGAGCGGCGCCACGCCGGCGCGGGCCGCGGCGGACGGGGACATGACCACCACGGCCGAGGCGCCGTCGCTGATCTGGGAGGCGTTGCCGGCGGTGATCGAGCCGCCCTCGGCGAAGGCGGCCCGCAGCCGCCCCAAGGACTCGACGGTGGTGCCGGGGCGGATGCCCTCGTCGGTGCTGACCAGCACCGGCTCACCCGTGCGCTGTGGCACCTCGACGGGGACGATCTCCTCGGCGAAGAGGCCGTCTTTGGTGGCGCGGGCGGCCCGTTCGTGGGACTCGGCCGCGAACTCGTCCTGGCGCTCCCGGGTGACGGCGGGGAACTCGGGCATGTAGCGCTCGCTGTCGGTGCCCATGGCGTAGTGGCTCATGGCGTCCTCCAGCCCGTCGTACATCAGGGCGTCCTCGACGCGGCCCGGGCCCATCCGGTAGCCGGCCCGGGCGCCGAGCAGCAGGTGCGGGGCGCTGGTCATCGACTCCATGCCGCCGGCCACCACGATGTCGGCGTCACCGGCCGAGATCATCAGGTCGGCCTGGTAGATGGCGTTGAGACCGGAGAGGCAGACCTTGTTGACCACGGTGGCCGGTACCGACATGGGTATCCCGGCGGCCACGGCGGCCTGGCGGGCCGGGACCTGGCCGGTGCCGGCCAGCAGGACCTGGCCCATGATCACGTAGTCGACGTCCTCGGGGGCCACGCCGGCCCGGACGAGGGCCTCGCGGATGGCGATACCGCCGAGTCGGGCGGCGGAGAGACCGGCCAGCGCACCCGACAGTTTGCCGATCGGGGTGCGGGCGCCGGCGACGATCACGGATCCGGGCATGGGAGGCTCCTAGCTCACGCGTGGGGGAGCTCCATTCTTACCGATGCCCGCCACTCGCCCGCGGGCCCCACCCCGTGGAACCGGTGGAGGGGGCGGTACCCTGGCCCACCATGGCGCTCACCGAGATGGACCACGTAGCTATCGCCGTCAAGGACCTGGACGCGGCCATCGAGTGGTACGCCGAGACTCTGGGGGCCACCGTGGCCCACCGGGAGGTCGTCGAGCGCGACGGGGTGGAGGAGGCGCTGCTGGCGGTGGCCCAGTCCTACGTCCAGCTGCTGACCCCCATCCGCGACGACTCGACGGTGGCCAAGTTCCTGGCCACCAAGGGGGAGGGCATCCACCACGTCGGCTACCGGGTGGCCGATTGCGCGGCGGCTCTCGACCAGGCGGTGGAGGCGGGGGCCAGGGCCATCGACGCCCAGCCCCGGCCGGGCTCGAGGGGCACCACGGTGGCCTTCCTGCACCCGAAGACGGCCTTCGGCACGCTGATCGAACTGGTCCAGGAGTGACAGGAATGATCCACCCGTGACCCGCACCGCGCCGGCCAACCTCAAGTCCAACGATCTGTGCTGGTGCGGCAGCGGCCGCAAGTACAAGCGCTGCCACAAGGGCAGTGACGGGCGGGTCCGCCCGGGTCGGGTGTCGCCCATGCTCACGGTGCCCGACGACATCGTGGCGACCGATTACTACCTGACCGGCCGCCCCATCCGGCGGGAGGAGCCGGCGGTCAAGTCGCCCGAGGTCATCGAGCGCATGCGCCGGGCGAGTCGTATCGCGGCCGAGGTGCTGGCGGTGACCGGCGAAGCGGTGGCCCCCGGGGTTACCACCGACGAGCTGGACCGCATCGCCCACCAGGCCTACATCGACCGGGGGGCCTACCCCTCCACGCTCAACTACCACGGCTACCCGAAGTCGATCTGCACCTCGGTCAACGAGGTGATCTGCCACGGGATCCCCGACGATCGCCCGCTCGAGGACGGCGACATCGTCAACATCGACGTGACCGCCTTCATAGGTGGGGTGCACGGGGACTGCAACGCCACCTTCCTGGCCGGCGATGTCGACGCTGACACGCGCCGCCTGGTCGAGGTCACGCGCGAGTGCCGGGACCGGGGCATCGCGGCGGTGGCACCGGGCCGCCCTTTGTCCGATATAGGCCGGGCCATCCAGGTGCACGCCGAGGCCCACGGGTACGGGGTGGTGCGCACGTTCGTGGGTCACGGCATCGGCGAGCAGTTCCACCTGCCGCCCAACGTGCCGCACTACTTCACCGAGTCGGCGTCGACGATCATGAAGCCGGGCATGACCTTCACAGTGGAGCCGATGATCACCATGGGCTCGCGGCGGGAGAAGATGTGGGACAACGGTTGGACCGCGGTCACCACCGACGGCCGCCGCACGGCCCAGTTCGAGCACACCCTGGTCGTCACCGACGACGGGGTCGAGGTGCTCACCGAGCTCTGAGTAGGAGGCCGCTGCCGGGGGTTTCTTGCGGGCCCAGCGTGGCGCCACGGCCGGGGTGGGCCCACGACCATTGGTCGTCACTGGCAGTTCACGTGCTGTACTGCTCGTCGTGGCCCGCCATCTCCCGATGAGCGCGGAGTCGGCTCGGCAGTGGTGAGCGGTCGAGGACACGAGGTCCGAGGTGTGCGCCCGGCCCGGCCCTGCGCCACGATGGGAGCCATGTGCTCAGACCCGGCGGCCCCGTACCCCTCGGTCGCCGCCGGCCGGCTCGGCCGCGACCCCGCCGGCCGGCTCGGCCG
>JAKBAX010000046.1 GCA_021808785.1 Actinomycetes bacterium | reverse complement strand
TGACGTTAGGGGGCCGGGCGACCGGGAGCTTGTGAACCCAGCCACGCCGGTCGCCTCGCTCAGCGTGAAGAGGCCGGGCCGCCGCCGACTCCGCGTCTTGGGGTACGCCTGCTGCTGGGCCGACTGGGAGCCGGCGGGCCGCTCGGGCTTCCCGGCTCTGTCCGCGCGACGGAGAGCGTTTCCCGCCGGTGAGGAGGGCTCCGACTGCCCTCCTCGTGGCCTGGCTGGAGAAGAATCAAGACCGAGCCGCCGCCGTCCAGCGGCGGCCTCAATCGGGTGGTCGGAGGGTGCGTCGGCGGGAAGCGGCCAACCCCTGTCGTAAAGATCGGAAGCTGAGCGGCAGCGGGAAGCGGGATCTGCTCTAGCGGTGTGGGGCGGTTCGGCGGTTGCGCCGGTACTCGGAGTGCCACTCGACTAGGGCTCCCACCAGGATCAGTACGCCACCGAGCATCACCTCCTAGGCTAGAGAGGCGAGGTGAAGCCCCCGGGGATGCCAGGCGAATCCCGTCCGAATAGAAGGTGAAGAGCCGGTGAACACCTCGGGGTCCTGCTAGGGCACGACCAGGTCGGCGATCACGGACCCGACGGTGGCTGTCGATGCGGCGGTGGCGGCGATGGCCCATCCGCCGGGGCCGAGGGGGCGGCAGCCGAAGAACGTGCTGACGCCGGGGGTCTGGATGATGGCGGCCAAGCCGGCCGCGGCCAGGACGCTGGAGCCGACCACGAGCGGGCTGCGCCGGCCCACCACCATCGTCTGGCCGAGTTGGGTGCCCACCAGCGCGGCCAGCGAGACCGTCCGGGCCCGGGCCGGGCTGCCGGTGGCCCGGGCGGCCAGCCACGCCCCGTAGGCTCCGGCCGATGTGGCAACGGCCCGCAGGGCGACGTCGCGCGACAGCCGGCCGCCGAGCGAGGTCTCCGGGCCTTCTCGTTCGAGGTGGACGCGGCCCGAGCGGGGCGGCTGGACCGCTATGGCCATGGCTGGGACCAGGTCGGTGAAAAGGTTGACGGTGAGCAGCTGGCGGGGTTCGAGCGGGGGCCGGCCGGTGACCAGGGCCGCGCCGGTGGCGAATGCCACCTCGCCCAGGTTGCCGCCGAGGAGGAGGGCCAGGGCGTCGCGCACCGAGGCCCACATGGCCCTGCCTTCGACCATCGTCTCGATCAGCGCGGCCAGGTCGTCACGGGCGATGACGATGTCGGCCGCGGCCTGGGCCGCCGGGGTGGACCGGGAACCGAAGGCCACGCCGACGTGGGCCATGCGTATGGCCTGGGCGTCGTTGGCCCCGTCGCCGGTCATGGCCACGACCCGGCCGGCCCGCTGGAAGGCGGCCACGAGGCGGACTTTGTGGGCCGGCGCTACCCGGGCGAAGACGGCGATGTGGTCGATGATCCGGTCCAGCTCGCCGTCGTCGATGGCGTCGAGTTCCGGGCCGGTCATGACGCCGCGGCCGTTGACGAGGCCCAGCTCGGCCGCGACCGTCTCGGCCGTGCTGGGGTGGTCGCCGGTGATCATGGCGATGTCTATCCCGGCCCGTTGAAGCTGGCGGAGTGGCTCGGCCGCGCTGGAGCGGGCCTCGTCGGAGACGCCGACGAAGCCCCTGAGCTCGAGGCCGTCGACGTCGGGGTCGGCCGGGTCGACGGTGGCCGCCCCGTTGCGTTCGGCCACCGCCAGGACCCGCAGGCCCTGGCGGGCCAGCCGCTCCATCTCGGCGTCCACCTGCCGGCGGGCCGGCCCGTCGAGGGGGACGGCGGGGCCTTCGGCCCGGCGCCACGTCGCGCAGCGCGGCAGGACGACCTCGGGGGCGCCCTTGACCGACAGGCGGGCACCGGCTCTGCTGCGGGCTGCCACCGCGTGGTAGCCGCGGGCCGGCTCGAAGGGCAGTGCACCGGTCTTCTTCCAGCCCGGGACCCCTTCGTCGATGCGCACGCCGGCTTCGGCCGCCCCGTCCACCACGGCCTGGTCGGTCGGGTGGGACAGGCCGCCGGGCCGGGCCCGCGGAGTGGCCCGCAGGGCGGCGGCCAGGATGGGTCTCCAGGCCGGATCCAGCTCGTTGAGCGATCGTTCGCTTTCGCCGTCGGACACCCGGGTCACCCGCAGCCGGCCCTCGGTGAGGGTTCCGGTCTTGTCAAAGCACAGCACGTCGACCCGGCCGAGGGCCTCGAGGACCTGGGGGTTGCGGACCAGGATGTCCGATTGGGCTAGGCGGTGGGCCGCCGCGGCCTGGGCCACGCTCGCCACGAAGGGAAGCCCTTCGGGGACCGCGGAGGCGGCCAGGCTCACCGCGGCGGTGACCGCCTGGCGCGGCGGGGCACCTCGCAGCAGGCTGTTGAGGCCCAGGCCGACCCCGGCCGCCATGATCACCGGGATGGTCTTGTCGGTCAGCGACTTGAGCCGGGTCTCGACCCCGGTGACGGCGCCTGACTGCGTCCCGGTCAGCACCGCTCCCCGCCGCCCCTCGGTGGCCACGCCGGTCGCCACCACCACCGCCCGGCCTCGGCCCGCCGCCACCGAGGTCCCGGCGTAGAGCATCGAGGAGCGCTCGGCCAGGGCGGCCGCGGCGGCCACGGGCTCGGCGCTCTTGCCGACCGGCAGCGACTCGCCGGTGAGCGCCGACTCGTCGACCTCCAGGCCGGCCTCGTCGATCACCCGGGCGTCGGCGGTCACGGCGTCGCCGGCGTGGACCTCGATCACGTCGCCGGCCACCAGCTCGCCGGCGTCCACCTCGACGGTCCGCCCGCCGCGCACGACTATCACCCGGCCGCCGCGCAGGGCCCGCCCGAGTCGGGCGATGGCGGCCTCGGTCCGCAGCCGCTGGACCACGCCGACGCTGGCGTCGAGGCCGATGACCCCGCCGATCAGGCCGGCGTCGACCAGCGACCCGGTGGCGGCCGACAGGGCCGCGCCGGCACCGAGCACCGCGGTCAACGGGTTGGTGAGCTCCGAGACCAGCAGCTGCAGCACCCCGGGCCGGCGCTCCTCGTCGGCTTCGGCCAGGGTGGCGGCCCGCGCCGACGCCTCGGCCGGGTCCAGCCCGGGCGGCCCGCTCCCGAGCTCGGCCATCACCTCCTCGGGGTCGAAGGCGTGCCAGTCCGGGCCGGGCGGGGCGGGCCGGCCCGCCCCGGCGGCGCGGGGCGGCAGCTTGGCCGCCGTCCACTCGGACGCGGCCATGGCGGCGAGGGACGCGATCTGCACTGCGGTGACGGCCCGCCGGCCGGCCCCCGGCATGGGGCCGAGTGCGGCCACCCCGCCGGCCAGAGATCCGGCTGCGGCCAGGCCGGCGGCCAGCCGGCCGGCGTCGCGGGCCAGGCGGGTGGCGTCGATGACGGCCGGGGCGTCCCCGGGGTGGCGGAGGATGACGTCGGCCCCCCACGGAGGGTGGGCCTCGCCGGGGGCGACCACGCCGATACCCAGGTCGGCGGCGCGCAAAGCGGAGCCGGCCCGGTGTGAGACGAGGGCCACCACCCGTCCCTCCGCCTGCAGCCCCCGCACGGACCGGGCCAGGGCGGTGCCGCCGGCCACCACCAGGTCGGCCTCTTTGTCCTCCGCCAGCTTGGAGGACTTGCCGGCGATCACCAGGTCGTGGGCGGCGGCCCGGATGGCCTCGTACAGGTCGTCACCGGCCAGCCCGGAGGCGGCCAGGGCGGCGTCCACCACGACCGTGTCTACGGTGTCGAGGTGGCGCAGGACCGCCGGGTTCATGACCACCGCGTCGCGGCCCGAGAGGCGGCGGCCGACGGCCGACCCGAAGCCCTCCATCCCGAGCCGGGCCGCCCGGGGCACCCCGGCCAGGAGCATGTCGGCCGTGCGGAGCGGGTTGAAGGTGACCCCGAGAGTGACGGCCGCCGCTCCGAGGGCGGCGAGCGAGGACGCCTCGGCGTAGCGCTCGGCCAAGCTGGGCGGCGCCGGCTCCGGCCGGGGGGCCACGCCCATGGGCGGGAGAGCCTCGGTGGGTCCTTCAACGCGGCACAGCTCGGGTTCGGCGTCCAGCCAGGCCTGGCGGCGGGCCACCTGCTCCCCCAGGTTGGACAGCCGGTGGGTGGCGTCCACGACCAGGCCGAGCGGCCCCTGCCCCAGGCCCTGCAGGGCGGCGCTGGCCACCGCGGTGACCGTGGCCGCCCCGGGATGGCGGTCGAGCAGCCGGCGCACCGGGGGCACCCCGTCCACCCCGGTGATGGCGCTGGCCAGCTCCACCGGCAGGGCCGGGGCCCGCATCAGGCGGCCGACCACGCCGACCCCCACGCCCACCGCGTCGGCGGCCAGCGCCGTCAGGGTGCGGGTGATGGCGGCCGGGTCGGCCGGGTGCTCGGGGACGTAGCCGTTCCCGCCGTCGGGCTCGCCGTGCGCCTCCTCGATCGAACCGACCACCTCGGCGATGTCGTCGAGGCCGACGTGGCCGTCCTCGAACGAGACCATCACCGAGGCCAGGACCGGGTTGACCTGCGCCCACCGCACGCCGCGCATGGACGACACGGCGGTCTCCACGGCCCGGCCCAGCTCGTCGCCCCGGCGCCCGTCGAGCCCGCGCACCGACACGTAGGCGTGCCCGGGCCGGGTCCGGAGGACCCGCCGCTCGCGACTGGCGACGCCGGAGGCCACCGCCCGGGCCGCCCGACCCACCGGGGCCAGCACCGGCCGGGCCGGTCTCAGGATCAGCTCCGCCAGTCTGCCCCCGATGTCGGGCGCGGGCGGTGTCGGCTCAGGAACGGCGGTGGCGGGCGACGACCACCCCGGCGCCCACGAGGAGGGCCAGGGGCGGGTCGAGGGCACCGAGTGCCGCCGCTCCCAGCAGACCACCCCAGAAACCGGTCTCCACCAGACGGGATGCGACGGTGACCCCGACGAGGGGGACCCTGTAGCCGTCCGCGTCGGCCCCGATCCGGGCACGGGTGGGGGCTGCGCTGCTGCTGCGTGTAGGGCTCATGCTGGCTGCTCCTGGTACGAATCACGTTTCACGGTGTCGGTGCGAGAGGTAGGCGCTCAGCCGTCGGATCCAACCGGCTGCTGGCTCGCACCCTCCGACGTTACGAGCCTGACGGTGCCTTCGCTGTCGCCGCCCACCGGTTTGGCCACACCCTCGAGGACCTGGCCCACGAAACGGGGCAGGTAGGGGAGGCCGGGCAGGTCCAGCATCTTCAAGAACGGCACCGCGGCGATGAACAGCCCGAGCGGCGGCTCGATCAGACCGGCCGCCACCGCCAGCCACGTGCCTCCGAAATACCCGACGGAACGGGGCCAGTCGAACTCGATCGGACCTACCCGGCTCACCAACTGCGGCTCGTCCGGCGCTGCCGCCTTGACCTTCCGATTCGCGACCACCGGCTGTCCTTGTACCCGTTGCGGTTGCCCGGTAACCGCAACGGGAACAGCAGAGGTCAACAGCGAGATCGTCAAGCCCAAGGCCCTCGCCGGGCTCTTCGCCGCCGCTCCCTCGGGGGCCATCGCCAGCCTGGCCATCACCGTGATCACCGAGGGGGACTCTCAGCGCGGGCAACTACACTTTCGTGTTCGAGGGCGGGACGCTCACGGTCAAGCCGGCAACCACCTCGACGGGGCTTTCCGCCTCTGCCGACCTATTCGACGGGATAGCGCTTTCCGCCACCACCTAGTCCCGATCGGAGCTCGATTCCCGCTCCGGACCCCGCTGCGTCGCCCAACCGGTCCACTCGGGCCGGGATCCGGTCGGTGCCCGGCCCGGACTATACGCTACAGGAATGAACTCGATGTCGATGTCAGCTTCGCGCCAGGTGTTCTTCAGTAGGCGGGTGCCTTCATGATTCCTTCGGTGGTGGAGGACTTGACGCCGGCTTGGTTGAGCGAGGTACTGGGCGCCGAGGTGGCGCAGGTCGAGATAGTCGACTCTCATTCCGGTACCACCGGGAGAGCGCGACTCCGAGTGGTCGCCGAACCGCAGCTTCCGACGACGCTCTTCGCCAAGATCCAGCCGTTCGACCCAGAGCAGCGGGACTACCTCCGCATGATCGGGATGGGTGTGGTCGAAGCTCGTTTCTACGCCGAGCTCGGACCATCTGTCCCGGTGCGGATACCGCGAGTGTGGCACTCATCCTTCGATGACGATGGGGGAGACTTCGTGATGCTCCTCGAAGACCTAGAAGGTTCGGGATGTCGGTTCCCGGCTGCCGACGACGCAGACACCGCCGAGGTGGCCGAGTCCCTTATGACGGAGTTGGCCGCCCTGCACGCCGCGTTCGCCGGACAGACGCCGGAATGGTTGCGGGATCGGGCGCTCGGCGCCACGGATAGCGATCGTCAAGGGGCAAGGCTGGCCCGGTTGGCCGACATAGTGCAGTCCGCCCTCGACCAGTTCGCCACTGAGATGCCTGACGCTTTCCGTCACGTGGGCCAGTTGTTCATATCCCGTGGGCGGGACATCGGGGCTCTTTGGAACGCCGGTGAACTGACGCTCGTCCATGGGGACGACCACGTCCGCAACCTGTTCTTGGACGGCGGGCGAGTCGGCTTTTTCGACTGGGCGGTGGTCTGCGAAGCGCCCGGCATGCGAGACGTCTCCTACTTCCTCACCAAGATGACGACCGAGGTTCGTCGGGAGTGCCAGGACAGCTTGATCGCTCGGTACCGTGCCGCGATTGCGGACCGGGGCATCGTTCTCGAGCAGCATGAGGCTTATGACCAGTATCGGCTCTTCTCGGTCTATTCGTGGCTGTCGGCTACCACCACCGCCGCCATGGGATCAGCCTGGCACCCGTCGAGCATCGGCTATCAGTCAATGCAGCGGGCGACCAAGGCGATCATCGACCTCGAAGCGCTGGACCTCCTAGCGGAGCGACTGGGCTGATCGGCGTAACCGGCGATCGCCGTTTTTGGCAAGAGCGCGGCGATGCCGTGGCTGCACTCCACCTGCCCGATCCCCGCTCGTACAACCTCGACTATCGGATCTGCGTCGACGGAGCCGAATCAATATTGACATCGCCGTCAATATCTTGGTAGTCTGATGGCACTTCAGTTGTGCCATGGCGGCCATCTGCCCTGCTCGCTCGGTCCATCTAGGGAGATCCAGTGACCCATTCCCTCAGCTATCCGGTCTTTGACGCTGACAACCACATGTACGAGACGACGGATGCCTTCACGAAGTACCTGCCGAAGGACTACGAGGGCCTGGTGAAGTACGTGCAGGTCAATGGTCGGACCAAGATCGCGCTGCGGAATCAGATCAGCGAGTACATCCCGAACCCGACCTTCAACAAGGTGTCGCCGCCGGGCCATCAGGAGATGGAGTTCCGGCTGAAGAATCCCTCTTCGAAGCATTCGATCGGTACCGGCGGCTTCGATGTCACGAGCACAGCGAAGTCCGATCCGAGATTGGCCACCCTGCCGCGCTACATCGAGTCGCCCCCGGGGTTCTTCAACCCGGAGGAGCGGATCGTGTTGATGGACGAGCAGAAGGTCGACCGGGCCATGATGTGGCCGACCCTGGCCAGCCTGCTGGAGGAGCGCCTGGCCGACGATCCGAAGGCCACCGCAGTGGTCGTGCACGCCCTCAATGAGTGGATGCACGAGCACTGGACGTTCAACTTCGAGAACCGGATCTTCGCCACTCCGGTGGTCAACCTGTCCATCCTCGACGAGGCCATCCGGGAGCTGGACTATGTCGTCGAGCGCGGCGCCCGGGCCATCTTGATCCGCCCTGCTCCGGTGCCTGACTTCGGCACCCGCCGCCGCTCCCTGGCCCTGCCTGAATTCGACCCGTTCTGGAAGCGGGTGGCCGAGGCCGGGGTGCTGGTCGGCATGCACTCGTCCGATGACGGCTACCAGCGCTACCTCAACGAGTGGGATGGCCGTATTGCGGAGTTCACCCCGTTCACCAAGCCGAGCGGGTTCTCATTGCTGGTCAACAGCGAGTACCGGTCGATTCGCGACACCGTGTACTCGATCATCGGCCACGGGCTGGCCACCCGGTTCCCGGAGCTGCGATTCATGCCGGTGGAGAACGGCAGCCAGTGGGTTCCGACGGCTCTGAAGCAGTTCAAGAAGCTGTACGAACGGTCCCCCGGGGCCTTCGACGAGGATCCTATGGAGGCGTTCCAGCGGTCGATAGTGATCCACCCCTTCTTCGAAGAGGATGTGCTGGACATCGTCGACCTGGTCGGCGTCGACAGTGTGGTGTTCGGATCCGATTTCCCCCACCCCGAAGGTCTGGGCGATCCACTGTCGTTCGTTGACGAGATCGAATCGCTGCCCGAGGATGACAAGGCCAAGATCATGGGCGGCACGCTCTGCAAGCTCATGCAGTGCGACCCAACCGAGAAGATCGTCTCGGCGGCCGCCTGACCCCTTCGCCGGGCAGTCCCGAGCCGTAGCAGCCCACGCTCCGGCGACCTCCGGGGAGCCTACGATACAGGTGAGCCCACGAAAGTTCGTTGGGAAGGGTTCAGGGGGGGACATGGTCGACGCAGCATTCCCGCATCTCATGAGGCCGGGACGGATCGGTTCCATGGAGCTGCGCAACCGGATCGTCATGTGCCCCATGGGATTGTTGCTCGGCCACGAGGACGGCACGGTGAGTGACAACGAGGCGGCCTTCTACGAGGCCCGCGCTCGAGGGGGAGCAGGCCTGTTGCTGATAGGGACGGCCTGTGTCGGCTATCCCGAGGGCACCAATCACCCCCGTATGCCGGGCGTGTCCGATGACCGCTTCATCCCGGGGATGAGCCACCTGGCGGATCGAGTGCACCGTCACGGCGCCAAGCTGGCCGCGCAGCTCAACTACATGGGGACCTACTCCTTCCTCGATGTGATGGCGGGGCGGCCCCGGTTGGTGCCGTACGAGCTGGCGGCCCCCGCTCCCGACCGGGTGTTGATGATGGTCACGTCTGAGGAGATGGGGATGCAGGCCGCTCCCTTCGTGGCTCCGGGGGCCAACCTCGCCTACAAGGTGGCCGACGAGGACGATATCGCCCGTGTCATCGATCTCTACGTAGCCGCGGCCGACCGCTGCCGGCGCGCCGGCTACGACGGAGTCGAGCTGCACGCCGGGCACGGCTACCTGATCGACGAGTTTCTCTCCCCCCGCAACAGCCGGACCGACCGTTGGGGCGGCTCACTGGACAATCGGGCCCGCTTCCTGCTCGAGGTGATCACCGGGATTCGCCGGCGCGTCGGACGGGGGTATCCGATGTGGATGCGCATAAACGCCTTCGAGCGCCATTACGACATCGGTGAGAGGTTCGACGAGCAACTACGCGTGATCGAAATGGCGGTGGACGCAGGAATCGACGCCGTGCACCTCACGGCATACGCCAACACCAACGTCGCAACGGCTGCGACCGACTCCTACGCCCCGCACGTGGTCGGCCCGCTGCCCGACCACGCGGCCATGGTCCGCCAGCGAGTGGCGGTGCCGGTCATCACCTTCGGGCGCCTCGAGCCTGACGAAGCCGAGGAGTGCCTCGCCGAGGGCAAGGCCGATTTCGTCGCCTTCGGCCGCAAGCTGATCGCCGACCCCGACCTGCCACGCAAGCTCGGGCAGGGCCGCACCGATGACGTCCGCCCTTGCATCTACTCCTACCGCTGCATCGGCAACATAGCCCTCCGTGTCCCCACCAGCTGCGTCGTCAATGCCCAAGCCGGCCGGGAGCACGACCTGGCGCTCGAACCGGCGACATCGAGTCGCAACGTGCTGGTTGCCGGCGGTGGGCCGGCGGGCATGGAAGCAGCACGGCTGCTCGCCCGGCGTGGCCATCGAGTGACCCTGCGGGAGGCGTCGGAGCGGCTCGGCGGCCAGCTGGTGCTGGCCGGGATGCTCGATCCTGTCCTCGACCGCTGGCTGGGCTGGCTCATCCACCAGATCGAGCAATCCGACGTCGTCATCGAGCTCGGGGCACGAGTCGAACCCGACACGATCCTCGACTTCGACGACGTCGTCGTGGCCACCGGGCCGCAGTGGTCCCCGCCGTCTCCGCCGGGCGCGGACCGGGCCACCCACGTGACGGCCCTCGGCCCGTGGATCCAAAGCGACGACGACTCGGTGGGCAAAGATGTCGTCGTCGTCGGCGAGACCAAGGCCGCCGCCTCCCTCGCCGACCTGTGCTGCCAACGAGGCCGGCAGGTAACGATCGTGAGCTCCACCGGCGTCGTGGCCGAGGAGCTCGGCCCACCGGGACGGTTCGAGCTGGTGGCCAGCCTCCTGCGGAACGGCGTACGAATCCTCGGGCCGGCGACCGTCGGGCACATCGGTGACGACTGCGTGACGGTTTCGGCCCGCGGGGCCGATGAGACCGTTGGTGCCGACACCGTGGTCCTGACCACCGGTGCGGTTCCGGATCCCCGGCTGGCCCAGGCCATCAGTGCAACCGGACGCAGCGTACGGCCCATCGGTGACTGCAGGACCGTCGGATTGATCGAAGGAGCCACATCGAGCGCCCTGGAGGCGGCTCTGGCTATCGGCTGATCGCCGAATGAGCCGGTTACGAGTGCTCAGGTGAGACCACTCGTAATACGATAACATCGGAGTACGATAAGTAGCCGGGACACCTCTGAGCGGGGCCTCGGCGACGGCCGACGGATTGCGCATGGTAGTGGCATCAGCGGGCTGGTCGCACCGCAGCCGCTCTTCGCCGTCCCTTCGCATCTGCCGCTCGGCGGCGTCGTCCTGGGCGGTGCCGCGGTCATCGGTGTGGCCGGACCGATCCCCGCCATCTCGACGGTCTCGTCACGCAGTTCGATCTGCTCGAGGCCGGCCAGAAGCTGCTCGAAGAGGAGCGTCCCGCCGAGCGTGTACTGACGCTGCGCCGGCTACGGGGCGGTCCGGTGGGTGACGAGGCGCAAGCCTATTCGGACCCCCGGGTGCCCCCCCGGTCGTCCTGATCGAAGTCGAAGTCCTTCACCAAGGCGGTGAGGCTCGATGCCAGGCGACGGAGCTCCTCGAAGTGCAGCGCCGTCAAGCGGTCCAGGGCCGCCCGGCCGGTCGGCGTCAGACCGAGCCGGACCACCCGGGCGTCGTCAGGATCGGCCCGGCGTTCGACCAGCCCGGCGTGGCCGGCCCGGTCGACCAGTTCGACCGCGCTGTGGTGGCGTAGGAACAGGTAGTCGGCGGCCTCTCCGATGGTCGGGCCCCGCCGATCGCTATGACCACGCACCGCGAGGAGCAACTGGTGCTGAGTGGGAGGCACCCCGGCGGCGCGCGCCTGTGCCTCGCTCCAGCGCAAGAACCCACGCAACCTGGTGCGGAGCTGCAAAAGCCGCTGGAAATCGCGGTCCGACAAGGAAGTCTTGGTCAAGGTGTGGACTCTCCTTCTCGGAGCTGGGGGCCGAGTCGCAGGCCCTAGATCCACCCCCGTCGGACCATCCACCGGCACACCCCGAAGATGAGCAGCCCACCGGCCAGGAGTACCGCGGCTTGGGCCGCGCCCCGCCCCGCCGTGCCTACCACCCTGTGGGCCGTACCGCTCGGCTCCGCGTAGATGGCACTCTCCCAGCCGACCACCGTGGCGAAGATGACCATGGCGGCCAGGATGGCCAATGTGTTACGTCGCTCCATGTCACGAATGGTAGGCCAGGGAGACCTGCACCACCCCGTCGACCACCCTGGTGGGATAGGTCCGAAGGGTGCCGCTCCAGCCGTCGTTGGATGCCAGGACGCACCGGCCGGTGGCCACGTCGAACATGCTGCCGTGCTCCGGGCACTGGAGCAGGGTCTTGCGGGTCAGGCGCAGGCCACCGAGAGGTGTGGCCTGATGGGGGCAGGCACTCTCGTACGCGTACCAGTCGCCGTCGGCGTTGGCCACGGTCACGGTCACGGGCCAGCCCTCGACCGAGACCGTGGCCGACTCGCCCGGCTCGAGAAAGTCGGCGGGGACGGCGTCGATGTAGACCAGCTCGTCCTCTCCCGCTTGCACGACAGTCGCTCAGGCGACCCGCAGGGCCCGCGACACCGAGCCGCCCATGATCAGCGCCTGCTGGTCCATGGGCAGGTCCTTCACCACCTCTGCGTAGGCCAAGGGGTCGGCCATCCCCTCGGGGTGGGGGAAGTCCGAGCCGAACATGAGGTGGTCGACGGGGATCCCGAGGTCGATGAGGCCCTTGGGATCGGGTTCGTGGAAGGCGTGGACCCAGACGTTGCGGTTGAACACCTCGACGGGGTTCTCGTCGAAGAGGACGGCGGCCCGGTCATAGGTGGCCTGAAGCTTGCGGTAGAAGGGCCGGATCCACCGGCTGGAGAACTCGACCGGCATGAACCGCAGGTTCGGGAACCGCGTGGCCAGTCCGTGGCCGATCACCGAGGCCAGGGCGTCGATGAGGGAGTCCTTCTCGGAGGAGAGGGCCACGAAGGCCGGGTTGGCCCGGCGGGCGTGGCGCGAGATGCTCATCTCGGTGTTGAGCCCCTCCCACTCGTTGATGTAGCGGTGGTAACCGGGGTCGCCCGAGTGCATGCCGACGGTGAGATCCAGTTCCTGTACGCGGGCCCAGAACGGGTCGAATTCGGGTAGGGCGAACGACTTGCGCCCCTTCCAGGTCGGCACCGGGGCCACCCGGATCAAGAAGATACGAGCTCCCCGCTCGGCGATGTACTCGAGCTCCTCCATGGCCCGCTCCAAGACGGCCAGGGAGATGATCGGGGTGGAGAATATGGAGTCGGCGTAGACGTAGCTCCAGTGCTCGTGCATCCACTGGTTGAGGGAATGCACGACGGCGCACACTGCGTCGGGGTCGTCGGCCAGCCGCTCCTCCAGGGCACTGGCCAGAGTCGGCCACAGCAGGGTGCGGTCGATGCCCATCTCCTTCATCAGCGCCAAGCGGGGCTCGGGATCGAAGAAGGCCTCGATGCCGGGCATGGCCACCATCTTTCCGAAGCCGCCGACCGCGGTCGTGGCGAAGTCGCGCTTGCGGTCCTTCTGGGTCACGTCGAAGCCGGCGCCGCCGGGCACCGCCACTTTGGAGAAGGTGGGATTCGGGATGTAATCGGTGATCCGGTCCTTGATGGCCAGCTTGGTCCGGCCCTCCACCTCCACGTACCGGACGACCCCCTCGTACTCGCGGGGCAGGTACTGGGTGAGGGCGTCGCGGGTCTCGTACAGGTGGTTGTCGGCGTCGAAGGTGGGATAAGGAAGCTCCCGGTGTACCACCTGGATGTACTCGGAATCGGCCATGGCTGGCTCCCCCTGTTGGCGAAAGACGGCCCCCTCGTGGCCGATCACTGCTCCGAAGCATATCGCCGGCCATTGCGGCGTCCCCCTCGGCCGGGGAGCAGGCCCGGCTACCCCGTGACGCTCGTGTGGCTCGACCAGGTCCGGTACATGGCGGCATAGCGGCCTCCCATCTCGACCAGCTCGTCATGGGTCCCGCTCTCGGCCACCCGCCCGTCGTCGATGACGAAGATGCGGTCGGCTCGCATGGCCGTACTGAGCCGGTGGGCGATCAGTATGGCTGTGCGGCCCTGCAGGAGCAGGTCCAGGGCGGCCTCGATCCTGGTCTCCGAGGCCAGGTCCAGATTGGACGTGGCCTCGTCGAGGACGAGGACGCGCGGCCGCGCCATGAACGCCCGGGCCAGGGCGATCAGCTGACGTTCCCCGGAGGAGAGCGACTGACCCCGCTCGTGCACCTCGGTGTCCATCCCCGAGGGCATGCGGGTGACCACGTCGTCGAGACCGACGGCTCGCAGCGCCTCCCACACCTCGTCGTCGCTGGCGCCGGGCCGGGCGAAGGCGATGTTGTCCCGGATGGTGCCGGCGAAGAGGAACGGCTCCTGAGGTACCACGCCCAGCTGGCGGCGCAGGGATGGGATGGTCACGTCCCGCAGGTCGTGCCCGTCGATGAGCACCTGGCCCGCGGTGGGGTCGTAGAAGCGGGTCACCAGCTTGGCCAGCGTTGACTTGCCGGCGCCGGTCGGACCCACGAAGGCGACCGTCTGGCCGGCGGGCACCTCCAGGTCGACGTGCTCGATGACGGGCTGGGCCGGGTCGTACCCGAAGCTCACGTCGTCGAAGCGGATGTGGCCCTCCAGCGGAGGCAGCTCGACGGCGGCCGCTTTTTCCCCGACGTTGGGCGCGGTGTCCAGCAGGGTACGCAGTTTGACCAGCGACGCCTGGCCCTGCTGGAACACGTTGTACTGCTGGACCAGGAGCTGGATGGGCATCATGAACCGGTTCATGTACAAGAAGAAGGCGGTCAGCCCGCCGATGCTCAGGCGGTGGTGCAGCACCATCTCACCCCCGACGGCCAGCAGCCCGGCCTGGGACAGGTATGACAGCACCTGGGTTCCCGGCCCGTAGACGGCATTGATCTGGGCGGTGTAGTTGTTGGCATCTCGGTACTCGCCGACCACGTTGCGATGGTGGACCACGTTGCGGGCCTGGCGGTTGTGGGCGGCCACCACCCGCACGCCGTGCAGGCTCTCCGACAGGTCGGCCAGCACATTGGCGATCCCGTCCCGCACCCGGTCATAGCCGCGCTCCGACGCCGACTGGAACCAGAGCGATCCCACCACCAGCAGCGGCAGGACCATCAAAACCGCGTACAGCGCCAGCAGCGCGTTGGTGGTGAAGAGGACGGCCATGATGACCACCATCGTCAGCCCCTGAACCGCGAACTGGGCCAGACCGTCCTGCAGCAACTGCTGCAGGTTCTCGATGTCGCTGGTCATCCGGGTCATGATCACGCCGGCCTTCTCGTCTGTGTAGAAGTCCAGCCCCAGCCGCTGCAGGTGGGTGAACACCCGCACCCGCAGGTCGTGCATGACCTGGGCGGCCAGCCGGCCGGTGACCTTGACCATGGCCCGCTGGGAGATGGCGGTGATGCCCACCGCGGCGACATACAGGATGGCAACGGTCAGCACCACTGTCATGTCCTTGTGCACCATGCCGTGATTGATCCCGTAGCTGACCAGCTCCGGCCCGGCCTGGTTGGCCACCGCGACGACGGCCACGAACAGCCCGGACCAGAGAGCCAGGTTCCAGTGGCGCAGGACCAGGAGGCGCAGGGTGACCCGCTGCTTCTCGTCCGGGGCCGGGCGGTAGCTGAAGGCGTGCTCGGTGTCGTCGTGCTCGGGCTCGTCGGCCAGCAGCCGGTTGACCCCCTCCTGCATCTCCCAGGGGACCCCGGCGAAGGGCAGGCCGCCACCGGGATTGGAGGCCGAACCCCGGCCGCCACCGCCGAACATCGGTCCCATCATGAGTCCCGCCCCCCTCGCCGGTCGGCGGCTTCGGGCTCACCGGCCCCGGGAGCCTCCGCCGTCTCGGCCTCGGTGGCCTCGAGCTCGGCCGCCTGGGCCAGCACCTCGGCGTAGAGGGGGGTCGTCGCGAGCAGCTCGGCGTGGGTGCCGTCGGCCACCACCCGGCCCCCCTCGACCAGGACCACTCTGTCGGCCAGGCCGATGGTGGACAGGCGGTGGGCGATGATGAGGGTGGTCCGACCGGCCATCAGGGTCTCTAGCCGTTCGTGTATGGCCTTCTCCACCTGCACGTCGATGGCGCTGGTGGCGTCGTCGAGGATGAGGATGGGCGGATTGACCAGCAGGGCCCTGGCTATGGCGATGCGCTGGCGCTGGCCGCCGGAGAGGGTGTACCCCCGCTCCCCGACGATGGTGTCGTAGCCGTGCGCCAGCTCCCGGATGAAACCGTCGGCCCCGGCCGCTCGGGCCGCCGCCTCGATGTCGGTGATGTCGGCGTCGGGGCGCCCGTAGGCGATGTTGTCCCGGATGGACACGGAAAAAAGGAAGGGCTCGTCGAGGACCATGCCCACATGGGCCCGGAGGCTCGTGATGGTGAGGTCCCGGGCGTCGTGGTCGTCGATCAGCACCGTTCCTTCGGTGGCGTCGTAGAAACGCTCTATCAGGCGGGCGACCGTCGATTTTCCCGACCCGGTCCGGCCGACCAGGGCCACCGTCTGGCCCGGGGGCAGGTGCAGGTCGAAGCCCTCCAGCACCGGTGGGCCGTCAGGGGTGTAGCGGAAGGTGACCGACCGGAAGCGGACGTCACCCCGGCACTCGACCAGGTCGGTGGCGCCGGGGCGGTCGGCCACCTCGGCCGGCTCGTCGAGGATCTCGTAGATACGGTGGGCCGACGCCGACGCCCGCTGGCCCATCATGATCATCATGCCGAGCATCTGGAACGGCATCTGCAGCATGACGATCCAGAAACTGAACGTCAGGATCGTGCCGACCTGCAGGTGGTCGTGGACGACCAGCCAGCCGCCGAACAGCAGCACCAGGGCCAGCCCCAGCTGGGACAGGTTCTGTACGACGGGAGTGAATTGGGCCCGCACGTCGGCATCTTTGACGTAGGCCCACCGCAACCGTCGGGCCGCCCCGGCCAGCTGGCCCAGCTGCTGGCCCTCGGCGGCGAAGGACTTGACCACGCGGACGCCGTTGATGTTCTCGTCGACGATGGTGGCCACTTCGGCCAGGCGGGATTGGATGAGCCAGGAGACCGGGAAGAGCACGGCCCGCATGCGCACCCCGGCCACGTATATGAACGGCATGGCGCACATGGCCACGAAAGCCAGGGCCACGTTGGTGGCGAGCATGTACCCGAAGGCGACGACCGCTACCAGGCACTGGACCAGGATGGACGGCCCGAACGTCAGGTACATCTGCACCGAGCGGATGTCGGAGTTGGCCCGTGATATGAGCTGACCCGATTGCACCCGGTCGTAATAGGAGAACGACATCCGGCTCAGATGGCTGTAGATGATGTTCCGCAGGTCGAACTCGATCTGGTAGGCGGTGGTCATCAAGAAGAGGCGGGATATGTAGCCACAGATCCCGGCCCCGACGGCGAGGATCAGGACCAGTACCACGTAGTGCAGGAGCAGGTGCTCGAAGTGGGAGGCCGGGAGCCTCTCCGCCACCGGCCGCGACGCCTGTTCCACGAAGGGCACCACGGCCTTGTTGAGGGCGTCGGTGCCGAGGAGCTGGGGGATCTCCACCTGCAGGACCAGCGACACGAAGCTGACCGACAGGGCGGTGGCGAAGCTGACCTTGTGGGCGGCGACGATGGGCAGGGCCCGGCGCATCCAGCTCTTGGTGCGATCGGGATCGATGCCCCGCCTGGGGGCGCCGTAGCGGGCCGGCTCCGGGGCCGGCTCGAACGGGGAGGGTGTGGTCGTGCTGTCGACCAGGTCGCTGATCACCGGATCACCGTCCGCGCCGCCCGGCGCGACACCGCATACCGGTCGAGCGCGCCACGCCAGTGGTGGAGGCCGGAAAGGAGGTCCCGGGCCTGGCGGTCGTCGAGCTGAGCCGCCACCGTCGCCAGCCGGTCGTCGGCCTGGTCGTCGGCCGCGCTGAGCAGCCTCCGGCCGGCCTCGGTGAGCACGTGCTCGACCCGGCGGCGGTCGCCCTCGCAGGCCCGGCGCTCCACCAGGCCGCGGGCCACCAGGCCGTCCACCACGGCGGTCACCGACGGCCGGGTGACCGCCAGCGAATCGGCCAGCCGGGAGGCCAACTCGGCCCGCTCGGACAGGAACATGAGGACGCGGTACTGCGACAGGGTCAGATCCAGCTCGCCCAGGCTGACCTCCACGTGGCGGGCCAGTCGGGCCGCGGTGCGTCCGGGCCGGGACCAGTCCGAGGGGGGTGCAGCCGGTGGCGACGTCCCGGTTGGTTCGGTGCTCACATTGTTAGAGTATCGAATCAAGACGCTCGTTCGCAGGGAGTACTTGACGTCCCCAGGTCAATCTTTGCTATGTTTGCTGGCCAATGTCGGCGCGCCGCCGGCCAATACAGGGGGAATACTTTGCGAAGCTACCGGTCGCGCCTGCTGGCGGGTGTCGTCTTGCTCGGCGTATTGGCGGGATGCAGCAGTTCCTCGCACCAGACGGGGACGACGGCCTCCTCGAAGCCGTCGGCCTCGGAGCCGACCATCACCGTCGGCGTGCTCACCGACCTCACCGGGCCGGCGTCGAACGTATCCAGCTTCGTCCCGACCGGCATCAAGGCGGGTGTCGGCAAGGCGGCCGAAGAGGGGTACAACATCAAATACGTCATCGCCGACGCCGGTACCAACCCGGCCCAGGCGCTCAGCGCGGCCCAGAGACTGGTCCAGCAGGACCACGTCTTCGCGGTGATCGGGATGACGGCGGTGCTCTTCGCCGCCTCTTCGTACCTGCACTCGCAGGGCATCCCCGTGGTGGGGGCCAACTACGACGGGTCTGAGTGGCTGACCAACGACAACATGTTCTCCATCTACGGCTACAACGACTTCACCAAGGTCAACACCGGTATAGCCAAGGTGGTCAAGCTCCTGGGTGGGACCAACCTGGGGCTGATCGGCTACGGGATCTCGCCCTCCGCGGCTGACACCACCAAGGCTGATGCCGTTGCGGCCCAAGATGCGGGGCTTAAGGCCGGCTACGTCAACGCCAACGTGCCCTTCGGTTCCACCAACGTGGAGCCACTGGTGCTGGCCATGAAGGCCGCCGGCATCGACTCGTTCTTCCCCGTGACCGACACCAACACCGGCCTGGCCGCCATCGTCGGGCTGCGCCAGGCGGGCGTCAACTTGAAGGTCGCCTTCCTGGCCGAGGGAGAGGGTGACCTGCTGGCCGCCGGGCCGGCCACCGAGCAGCAGGCCAAGGGGGTGTACTTCCCGGGCGCCTACGAGCCGGTGCAGATGAACACGGCGGCCACCAAGGCGTTCCAGGCGGCCCTGAAGAAGTACGCCGGGGTCACCGCCCCGCCCAGCCTCAACCAGTACTTCAGCTACCTGTCCATCGACGGGATCGTGCAGGGTTTGAAGCTCGCTGGGCCCAACCCGACGCAGGCCAAGTTCATCCAGGCCATGCTGGGCATCACGAAATACGACGCCCTGGGCCTGCTCGGCAACCATCCCCTGAGCTTCGCCATGGCCGACCGGGGCCAGGCGGCCGGGTCACCGCTCTGCCAGTACCTGACCCGGTGGAACGGCACCTCCTTCGACCTGGTGCCGGGTGCCGATCCCATCTGCGGGCAGTACACCGGCCAGAGCGTGGCCGCCTCCTAGCCCTCCCACCCCTGCCGGCCCTCCCGGCCTCCGGGTCCGCTCCGAGTCCTTCGGGTCCGCTCCGGGGGCGGGGGGGCGGGGGCCGCTAGAGTGCGCCGGTGCGGATCGGGGTCATATCGGACGTGCACTGCCATGTCGCCGCCCTCGAGGCGGGTCTGGACATGATGGCGGCCGAGGTGGACGAGGTGTTCGTCGCAGGCGACGTCGTCTACGAGTACCGCTTCTGCAACGAGGTGGTCGGCCGCTTGCGCGACAGGGGCTTCCCCTGCATCCAGGGTAACCACGAGATGGTGCTGCTCGGCCCGGGCGGGGTGCGGGCCCGGACCGCCCCGGGGGTGGACGGGGACGCCCTGAGCTGGCTGGCCGAGCGGCCGACCCGGATCGACGCCCAACTTGGTGGACGGTCGATCACCATGGTGCACTCGACCCCCTGGCCCCCCTACAACGAGTACCTGACCGAGAACGACGGGGCCTGGGCCCGGTGCCGGGATCTCGATGCCGACGTGCTGATCACCGGTCACACCCACGTACCGATGGTGCGGGAGGTCGCCGGCACCCTGATCGTCAATCCGGGGTCGCTCGGTGAGTCGAGAGAGCACGGCGCCCGGGACCAGGCTTCGTTCGCCGTGGTCGATCTGGATCGCCTCGAGGCGCGGATAGTCCGGTTCCCGAATCCGGGCTGAGCTTGTCGTGAAACTCGCGAAGCTCCGTCTCCACGACCGCGTCTGAGCCGAGGATCCGGTCAGGGGCGCCCGAGGACCACCGCGCTCCGCCCGGCGCTGCAGAGCACGTGACGGGCATCGGGCACCTGATTGACCGCGGTAGCGCGCAGTTGGCGGACCCCCTCCAAGATGTTGTTGACCCCGTGGATGTAGGCCTCGCCGAGCAGGCCACCATTGGTGTTGACCGGAGTGCGCCCGCCGATCTCGATGTTCCCGTCGGCGATGAAGTCCTTGGCCTCGCCGTACCCGCAGAAACCGTATGCCTCCAGCTGGTAGAAGACCACCGGGCTGAAGTTCTCGTAGATCATGGCCACGTCGATGTCGCCGGGGCCCAGCCCGGTGGACTTCCACAGCTGGCCGGCCGCCGACTCGGCCTCGGGGAAGCGGCACAGGTCGGGGAAGTAGTAGTTGAAGGTGACGTTCCCGTGCAGCAGGTTGCCCTGGGTGGCTCCATTGATGAGCACCACCGGCTGGCGCAGATCGCGGGCCCGCTCGGCCGATGTCACCACGCAGGCCACCCCGCCGTCGCTCTCCTGGCAGCAGTCGAGCAGGCGCAGGATCGGCTCGACGATCCAGCGCGAGTTCTGGTGGTCGTCGATGGTGATGGGCCGCTGGTAGAACCAGGCGTTCGGGTTGGTGGCGGCGTGCTTGCGGGCCAGCACGCTGTAGCGGCCGAAGTCGGCGTTGGTCAGACCGAACTGGTGCATGTAGCGCTGGAACCACAGCGAGTACATCTTGGCCGGGGTGTCGAGGCCGAAGGGCAGGTACCAGCTGACCTCGTGGGACGCGGCTCCCGATGGCTGGCCGAAACGGCGCCCCGAGCGCTCGTTGAAGGCCCGGTAGACGACCACCACGTCGGCCGCCCCGGAGGCCACCGCGGCGGCCGCGTGCTCGATGGTCGCCGACGCCCCACCGCCCCCGAACGGCGTCCGGGACGTCCACCTGACCTCCTGCATCCCCACACTGCGCATCAAGAGCAGCTCGTCGTTGGAGTCCAGCGTGAAGGTGACCAGACCGTCGACCTCCGCCGGGGCCAGCCCGGCGTCGTCCAGCGCGGCCCGAACCGCCTCGGAGGCCAGCCGGAGCTCGCTGCGACCGGAGTTCTTGGAGAACTCCGTCTGGCCGATGCCGACCACGGCGGTGCGGTCCTTCAGAGTGGCGGTCACCGCGTCGGGCGGAACTGGTGCAGGCGCACTCCATCGACCTCGGTGAAGCTCACCTGCACGGCCATGTCGTTGCGGACATCGGTCACGTCCACCTCCACCAGGTTCGAGACCAGTCGGACCCCCTCCTCCAGCTCGACCAGGGCCACTATCCGGGGGCGGTCATCGGCTTCGGTGGGGTGGTGCGAGACCACCCAGCTGAGCACCGTGCCCCGGCCCGAGACCTCCGCCGGGGTC
>JAKBAX010000394.1 GCA_021808785.1 Actinomycetes bacterium | reverse complement strand
TCGAACGAGTGGGCGACACACTACCCACCTCCAGGACCTCCCCTCGGAGGTGGCGATTGTCCGTAAGCGTCATCCGTTCGTCGGGCAGTCGCTACGGGTGTTCGGCTGGATGCGTCGGCAGGGCAGCCTGGACTTGATCTTGGTGCTGCCCGACGGTTCCCGTTCGCTGATCCCGGCGGCGTGGACGGACGTCGGCGCCGAAGAGACGGCGGGGGCAGCGGCGAGCGAGGTGCTGGGGTCGCTGGGCGACCTGCAACGCATGAGAGCTGTCATCGACGGTCTGATCCACCGATCGCGTGACGCTAATGGTCAAGATAGAGACGAGAATCCTGGGGAGGTGACCGGTGCAGCTTCGACTGGGACTGGACAGCGAGACCGAGGTCGTCGAGGTGTGGGCGACACTCGAGACCGAGCATCGGGCGGTGGTGATCGAACGTCTGGCGGCGCTTATGGCCAACGCGGTGGCGCCGGCAGGCCTTGTGCGAGAGGAGGAACCCGATGAAGCCATCGAAAGCGGTGAAGGCGCCGGCGACGTCACGCGGGTCGCGTGAGGCTGCGGGCCCGGCCAGCCGGGTCAGTTCGAAGAAGTCGGCTCGGAGCAGATGGGGTGACGTTTCTATGACTGAGCCCCGCGCCGCGCGTTCTGTGCGCGCTGGAACAGTCCCGAGGCGAAGCACCAAGGCGACACGATCGCGTGACGCTTCTGGGAGCACCCGGTCGGACCAGAAGGCCTCGACCCGCGCTCGGGTCGGCTTTGTCTGCCCGCCCTGTGGCCGGTTCGTGCCCACCTCGGTGCAAGGAGTGGTGCTGCGAGACGGACGGGGCTCGCCGCCGCGGTTCTGCTCGCCCAGCTGTCGGCAGGCCGCATACAGGCGTCGGCAGGCCGGGGTGCCAGAGGACGTCGCGCTGCAATTCGGCGGGGGGCGGGACCGGTCCCTGCTGCGCAGCGGGGCCGAGACCGCACGCCGTGCAAGGAGGAAGAATGCGTGACGCTTCTAAACTGACCGACCGCCATCGAGCCAAGATCTTGGTGATCTACATCCGTCAGTCCAGCTATGCCCAGGTGGAGCGCAACCGCGAGTCCACCGCCCGTCAGTACGACCTGACCGGGCGTGCGGCCGAGTTGGGCTGGCCCAAAGAGGCGGTGCTGATCATCGACGAGGATCTGGGCCTGTCGGGCTCGGGAAGCGCTGAGCGGGCCGGTTTCGCCCGCTTGGCCGCCGAGGTCGGGCTCGGCCATGTCGGGTTGATCTTGTCGCTCGAGGTGTCCAGACTGGCCCGGTCCAACGCGGACTGGTATCGGCTGTTGGACCTGTGCGCGCTGACCGGCGCGCTGATCGCCGATGTCGAGGGTATCTACGATCCGGCCGACTACACCGACCGCCTGGCCTTGGGGCTCAAGGGCACGATCGCCGAGGCTGAGCTGCACGTGCTGCGCGAGCGCCTGCACGGTGGAATCCGCAACAAGGCGGCTCGGGGCGAGCTGCGCTTCGGCTTGCCGGTCGGGCTGATCTGGGGCGAGTCCGACGGCCAGATCCTGGCCCATCCAGACGAGGCTGTACGCGGCGCGATCGGGAGCGTCTTCGACCGCTTCGCCGAACTGGGATCGGTGCGGGCCACCTGGATCTGGTATCGGGACCAAGGCCTGCCGTTCCCCTATCACGACGGCCGGGGCGGCGACGTGCAATGGGTGACGCCTTCGTATCTGCAGATCCATCGGATCTTGACGCATCCCGCGTACGCTGGCGCCTACGTGTTCGGCTCGACTCGCCAGGAGCGCTCTATAGATGAAGACGGCCGGTTGCACACCCGGAGACGTCGACTACCCATGGAGGAGTGGCAGACCTTGATCGTGGACCACCACTGCGACCAGGCATACCTCACCTGGGACACCTACCTGGCCAACCAGGCTCGCATCGATACCAACATCCGCCCCCAGGCCCATGAGCCGGGCACCGGGGCGGTCCGCGAGGGATGCGCTCTCCTCCAGGGCCTGGCGGTGTGCGGACGCTGCGGGCGCAAGCTGGCCGTGCACTACAACCGGGACTACTCCACCCCCGGCTATCACTGCAACGGCCGCAACCTGGCCGAGGGTCGCGCCGAGCGCTGTTTGTCGATCGGCGGGATGCAGATCGACCAGGCAGTCGCCGAGGCGTTCTTGGCTGCGCTCACCCCGGCCGGCGTGGAGGCCGCGTTGGTCGCCGCTGAAGCCGTGATCGCTGATCGCGACGCTGCCTTGTCACAGTGGCGTAACGAAGTCGAGCGGGCCCGCTACCAAGCCAGCCTGGCGGAGCGGCGCTACATGGCCGTCGATCCCGACAACCGGCTGGTGGCCCGGGGGCTCGAAGCCGACTGGGAAGCCAAGCTGGCCGCCCTGGCCGCGGGGCAGGCCGAACTGGCTCGCAAAGAGGCGGCACGCCCTACTGACCTCGGCCCCGACGAACGCGCCGCCCTTGTGCGCATGGGCAACGACCTGGACCGGGTCTGGCAGGCGCCCAGCACAACCGGCCGGGACCGCAAAGAACTCCTGCGAACCCTGCTCGAGGAGGTCGTCATCGATGTCGACCGCGACGCCGGCCAGGCCCGGCTCACCCTGCGCTGGCGCGGCGGTGCGCTCAGCGAAGTTCGCGTGACGCTAAAGGCCAGACAGCCCACCATCCGCACCGACGACGACACCATCGAGTTGATCCGACGTCTCGCCTGCCACCATCCCGACGGCACCATCGCCGGGATCTTGAACCGCCAAGGACGCCTCAGCGCCCGAGGCCAGCCCTTCAATGCTGCCATCGTCCAGGGCCTGCGCCACCACCGGGGCATCCCCCGCTACCAGCGGCCCGACGATTCGCCAGAGGGCGAAGCGCTCCCTCTCTACCAAGCGGCCAAACAACTCGGCCTGGTCCCCTCCACCGTCTATCGCTGGATCAACGAGGGCTTCATCCCCGCCGAACAAGACACCCCCGGCGCACCATGGCGGATACGGATGACCGACCAGATCAAAGCATTGTTCGTCGACGACACCCCACCCGGCTGGCTGGCCATGTTAGAGGCGACCATGGCTCTGGGTGTTTCCCGCCAGACCGTGTTGCAGCGTGTAAAGCGCGGCGAACTCCAAGCCGTCATCGTCCGCACCGGACGCAGAAAAGGCCTGCGAATACAGGTTCCCGAGCCCAATCCGACCCTATTCAACCCCAACCAATCAACCAAGGAGGCAGTATGAATCAGACTCGAACGCCGCCACCAAGTCAGCGTCGAGACACCACTTCCGGCTCGGGTTGGGACCCCTCGCCACGTGGAAGATCGCCTCGATAGCGTCATGGCAGCCACGGCCCGGCCGGAACCCATAAGATTTCGGCTCGAAACGCGCCTCCCACTCGGGCTCCAATGCGTTGACCACCTGCGCTTGGCGCACACGATCGACGATCACAGGTATCCCGAGCGGACGTTGCTTCCCGTTCGCCTTCGGCACATACACCCGCTTGACGGGGAGAGCAGCGACGGGTCGGTCACCGCGACGAATCCGGTCGGCCAACGCGGCCTTACCCGGACCGGTCACAACGACCTTCCCGTCGACACCCGCCGTCTTGCGTCCAGCATTCAGCTCGGTCACCCGCCGCACGCTGACAAGCGCATTGGCACGAGACCGGAGCATCAACTTCTGCAAACTGCGGACCCGCTTCAGGTCCCCTGCCTGCGACGCCGTGAAGATCCGCTGCCGCAAACGCCGTACTTCGTCCTCGACCGCTTGCCAATCAATCGACAGCCAGTCGAAGTCGTCGCCCTCCGGTCCGTTCACCACGGCGGTCATCCCGCCGTGGCGCCTAACTTGCCCTTCGGTTCCGGCCTTCACGCTCATTGTTGTCTCCACAGGCTCACCTGACCCGCGTCAGCACCCTTTCGGGTCCGGGCACATCGTCCCGTATCCGGCCAGTTATACGAGACGGCCGGCGGAGGGCCGACCATAGGTGTCTCGGTTTCATCCTGTATCTGCGGAATCCGCA
>JAKBAX010000045.1 GCA_021808785.1 Actinomycetes bacterium | reverse complement strand
AGGCGCAGGGCGTGGGAACGACCCTGACCGCGGGCCGCCCCGGTGATGAAGGCGACCTTCCCGTCCAGCTTTCCCATGGATCCTCGTTCCTTCCTGTCGGCTCACCCGCCGACACTTTTGGTGCGCCCACCGGCTCGGCGCCGATGCGGCTCTGGATGATCGATGTCCGGCCCCGTGCCGGCGGGCAGTAGTCAGCCCGGCCAGACGATGCTCTGCAACTCGGTGTAGGCCAGCAGGCCGTAGGAACCGCCGTCCCGGCCGATCCCGCTCTTCTTGAAGCCGCCGAAGGGGGCCTCCATGTGACGACCCACCGTGTTGAGCCCTATGTTGCCGGCCCTGATGCGCCGGGCCACCCGCATGCCTTGGGCGGTATCGCCCGTCCACACATAGCTGTACAGCCCGAAGTCGGTGGAGTTGGCGAGGGCGATGCCCTCTTCCTCGTCGTCGAAGGGCATGGCCACGACCACTGGGCCGAAGATCTCCTCCTGGACCGCTTTCATCCCCGGCCGGCAATCGGCGATGAGGGTGGGCTCGACGAAGAAACCCCGCTCGGCCGCCGAATCCGGCCCTCCGGCCACTATCGTGGCACCCTCGTCCGCGCCGGAGCGGATGTAGCTCACCACCCGGTCGCGATGGGCAGCGGTGATCACCGGGCCCACGATCGTGGCCGGGTCGGTCGGGTCACCCACCCTGACCGTCTTGGCGATGCGGGCCAGCTTCTCCACACACTCGTCGTACACCTTGCGCTGGGCGATCAGCCGGGTGGGCGCGGTGCAGATCTGCCCCGCGTGGTAGGTGTACGTGCTGGCCGTGTCCGCCGCCACCCGGTCGATGTCGGCCGAGTCGAAGACCACGGCGGCT
The DNA here is from genome assembly GCA_021808785.1 of Actinomycetes bacterium. Taxonomy (GTDB): domain Bacteria; phylum Actinomycetota; class Acidimicrobiia; order Acidimicrobiales; family Palsa-688; genus JAKCDU01. The sequence goes on along the minus strand of JAKBAX010000045.1, from coordinate 20,371 downwards.
CCTTTGCCCCCGAGCTCCATGAGCACCCGCTTCAGATCCCGGCCGGCGGCCTCGGCGATGCGGACACCGATGTCGGTGCTGCCCGTGAAGCTCACCATGTCCACGTCGGGCGACGCCACGAGGGCCTGCGAGGAGTCGGCAGTCGAACCGACCACCAGGTTGACCACGCCCGGCGGGAATCCGGCCTCGTTGAATATCTCCACCAGCCTGATCACCGCCAGCGGGTCCTGTCCGGCCGGCTTGACCACCACCGTGTTCCCGGTGGCCAGGGCCGGGCCCAAGGTCCCCATCACGTTGTTCATCGGAACGTTGTAAGCCTTGATGCAGGCGACCACGCCGACCGGCAGGCGTACCGCGGCGGCGTTGAAGATGCCACCCGAGTTGGCGTGCGGACCGCCCCCCAGGTTGGGTACCGGCATGAACGCCACGTCCAACGGCTCGAGCGCCCCCCGGGCGTAGCGGCGGATACGGGCAATGGTGCCTCCGACCTGGGCCATCTGGGCCATGGCCATGGTCGACCCGGTCTCGGCCTGCACCAAGGGGACGAAGTCGTTGTAGCGCTCGGTGAGGATGTCAGCCGCCCGGTTGAGGAGCGTGGCCCGCTCCTCCGGGGTGGTCTGAGACCAGGCCGGGAAGGCGGCCGCAGCAGCTGCGGCCGCCGCATTGGCGTCGTCCGCCGACGCTTCGGGGGCTTCTCCCACCACCTCCTCGGTGGCCGGATTGACCACTTTGTAGGTCCCCTTGGAAGCCTTTACCGGTTGGCCGTCGATCCACAGGTTGTACTCACGCTGCGTGTCGATTGCCGCTGTTGCCATCTGGTTCGGACCTCCTCCGTTGCGGGGGACCGGCGGGAACCGGCGCGATAGCTCCGGTCCGGGCTGGCCCCACCCCCGATCCATCGAGTATGACAGTTTCGTCTTGTGAAGGTCCGGTTGGGCCAGCCAACCGGAAATCGTGGCTGTATGCTCCGAGACGCGACATCCGAGGGAGGGACCGATGCTCGATTACCTGATCCAGGGCGGGACTGTCGTCGACGGCACGGGGACGCCGGGACGGACCGCCGACGTCGGCATCCGCGGCGACCGGATCGTGGCTGTGGGGGAGGTGGACGAACCGGCGAAGGAGACCATCGACGCCGGTGGCCTGATCGTCGCCCCGGGGTTCGTCGATCCCCACACCCACTACGACGCCCAGCTGCACTGGGACGCCTACGCCACCCCGTCGTCGTTGCACGGCGTCACATCGGTGATCGGCGGCAACTGCGGCTTCACCCTGGCTCCGCTCAAGGCCGACGACGCCGACTACACGCGGCGGATGATGGCCAAGGTGGAAGGTATGCCCCTCCAAGCCTTGGAACAGGGCATCGACTGGTCGTGGGAAACCTTCGCCGAGTACCTGGACCGCCTGGAAGGGCGGATCGCGGTCAACGCCGGGTTCCTGGTCGGCCACTGCGCGCTGCGCCGCTACGTTCTCGGCCCGGAGGCGACCGAACGGGAGTCCAGCCCCGAAGAGGTCGAGCGGCTGGTGCGACTGCTGGAGGACTGCCTGGCGGCCGGCGGGCTCGGCCTGTCGACGAGCCGGTCCTCCACCCACAACGATGGGGACAATCAGCCGGTACCCAGCCGGATCGCCTCCGAGGCCGAGTTGCTCGAACTCTGCGACGTGGTCAGCCGGTACCCGGGAACCACGCTCGAAGCCATTCTCGAGGGATGCCTGCGGGGATTCTCGGACGCCGAGGTGGAGCTGATGGCCCAGATGAGCGCCCGGGCCAACCGCCCGCTCAACTGGAACGTTCTCGGTGTGGCCGCCGGCCAGGAGGAGCGCACCGCCCACCAGCTGCGCCCCTCGGTCCGGGCCGCCGAGATCGGCGGGCGGGTCGTAGCCCTCACCATGCCCATATTCGCTGACAACAACATGAGCCTCGGGACCTTCTGCGCCCTGTGGCTCATACCGGGATGGCACGACATCCTCTCGCTGCCACGCGACGAGAAGATCGCCAAGCTCCACGACCCGGCGGCGCGGGAGGAGATGCGGGCCGCAGCCAAGGGCACCGCCTTCGATCGGCTCGCCGACTTCTCCAACTACCGGATCGGCGACACGATCGCCCCGGAGAACAAGCGCTTCGAGGGCCGACTGATCACCGAGATCGCGGCCGAGCTGGGCCAGGATCCGGCCGATGCGCTGGTCGACATCACCGCGGCCGACGACTTCAAGACGGTGCTTTGGCCGCTACCCGCCGGTGACGGCAAGGACGACTGGGAGGCCCGCCGGCGGCTGTGGGAGCACGACACCGTGCTCCTGGGCGGTTCCGACGCCGGTGCCCATCTGGACCGGATGCTCGGCTCCCCCTACCCTACCCGCTTCCTCAGCGACTGCCTGAGAGGGCGGCAGCTCGTGAGCGTGGAGCGGGCCATCGAGTTGATGACCGACGCCCCGGCCCGACTGTTCGGATTGACCGACCGGGGCCGCCTGATCCCGGGCGCGTTCGCCGACATCGTCGTGTTCGACCCCGAGACCGTCGACAGCGGTCCAGCCCGGCGCGTCTATGACCTGCCGGGAGAAAGCCTGCGCCTGACCGCCGAGTCGATGGGCATCGAACGGGTCTTCGTCAACGGCCGCCCGGCCATCATCTCGGGCCAGCCGGTAGGAGAGCTTCCGGGCCGGGTCCTGCGATCCGGGCGCGACACCGAGACGGTGGCGACCCGCTGAGGCCGCCTCGAGCATGAAGCGGCCGCCGGCCCGGCGCGAGCGGAGCGCGGCCACCGGCTCAGAGCCGGCTCCTGCCACCCCGCCGGCTCAGAGCCGGCTCCTGCCACACCGCCGGCTCAGAGCCGGCTGTGCTGCTCGTAACCCTCGACCAGCCGGTCGATGTGAGCCTGACCCTCGTAGAGGTTGCGGAGCATCCAGAAGCGCAGGAAGCGGCTGATGGATGCACTCACGAACAGGGCGGCCCCGATCACCACCAGCCCGACCATGGTCAGCGCCAGGATCTGCTCGGACGCCAGGTTGAGCGCGCTGCTCTGACTGAGGGACTGCTCGTAGATGATCAGCCCGGCCACGAAGCCGCCCAGCATCAGCAGGCCACCCAGGACCTGGCGGACCAGGTCACCGCGCGTCCGGCTCGTCTTGAGCTTCAGCTCGTTGACCGACGCCCGGAACTGCTCGATCTTGTCGTCGGTCACGACTGGCGGACTGGTGCTGTTGGTCGCCACCATGTTCTCGGTCACCACACTCTCGTCATTGGACATGTCAACCACCTAGGTATGCGGAAGCCAGCTCTTCCTCGATCTCCGCTGGTGCGCCCACACGGACGACCCGGCCGTGCAGCATGATGGCTGCCGACTGGGCAATGGGCAGGACGGTCTGCGCGAACTGCTCGGCCACCAGCACCGAGATGCCCGACTGGGCCAGTTCGGCCACCGCCTCGTACAGGGCCGTCACGACCAGCGGCGCCAACCCCATCGACAGCTCGTCGAGGATCAGCACGACCGGTTGGGTCGACAGCGCCCGGGCGATGGCCAGCATCTGCTGCTCCCCGCCGGACATGGTCCCGGCCAGCTGGTTACGCCGCTCCCCCAGTCGGGGGAAGCGGTCGAAAGACATACTCTCCACCTGCTCGCGCGACACGCCGGTCCCGGTGGCCAGCCACAGGTTCTCCCGAACGGTCAGGTTGGGGAAGATCCCGCGCCCCTCCGGCACCGTGCATATGCCGAGTCGGGCCAGCTCGTGGGCCGAGATGCCATTGACTGTCCGCCCGGCCACCCGCAGCTCCCCGGAGTTGACCCGGAGCAAGCCCGAGCACACCCGCAAAGTGGTGGTCTTGCCCCCGCCGTTGGGACCGAGGAGGGCGACCAGCGACCCCTGGGGTACGGCCAGGTCGACGCCGTGCAGCACTTCGATGGGGCCGTAACCGGCCCGCACGCCGACCATCTCCAAGATCGGCAATCCACCGGCGGCGATGGGCCGCGCCGGTCCCGGAGCGGAACCGGGCGCAGTGGCGGCCGTCATGCCGCACCTCCCAGATAGGCGGCGATCACGGCCGGGTCGTTCTGGATCTGCTCGGGCCGGCCCACGGCCAGGATCTGGCCGTAGTCGAGCACGTGCAGGATGCCCGAGACCCGCATCACCAGGGCCATGTCGTGCTCGACCAGACAGATGGCCAGACCGTCGGCAGCCAGCCGACCCAAAAGTTGCCCGAAGGTCTCGGTCTCCTGCTCGGTCTGGCCGGCGGCCGGCTCGTCCAGCAGGAGCACGGTGGGCTGGGTCATGAGGGCACGGGCCACTTCGACCACCCGGGCCCGACCGGTGGGGATATCAGCCACGTCCCGGCCGGCGATGTCACCGAGCCCGGTCAGCTCGAGCACCCTCTCGGTCTCCTTGGCCACGTTGATGCGGTGACCGCGGCCCCACCCGTTGCGGATGTCGCCGGCCACGCGGATGTTGTCGCGCACCGACAGGGAGGTGAAGAGCTCGAGCCGCTGGAACGTGCGGGCCAGCCCCATGCGGGCCCGTCGGGCCGGAGTGGCGCCGGTCACGTCGCGGTCGTGCAGGCGCACCCGCCCACCGCTCGGTGAGAGCAACCCGGTGACCACGTTGAACAGCGTCGTCTTGCCGGCCCCGTTGGGGCCGATCAAACCGGTCACCGAACCTGGCTCGACCGTGATGTTGACATCTTGCAGGGCCCGGGTCCCGCCGAAGCGGACCGACACCTCGTGGACCTCAAGCGCCGGCATCGCCCACCCCCGCGGACAGCGGCGGGGCCACCCGGCCGTTCCCGCCCCCGGCCGCCGCAGTGCGGGGCCGGTCGCCCCGGCTGGTGGGTACCGGCGCCAGCTCCTCGATCCCGAGCGCCCGGTCCAGCGTGAGGCGCAGATCGTCGTCGTAGGGCGAGTCGATCCCGACCATCTCCAACGGCACCTCGGCGGCCCGGCGGCGGCGGCCCTCCGGGTCGGCCATCTGGCCGACCATGGGCAGGAGGCTGAGTACCACGAAGGTCAGGATGGCGAACCACCAGTGACCCAGGACCTTGGTGAGGCTGAGCACGTAGAGGAGGACCTCTACCACGGCCCCGCCGGCCAGCACCCACGGCCGGGTGCGCAGGGTGCGGAAGTTACCGATCATGTCGTGCACCCAGCCGCTCGGATTGCGGCCCACGCCGATCCCGATCAGCGCCGGCGACACCGTGGCGAAGCTGGCCAGGAAGGAGAAGAGGCCGTGCACGCTGCCGTGGTTGGACGCCAGGTTGTGGAAGGTGGTGACGATCAGGCTGAAGCCCACGCCCGAGAGCAGGCCGCCGGCCAGCGCTCCAGAGACGTAGCTGATGCCGGCCACGACCGTCAGCATGAGGAGGGACAGGCTGAGGAAGATGCTGAAGTTGTCCGGGGTCACCGAACCGAGCGCCATCGACATCATCACCCCCCCGAGCCCGGCGATGGCCGCCGACAGCATGAATACGCTCAGCTTCAGCCGGAGCAGGCTCTGGCCGAGGGTCGCCGACGCCGCCGGGCTGTCCTTCATGGCGGTCAGGCGGCGCCCGTAGCTGCTGTTGCGCAGGGCCACCAGGCCGATGCCGATCACCGCGAAGACGATCGTGGAGGTGACGAGGAACGAGGTGCCGTCGTGCAGGTCGAGCGGCCCGACCTTCAACGGGGGGATGACCAGGCTGTTGATCCCGGCCCCGGCGCTGAAGAGGGAGAACTTGGTGTGGAACAACGGCAGCTTGTGGAGGTTGGAGTCCATCAGCACCATGTCGGTCAGGAACACCCCGAAGGCCATGGTGGCCAGACCCAGGTACAGGCCCCGGAGGCGCAACGCCGGGAGCGACACCACCGCCCCGACCAGAGCGGTGATCGCCACCCCGACCACGATTCCCCAGAGGGTCATGCGCGATGCCAGACCGTGGCCGGTGATGCCGATGTGGAATGCGATCATGGTGGCGATGGCTCCGAAGGACACCGCGGCCAGGTTCATCTCGCCCGCATAGCCGGACAGCAGGGTGAGCGACAGGGCGATGACGGCGAAGGTCATGCCCACCGTCAAGGTGGTGATGTCGGAGTCGTTCATCAACTGGCGCAGGAGGATGACCACGGCCAGGAGGCCGACCGCGGCGATGAGCGCGCTGCGCATACTCGGCACGTGGGCCCGCTCCCGGGTGCGGGCGACGGTGGCGCCTCGGAGCCGGTCCTGCGGTAGGACGATGAGTACGACGAACAGCACGATCATCGGCAGCGACACGCGGAAGTTGCTGGCCCACTGCCAGGTCTTCGGGAAGTAGGCCAGTACGTAGCTGGCGGCCAGTCCGAGGATCAGAGCTCCGACGAAGGTGCGGGGAATGCTGCGCAACCGGCCGAAGACGGCGGCCGCGAAGGCGTCGAGGACGAGCAGTGTCAATGCGTTGGCCTGCAGCGCACCGCCGCTGATAGGCGGTAGCAGCACTCCGGCCAGCACGGCCAGGAAGGAGCCCATGGCCCACGACAGGGCGGCCACCCGCTCGGGATTGTGCCCGTTGAGCTGCAAGAGGCCGGGATCGTCGACCGCACCCCGCATGGCCACGCCGATGCGGAAGCGGTAGAAGAACATCCGTAGCCCCAAACCGATCAGGACCGCGCAGCCCAGGGCGATTATCTCGTGGGTGCTGACCTCGGCCCCGAATATCTTGACCTGGCTGGTGATCCCGAAGAACTGGACGACGGTGCGGTCCTTCTGCGGGTTCCAGAACCACTCGGAGAGATACAGCATCCCGAGCATCAGGGCCACTGTTACCACCACTTTGGTGACCTCAGCGGTCTCGCGCAGGCCCCGCATTATGACCAGATACAGGACTCCGCCCATGAGCGGGCCGAATACGCCCAGCACCAGGATCAGGGCCACGGGGGCGGGCAGCCCCCATCCATAGCGCAATTCCCAGTACACGAAGGCACCGAGCATGGCCTCCGCCCCGTGGGCGAAGTTGAAGATACCCGAGGTGTTGTACGTGAGCACCAGACCGGACGCCGCTATGGCATAGACGCCGCCCAGGACCAGCCCGAAGATGGTGTATGTGAGGAACAGGTGCAAGGCCGGGCCCTCCTGTATCCAGCCGCTACTGCGGCTTGATCACGTTCGCCGACAGGAACTTGGTGGCGATCCGGTCGGAGTTGAGCGTGGTACCCCAGGCCGACTGCGGAACCTTGAACTGGTACTCCGGGTTGCAGTCGAACTGACCTCTGGTGGCGGGGTAGGCCTGGCTGAAGGTGGTTCCAGTCAGCTTGAGCAGCATCCCGCAGCTGGGCCCGATGTTGTTACCGGGGTCGGTCTGGGCGTGGAGTCCCCCTCCGGTCCACTGGTGCACCTTCGACAGGTCGTTGACCATGCACTGGCGGGTCAGGTTGGAACCGCACGCCTTGGCCTCGGTCGCCCACAGCAGGAACGACGAGGCGGCCTGCTCACCCAGCTGGCTGACCTTTCCGCCGGTCGCCTTGACCAGGCTCAGGTACTTCGCCACAGCGGGGTTGATATCGGCCTCCTCGAGCGGCACGAACGCGTCGCGGACGTAGATGCTGTTCCCGATACCGTTCGTATTCCAGCTCGACATCTGCGACGTGTAGTCGTTGGTCTCCATGACGTAGATCGGCTTGACCCCGAGTGAGAAGTTGGCCTGCAGCATGCCGAACAGGACCGGGCCGGGCCCGAGGTTGTTGTAGATGATCTTGACCCCGCACGCCTGGAACTTCTGGGCGAACGGTGTGTAACTGGGCTCGCCGTAATAGTTGATCGTCACCCCACAGTTGGTCTGCTTCCAGCCCGCGGCGGCGGCCGCCTGCACGTCCTTGGCGTAGCTGACCTCGGTGGCCGAGGCCAGGGTGGTGTGCAGCACGTCGAAGGAACTGATGGCCTGCGGGAACAGTTTGGCCACCTCGTAGTAAACGGAGGCGGGCAGGTAGTCCACCGGGTTCGGCACGGCCTGGTACATCTCCGGGGCGTTGGCCACGTCCGGACCCACGGTGAAGCCGGGAACGGTGACCAGGTTGCAGCCGAGGCGGGTGGATTCGGCAGCTTCGTCGAGAGCAAAGCCCTGGCCGACCATCATGAAATCGGTCTTGCACGCCTGCTGCATGACCGTGTTGACCTGTGTGATGGCGGCGTCGTAGTCGTCACCCACGATCTTGCGGCCCAGGATGCCCCCCTGGTCGTTGCACCACTTGATCAGGGCGGTGACCGCGTCACCCATCTCCTGGTCCAGCCCTGGCTCCTGCGAGAAACCCCGGTCGTCGCCGTAGCCGATATGGATGGCAGAATCCGTCACGCCCAGGTCAGTGGCGCCACTGGCATTACCCGGGCCACACGGCGAGGCCAGGGTCCCGAACGTCTGGGCCGAGGCCGACGACGCAGTCGTCGCGGTCGTCCCGCCGGGATTGGTCGAGGACGAAGTCGTGCCCCTGTGGCTGCTGCATCCTGCGGCTAGCAGCACAGCCGCCACGGCTACCACCAAAGTGCCGGTCATCCCACGTCGCGTGCGAATCAAGAACCCATCTCCCCCTGTCGGTCGTGGCCCTGTCACCAGGCGCCCGAGGCACCGACCATATCATCCGGGTCCGCCCGTCGCTACGTTCTCTGACAGTCTCGTATCGCTGGGATTCCGCTGAGTGGGCCGGCGCCGTCATATCTGAGCCGGTTCTGAGAGACAGCCTTCTCGGACAAGTCAGCCGGCCAGGGCCTTTTGGGCCGGGACCGGGTTGTAGTACTCCCGCTGGAAGCAGACCAGGTCGTCGCGGAAACGAAAGATACCCACGTAGGAATTGCGATAAGAGCGGCCGGTGGTCGTGACCCGACCGTCGCTCGCATACTCGAGAATGAGAGTGTCGGCGTCGGTGCACTCGTGGACATCGGTGATCTCGAGGGTGAAGCGGAACGTCTCGAGGGCCGGCACCAGCCGGGCTCGGATGACGTCCTTGCCCTCCAGGCGGGCCGGTGGATCGGCGTAGGGCATCTCCAGGACGGCGTCATCGGTGAAGCTGGCCAGCTGCGCCTCCACGTCGCCCGCACCGACGGCGGCGAACGCCCGCCGGACCACCTCCAGCCGCTCCTCGCGCTGACTCCGCTCCTGCGAACCTGTCGCCATCCCCCGGCCTCCCTCGTCGAGCTTCGTGACCGACGCCAGCGGTCTACCATCCCCGGTGCCGGCGGCGCCCCCACGTTCGTCGCCGGGGGAGGGTGTGGGCCGATGACCGACGACGAGTTGGGCCGCCTCGAAGACGAGCTGGCCATCCGCAACCTGGTGGCCCGGCTGGCCCACCTGGCCGACGCCGGCGACCTCGAGGCCGACTACCTCCCCCTCTTCACCGAGGACGCCGAGTGGTGCTTCCCCGGCAGCGCCGACGCGGAAGCCGAGCCGGCCACCGTGCGGGGTCTCGAGGCCATCCGGGCCGACCGGGTGGCCCGCCGGGCCAGCGGGTTCCAGGGCCCGGGCAGCCACACGCGCCACGTCAACACGACTCTGGCCGTCCGGGTCGACGGCTCCGACCGGGCCGAGGCCGAGTCGTACTGGATGTTCGTCGGCGACACTCGTTCGCCCGCCCCTCAGCTACGGGGCATCGGCCACTACTCGGACGAGTTCCGGCGCACTTCCGACGGCTGGAAGCTGGCCCGTCGCACCATCACCCCGGGGTAGTTGGTCGGCCGCAGGCTTCGTACGCCAATGTCAAGTTAGGGCCGAGGTTGAGCGGGCGCCGGTCGAATGTCAGCCGGCCCGCAGGACCTTGTCAACGAACAGGTTCATGCACTCCCATGCCGCGTCGAGGGGCATGCCCCCGCACAGCGGGTGCAGTACGAAGCTGACGTCGTTGCCACGCTCCTTGGCCAGCTGCTTGATCTGGTCCGGGCTGAGGATCTGATAGATGCCCTCGGCGCGGAGGTCCTCCGCCGTGTAGGAGTGCGAGTGCACCGACGACTGGATGTCGTCGGTCTGCCAGGATCCGTAGAGGGTCGCCTCGTGCAGCAGATACGAGCCGATCTCATGCCACGCCCGGTCTGGATCCTCGGCCACGAACAGGAGACTCACGACCGGGGGCGGGGCGTCCACCACCGGTGTCACACCGTATTTGGCGCACTGCTCGCGGTATTCGTTCTCCAGTTCGGGGATGTGGGCCGGGGGCCCGAAAGGTAGGCCGAAGCGGGCCGCCCGGCGGGCCGACGCCATGGCACTGCCCCCGATGAGGAACGGCGGATCAGGCCGCAGCGGTCGCGGCGTGACGAACACCTGGGCCCCGTCGCGATCGATGGGCTCGCCCCGCCACGCGGCCAGGAGGTCCTTCACGCACTGGTCCATCAACTGCCCACGCCGGCCCCAGTCCTTGCCGTGGGCCAGGTACTCGCTCGGTCGGTAGCCCAGTCCCAGCGTGACCTTGATCCGACCGCGGCTGGCCAGGTCCAGGGCGATCAGGTCCTCCGCGGCTCGCAGCGGATCGTGCAGCGGAAGCAGCAGGGCCTGCAGGTGGATGGCGATGCGCTCGGTGCGCGCCGCCACCATGCCGGCCAGCAGCATCGGCGACGGCATCCAGCCGTCCTCGGCTCCGTGGTGCTCGTCAATGGTGATCACGTCGAAGCCGGACTGGTCGACCAGCGCGGCCATGTCCAGGGCGGCCCGGTACCGGGCTGACAGGTCGGCCGGGTCCAGCCCGGGCAGCTGCAAGTTGAAACGGAGCACATTGCTCATCCCTCACCTCCACGATCGAGGACGGACTTCTCGAACAACCTCAGATGCTCCCACGCCAGGTCCGGCGGGATTCCGCCGACCATGGGGTGGAGCAGTACGTATGCGGATTCGCCCTGCCGGTCTAGTTCGGCCAGGAGTTGGTCCGGGGTCAGTATGCGGTACTGGCCGAAGCTGCGCAGGGCATCCACGCTGTCGACCGGCTGGTAGCCGACGCTGACCGCCCCGGCGGCCCAGCGCCCGTAGGCATTGACCTCGTGCAGGAAGAACGGGGCCAGGACAGGCCACGCGGCTTCGGGGTCATCGGCCACCACCACCACGCTGGTGTCAGCCCCGCCGTAGGGTCCCGGGTCCGGGCGACCCAGCTTGACGCACTCGTCTCGGTAGAACTCGTAGAACCTGGGCTCCGCCGGCAGGAAACCGTCGGCGATGCGCGCCGCCCGCCGGGCCGCCGCCTCGCTGCTGCCGCCGAGGACGATCTGTGGCCCCCCGGGCTGGGCCGGACGCGGCGTCACGCAGGCCGGGCGACCCCGGAACTGGAACGGCTCTCCGCTCCAGGCCGCCCGCAGGGTGGCCACCGATTCGTTGACCCGGGCCGGTCGATCGGCCAGTCGGACTCCGAACATGTCGAACTCCTCGGCGACGTAGCCACCGACCACGGTGAGGGTGAGCCGGCCGCGGCTGAGCAGGTCGACCACCGCGGCGTCCTCGGCCAGGCGCAGGGGGTCGTGGAAGGCGGCGACCACCGCTCGCACGTCGATCTGCGCCGTGGCGGTCCTCGCCGCGAACGCCGCGGCCATGGCCAGGGCGCTCGGAAGATAGCCGTCGGCCGACCCGTGGTGCTCGGACAGCGTGATGTCATCGGCGCCGCGGCCGTCGGCCCACTCCGCCATGTCGAGCGCGGCCGCGTAGCGGTCGGCCATGTCCACCCCGGAGAACGCCGGGTTGCGGAAGTCGAAACGGATACCGAACTTCATGCGGCGCGCCGCTGTGAGCCACTTGGATGCAAACCGACCTCCCCCCGATCAGGCGCCGATATGGTGCTGCCCCGCACCGTACGATGACGAGACAGAGAAATCAACTAGCTGCTGAGCGTGGTAGACAGGGGCGGTCCCATCGGACCGAATGATCTGTTTGATCGGTGTCCAATCGACTGAGGGGGAGGACTCATGGCATACCCGTTGGATGCAGGTGGCGTGAACGACTATCCGGTGAAGGTGGGTAGCGCGCTCGTGACCATGGTCGACCCCAACCGGGGCTTCGAGAAGGCCTATAACCGCTGGTACGAGCGGGACCATTACTACGGCGGCTGCATGATCGGGCCGTACCTCTTCGCCGGCAGCCGGTGGGTGGCTCCCCGGCCCCTCAAGGATCTGCGCTGGCCCACCACCGAAAAGGTCGCCAGCCCCTACGACGCCGGGTCGTACGTCGCCATCTACTGGGTGGAGAAGGGCCACCACGTCGAGCACTTCGACGACTGGTCGGTCCCGCAGGTGCACTGGCTGTATGCCAACGGCCGCGGCTTCCCCGAGCGGACCCACGTCCACACGGTGGTCGTCGATCACATCGGCGCCGTCTACCGCGACGATGACCCGGTACCGGTCGACCTGGCCCTCGACCACGGCTACCCGGGTGTCATCGTGGCCTGGTTCGACGGGCGCGACGGGCTGGCTGCCTCCAACCTGCACGAGAAGCTGGCGGAGCGGATCCTGCCCGACGCGCTTTCGGGCTCACCAATCGAGATCGCCTCGTCGTGGACTCCGACCACCCCCTCCGAGGAGCCGTCGACCGGCGGGCCCATGCCCCTCGGCTCGCCGGCCGGAGGGCCGAACCGCCTGCTGCAGATCTTCTTCGTCGACGGCGACTTCGGACCGGCCATCGAAGCCATGCACTCCTACACCGACGCGGTGGAGAAAGCCGGGCTGGCCGACACCCAGTTGGTCGCCCCCTTCTACCGGACCACCCCCGGAAAGGACACCTACCTCGACCAGCTGTGGTAGGAGCCGGGGGTAACGGTCGCCGCGGCGGGATGGGACCGGTGGCCGGCTTCGCTGGCCACCACCGCCATGGGCGCGGCCCCGACGAGGATCACCCCAAGGGCGGCCAGGGCGACTGACAGGCGCAACGCATAGGCCGGGTCGGCCATCAATCGGCGTCGCCACGGAAGGGCCGGGGCCGGTCCGGCGGCCGGCGCGGGCACCGTCGCCACCAGCCGGGTCCAGGCCAGGTAGCCGCCCCCGATCAGCAGGAGCAACGGGATCATGCTGTTGGGGTCGGTGCCCACCCCGCCCATGAACCCGAGGTCCTCGACCAGCACCCAGTCGGCCAGGCCCACCACGAGGGCGGCGCCAGATGCGGCGCCGACCCAGCGCCGGTGCCCGGAGCACAACCCAGCCCCGATCAGGCCCGGCGCGCCGACCGCGAACAGGTTGACCGCCCAGCCGTGGGCCGCGTCGAACCCGGCGAAGGCCCGGACCATCGAGGCCAGGACCGCGGGCTGAGGAGTACGCGCCATGTTCTCGATCATGGAGCTGAGCAAGCCGGTGGCGCCCGGGCCCGGCCAGAAACCCCTCCCCGGCCAGGCCTGGAGCACCGCCATCCCGATCAGGTACACACCGGCCGCCCTCAGTAGGCGGCGACCCGGATCCGGCCGCGACCAGATCGTCTCGGGCAGGGCGACCAGCGCCCCGGCAACCACGTAGAACGCCGCCGCGCCAGGAGCACCGAAGAGCCAACTCGGGTCCGGCCCGAACACCGAACCGAACGCCTCACCGAAGGTCCAGACGATCAGGCCCCACGCCGCGCCGGCTCCTCCGGCCAGGCGGGACCAGCCCCCCCGCCCGCTGGTGAGAAGGAACAGGCCGATCCCGACCTGGATCCAGACCACCGATGCCGCCGCCGTCACCGGATGGGCGGCCCAGACCGGGATGACCCAGCCCGCCACGTGATGGACCCACCCGGGTGACCCGGTACCCGCCGGCACCACCACCCTGGGGATCAACCCGAGCGGCATCGAAGCTTGGCCCTGGAGAATCCCGTCGAGCAGCCACAGCAGCCCGAAGCCGACCCGTATGAGGCGGCGACCGGCCGGTTCCCCCCGCTCGGCACCGGGACCCGCGGGTGGCTGCGCCGACCCCCCGCTGGCGGCCGCCCGGCGCAGCAGAGCGGTCCGGCTCCGTCGCCACACGAGGAACACGACGGCGAGCAGGCCGGCCACGACCAGTCCATCGATCAGCAGCGCATGGTGAAAGGCCGAGACGACCGTCGGGTCGTTCGGGTTCCGGCCACCGCCGCCCATACCACCCACGGATCAGCACCTCCTCAGGAGAGAGGGTAGTAACGGTCGGTTGCGCCAGCGAGTCGGCGCCCGGGGTAGTGTCACCCCATGGGGCTGAAAGTCGTAGGGGCCGGCCTGGGCCGAACCGGGTCGCACTCGCTCAAGATCGCATTGGAAAGCCTGCTCGGGGGGACCTGCTACCACATGGTCGAGCTGTTCCCCCGGCCGGAGCATGTGGAGCTGTGGCACGACGCCATGGTCGGCCGGGAGCCGGACTGGGATGCCATGTTGGCCGACTTCACTGCCGCGGTCGACTGGCCGGCCGCCGCGGTGTGGGAGGATCTGCACCGGGCCTTCCCCGACTCGGTCGTCCTTTTGTCCCGAAGATCATCGACCGAGGCCTGGTGGGAGAGCTTTTCGCACACCATCCTGGAAGTCATGGAGCGGGGACCGGTCCCAGGCATGGAGGCCTGGTTCGCGATGTCTGTCGACATGCTCGAGCGGCTGACGCCCGACTACGCCGACCGGGATTCCTGCATGGCTGCCTACGAGGCCCACAACCAGCGGGTGCGCGAGTGCGTGGCGCCGGACCGGCTGATCGACTGGACGCCGGGCGACGGGTGGGGGCCGATCTGTGCCGGGCTCGGGCTGGCCGTGCCCGAGGAGCCGTTCCCGCATGTCAACACGACCGACGAGTTCCGGGAGGTGGCCGGGCTGGCCTGAGAAGCCGGTCTGGGGACCCGGGACGCCTGGCGGGGCTCGGGCTCGAAGCGGGAGGTGAGAGCCTGGATCATCGGTCGGCCCACCTCACCGGGCCGCGATCACCTCTCCCGCCGACGGGGTGGAGATTCGCTCGGTCATCTCGACCTGCACCGCCACCAGCGCGATGTCGTCGTGGCGATTCTCGGGCTGCTGCACTTGGAGGACGGCTTCGCAGATCTCCTCGGCCGTCCCCTCGCCGGCGCGACCGGCCAGGGCGGCCGAGAGGGATTCGAGCGATTCCGACAGGTCCACGCCCTGCACCTCCACCAGGCCGTCGGTGTAGAGGACGATGGTCGACCCGACCGGCATGACCGCGGTTGCCTCCGACCGGACTTGCTCGCACGGCGCCCCGAGCACCGGGGACGTCCCGCCGAGCAGTTCGGTGACCCCGCCGTCTGGGAGATGCAGCAGTGGCGGCAGGTGCCCGGCGTTGGCCCACCTGAAGCTCCGGGAGCCGTCGCCTGCGGCCGGCTCGATTATCCCGTACACGAGGGTGACGATGAGAGCTATCTCGAAGGCGTCCACCAGACGGGCCAGGCGGCTCAACACCCGGCCCGGCGAACCGCCCTCCAGGGCGTAGGCCCGCAGGCCGGCCCGCACCTGGGCCATGGCCGCCGCGGCCTCGACGTCGTGGCCCATGACGTCCCCGATCACCACCCCGACCCGGCCGCCGTCCAGGTTGAACACGTCGAACCAGTCACCTCCCACCTGCTGCAGGTCCGACGCGGCCACGTAGCGGGAGGCCACATCCAGGCCGGGTGGTGACACCAGTGGGGACAGGAGTCGGCGTTGCAGGGTCTCGGCGAAGCGGTGCTCGGTCCGGTAGAGCTGCAGCAAGGAGTTGCGCCGGCGCACGACGGTCTCGGCAAGGAAGAACACCAGTCCGGCCCCGACCAGGCCCACCCCCAGCACCGCCCATGGTGCGTCGGCGGCCACCGAGCCGACCAGGGGCTGGGCGGCCTGGACCCCGAGCAGCCATTCTGACTTGCCCGCCATGTAGGGGCTGTAGGCGACCGTGCCCTCGAGCGGGACATCGTCGGAGGTGTGGAGGATCACCTGGGCCGGGTCGACCCGGGCCGAGGCATACAGCACGATGCTCACGTCGCTGAACGCGTGCGCCGTCGGCCCCTTGACGGGGGCTGCCTTGACCCGCTTCGACGGTCCCAGCACCGAGACTCGGTAGACCACCAGACGGGGGGAGGCGGCCACTGCGAAGCCCACGCTGCGCCCGGGCCCCGAGCCGTAGACCGGCGTGGCCACCAGCCCGTTGGCGACGGTCGCCTGGCGGGCGGTGGCCGCCGGGGCGCCGGTGAGAAGCTGGCCCACGGTGAGCGCGTGGCCCACCGACTCGCTCACCTGCCATGCTCCACGGGTGGCGCCAGGGGTGGCCGCCGGGGCGGCGCCCGCGGAGGCGCCAGGGGTGGCCGCCGGGGCGGCGCCCGCGGAGGCGGCCGCGGCCGCTGCTGGGACCAGCAGGGCGATGGCCCCGTCGCCCGTCGAAGAGCCCAGATCGGCCGTGGCCTCAGCGTTGAAGAGCGATCCGGCCGGATCCATCCGGGCCAGCCGACCCAGGCTGGTCATCTCGGTGGAGATGGATGCGATGGTCTGCTGGAGGATGAGGCTGATCTCCCCGCTGCGCTCGGCGAGCAGCTTGTGCTCCTGGTCTCCGACGACGTGGTCGGTCAGCCACGTGACCACGCCGGTGACGGTGAGGAGCACCGCCAGGACCAGGAGCGAGGCCCGCCGCAGCTTCGTGGCCGAGCGCGCCGGGGCCCGCCCCTCCCCCTCGCCCGCGACGTCGCCAGTCCCTGCCATCGGCGCACATCATGCCAGGGCCGCCGCGGCCCCTCGGGACCAGACGCTCCCCTCCGTCGGGCAGCCTGGATGCCGCCTCCGGAGGAACGCCGGCGGCGCGCCGCGCCGATCAGGTCGTGATCGACCCGCCGTTGATCTGGACGGTCTGGCCGGTGACCCAGGAAGCCTCCTCCGACGCCAGCCACACGCACGCCGCGGCCACATCGATGGGCGTGCCGGTGCGGCCCACAGGGATGGCTCGGGCGATCCGCTCCGTCACCTTCGGATCGGGAGCGGCCAGGAGGCCCAGAGCCAAGGTGTTGGCGGTGACGCCCTGGCGGGCCACCTCCAGGGCGAGACTGCGGGTGAAGGCCAGACCGCCACCTTTGCCCGCGCTGTAGTGGGAGACCCCGATGTTGACGCCACCGGTGCCGGCACCTGACGAGATGGTGATGATGCGGCCCCAACCCTGCTCGCACATCCCGTCGATCACTGCGTGACAACAGTGGAGGACGCCGTACAGATTGACTGCTATGGCCGGGTCCCAGTCCCCTATCGCCATCTCACGAAACGGTTTGATGGCGAGCCGCTCGGCCCCGCCGTTGCCGGCGTTGTTGACCAGGATGTCGATCGGTCCGAAGCTGCCGACCGCGGCCTCGACCGCCGGCCCGTCGGTCACGTCGAATGGGAGTGGTACCGCCGCTCCCCCGTTGGCTGTGATGGTGGCCGCCATGTCGGCGGCCCGGGCCGGGTCGATGTCATTGACCACCACCCGGGCCCCTTGGCCGGCCAGCGCGGCGGCGATACCGGCACCCACATTCTGGCCGGCCCCGGTAACGAGGGCCGTCCTCCCGGTCAGATCGAACATGGCTCGTCAGTCCTCCTGCTCCGGCTCCGGTGGTGCGTCCGCCCTCTCGGCGCCATCGGTCGGTGGACCCTCGCGGGCTCGCTCGGCGTCATCGGCCTCCCCTTCCTCTGTATTGGCTCTGCGCAGCCAGGAGGCGATCTGATTGGACAGCTTGTTGACCCCGCCAATGGTCCGATCGACCATGGCGGAGAACCGTTCCCGGTAGTGGCGGACCGCCGCGTCGAACTCGGCCGACGGCGGCGGTTCCTGGCCCCGCCGCACGTAACTACCGGACCGGATGCGGTCGTAGTCGCCGGACTCGACCCACCTGACCAGCTCGCGGACCCGGCGCACCGCGGCCGGATGGGACCGGCCCAGTTCGAGGGCCAAGCGGGACCGTCGGGCAAAAAGGTCCTCCTCCTCGACGTACTCGGTGGCCTGGCGGATGAACGCATTGACGTCGAGGCCTTCGAGCGCCCCGCCGGCGATCCGCATCAGGACCCGGCACACCACCATGGGGTCGCCCACCACCAGCGCGGCGGCCCGGTCACAGGTCAGCTCGGCGGCCCGGCTCCACTCGAGCAGGGCCAGGTACAGGCCGCGAAGCGGTAGGCCGGCGAGCGGAATGTCGGACACCGCCCCCGACAGGAGCCGCGCCAGCAGGACCAGCGCGGTGGAGTAGGTGACGTGGTCGGAAACCACGTGGCCCAGCTCGTGGGCCAGCACCGCCTGCACCTCGGCCTCGTCGTGCTGGGCGACCAGTGAGGAAGAAACCAGGATCACCGGCGATCGCATCCCGAAGGTCAGGGCATTGACCGACGGGTGCTGGGTCACGAAGAGCGGGGTGGGTTCGATGTCCAATCGCGAGGCGGCCGCCACGTGCGAGCTCCACACCAGCGGCAGCTGGTCGGGGCCCAGGCGGACCGAGTCGCCGAGCAGCACCTGGCGGTACCGGCTCTCGACGCCGAGCCGGCCGAATCGCTTGACCAGGGTGTCGAAGAGGGGGATGGCGTGCAGCGCCGCAGTGGCCGCCCGGTCGGCCGGGTGCTCGTAGCTGCGGCTGCTGATCTGCGGGTACCCGGTAGCCAGGTCGGTGGGCACACACATGACGGTAGCTGGGCCGGGACCAGCTCTGCTGGCCGTCAGAAGCGGTCGGGGCGGGCCGGACCGATCGCCCCGACCGGCTGCTGTTGTGCAGTAGGGATGAATAGTTCAACCCTTCTGCACAATAAGCCAGGCGGACGCGCTCGGGGCCAAGCCTTTTAGTGCGTCCAGCAACTGTTTGCTAGCTGCTTGCAATTGCGCTAGACCGGGCCCCATGGCCGTCACGTTGGGCGCCGTCCGATCGAGCCTGAGCCGGGAGGAGTGGGTACGCGCCGGCGGCATGTTGGCCTTCGTGGTCGCCCTGCACGTGGCCGGCTTCGCCCTGCTCCTGGCCGCCGCCGCCGGCCACTACCACCTCGACGCCCGGACCACCTTCGGCATCGGGACCGGCACCCTCGCCTACACGCTGGGCATGCGCCACGCCTTCGACGCCGACCATATCTCGGCCATCGACAACACCACCCGCAAGCTGCTCTCCGAGCGCGACGCCGGCCGCGCCGCCGGCCGCGCCGCCGGCCGGGACGCCCGACAAAGGCCTCTGTCGGTCGGCTTCTGGTTCTCTCTCGGGCATTCGAGCGTGGTGTTCGCCCTGTCGGTGCTACTCAACTTCGGTATCCGGGCCCTCAACGCGGGGGTCAAGAACGGCGGCTCGAGCCTGCACCACTACACCGGGCTGATCGGAACCATCCTCTCCGGCACCTTCCTCTACATCATCGCCCTGCTCAACGCCGTGATCCTGGTGTCGATAGTGCGCATGTTCCTCGACATGCGCCGCGGCCTGTACGACCACGAGGAGATGGAACGCCAACTCAACGCCCGGGGCATGATGAACCGCTTCCTCGGCCCCCTGGCCCGGCGCATCGACCGGCCGTGGAAGATGTACCCGGTCGGGTTCCTGTTCGGGCTGGGCTTCGACACCGCCACAGAGGTGGCCCTGCTGGTGCTGGCCGGCTCGGCCGTGGTCGGCGGCATACCGTTCTGGGGGGTGCTGTCCCTGCCCGTCCTGTTCGCCGCCGGCATGTCCCTGCTCGACGGTATCGACGGCGTGTTCATGAATTTCGCCTACGGGTGGGCCTTCTTCAACCCGATCCGCAAGGTGTACTACAACATCACGATCACCGGCCTGTCGGTAGGGGTAGCCTTCGTGATCGGCACCATCGAGCTGCTCTCGGTGCTGCAGAGCCAGCTCGCGCTGAGCGGTGGGATATGGAGTTTCTCGGCCCGGTTCAATCTCAACCACGCCGGATTCCTCATCGTCGGTGTGTTCGTGGTGACCTGGGCGGTGGCTCTGGCGGTGTGGCGCTTCGGCCGCATCGAGAGCCGGTGGGATCAGCGGGCCGCCGAGGCGGCCGCCCAGAGGGCCACAGCCCCGGTCGAGGTGTGAACCGGGGGTGAGCCCGGCCCCGCCGCCCATCACGGTCGAGGAGATTCTCGACGCCCTGCGGCTGGCGGGCGGCCGTATCACCACTACCCGCCGGGCCACCGTCGAGGCCCTGCTGGCCCATACGGACCGCCACGTCAGCGCCGAGGAGGTGGTGGAGGCGGTTCGGGCCCGCTACTCCGACGTGGCCGAGTCCACCGTCTACCGCACGCTGGCCACCCTCGAGGAGCTGGGCGTAGTCACCCACCTGCACCTGGATCACGGCCCGGCCACGTTCCACCTGGCCGACCACCCCCACCGCCATCTGGTGTGCCGGGCGTGCCATGCCGTCATCGAGACGCCCGCCGAGCTCTACACGGGCCTGACCGGGGAGCTGGAGCGGCGCTTCGGCTTCACCGTGGAGGACGAGCACTTCGCCCTCACCGGCCTGTGCCGGGCCTGTCGGCCGGCGGCCGGCGCCACACCCCCCTGACGCCGACCCACGCCGACCCGCCGACCCGAGCCGACCCGCCGACC
>JAKBAX010000393.1 GCA_021808785.1 Actinomycetes bacterium | reverse complement strand
CTGGTTCTCCGAAAGGGACCAGTGGACGTCCTTTGGCGGACAAATACCCCTCAACCTTTACCAACCGCCCATACCGCTCTAAGTCGACGGCGGGCGAGAACGATCGAACCTTCGGCCTGGCGATTGAACCCGGGTTGCTGAACTCCTCCGGACCGGCGTAGATCGCGCGGACGCGTGTTTCTGCCAGCAACCGATCCGAGGGCGTTGCACAGGCGCCGGCTTTCTGAACTGATCGACGCCTAGGCGCGCTCGAAGAGTTTCGGTGAGATCGACCTCTCGCGACGCCGCAGGCTTCACTTCATGCTACGGACCGCTCAGTCTCTCCCCCCCAAAAAGAGCATTCGACGCTGGGCTTCGACGCCAGGCGTTTCCCCCTGAAACCGCCAGCCTGCTACCGGGCATCCTGGCAGCTACCCGGGCCGGACTCCCACCGGCAAGCGACGACGAGCTTCCCGCTGCCAGATCAACCTGCAAGCATCACATCCAACTTGCTGGGCGCACTAATAATCGTGGGCGCACCAATAATCGAGGTTAGCGGCCCCGGCCCCAGACGACGGAGATGGGCGACGAACGACAGGCGACGGGCGGTCGCCCCGGGCCGTTAGCATTCAGGCTCAGCCCGGGGAGTGGCGCAGCGGTAGCGCACCTGCTTTGGGAGCAGGAGGTCGGGGGTTCGAATCCCCCCTCCCCGACGGAGATAACCGCAGGGTGAAGGCCCCTCCACCCGAGGGGCCTTCGGTCGTTCTTTGTCAACGGATGTCAACGAACATCTTTGTAAGTCAACCGGAGCGGGTCACCGGTACCGCCGGGTTGGGGTTGGAGGGGTTGCAGAAGTCGGCCGGGCAGCCGATAGCGGCCGGCGCCGACCGCACGACAGCCGGTGCAGCTGCGGACGTGGCGCCCGGTGCCGGCAGGTTCGCACCCCAGTTGCCGGTATCCGACGGTGGAGCACCACCGCACAGGATCGGCTGATACCCGCCTCCTGGTGCCGGTTCGTCCAGCCACGTGAACACGGTCGCCGCGTTGCATCTGGCGGTCGTGAAGAGCGGATACTGCGCCCGGACGGGCGGAGTGCGCGGGGTGGGATGGCAGGTGGCGATGTCACGCCAGATGGCGGCGACAGCGAGCACCGATATCAGCGCCATGAGGACGTGCCCAGTCGAGTGTTTCACGAGGGGGCCTCCTACCCGAGCAGCGCAGCGGACAGGGCAGCGCCCGCCTCTTCGGCGTGGCCGGGGATGGAGTGGCTGTACGTTCGCAGCGTCTCGGCCGGGTCGTGCCCGAGCATCGCCGCCACCTCGTGGACCGGGACTCCGTTCCCGAGGAGCAGGGTCGCCGCCGTGTGCCGGCAGTCGTGAAGCCTGATCCTTCTCAGCCCCGACTGCTTGACCAGCGTGTCGAACCTCTCGGTGACCGAGTCCGGGTACCACGGCCGGCCCAGCTCGTCACAGACCAGCCAGTCGCCGTCCTCGTACGCCTCCCCCGCCCGAAGCCTCTCGGCCGCCAGCTTCGCCTTGTGGGACCGCAGGAGCGCTACGAGCATCGGGTCGATGGAGATCGTGCGCCGGCCCCTGTCCGTTTTCGGGGTGGACTCCGCCGCGTTCCCGTCGATCAGGACCCTGGTCCGGCGGATCCTGATCTTCCCTGCGTCGAAGTCGACGTCGGACCACTGCAACCCGCACACCTCCCCCCGCCGCGGCCCCCTGGCCGAGAACAAAGCCCAGATGGCTGCCAGTCGGTCGTCTGCGGTGTGGGCGAGGAACTGCCGGGCCTCGTGCGCCTCCCAGTATTCCATCGTCTTCGACTGGGCCCTGGGCCGCTTGAAGCCGACGAGGGGATCGACCTGAAGGAGGCCGGTGGCGTTCGCCCAGCGAGTGGCGGCCTTGAGTATCTGCACGGCGACCTGCGCCGACCGGGCCGACAGCGGACCCCTCCCCTGGGTGCTCCCGCCGACCCGGAGCTCAGCGACCAGCTCCCCCACCCGGGCCGGCCTCAACGACCGGGCCTCCACCGCGCCGACATTCGGCACGATCCAGGCGTTGATAGCCATCTTGTAGAGAGAGATGGTCGCGGGCCGCAGACCCTCGGCGGTCTTCGCCGCACCGCAAGGCCGACATGCTCACCAAGTTGGCCCCGGTCGTGTACGACCCCGACGCCGCCTGCCCCACCTGGGACCGTTTCCTCGCCGACGTGTTCGGCGACGACGAGCTCATCGGGTTCGTCCGGCGGGCCGCCGGTTACAGCCTCACCGGCCACGTCCACGAGCACATCCTCGTCTTCTGTCACGGCCACGGCGCCAACGGCAAGACCACCTTTCTCAACGTGCTCCGAGCCGTCTTCGGCGACTACGGCCTCCAACTCGACCCGACCATCCTCACCGCTGCCGCCCACGACCAGCACCCCACCGGCCTCACCGACCTCCGCGGCGCCCGGTTCGTCGCCACCGTCGAAGCCGAACAAGGCAGGAGGCTGAACGAGAGCTCCCGCCGACGTAGACGAGGGTGTCCGCGGCGGTCCGCAGCCGCAGGATTTCGACGCTGATCGAGTGCAGGATGAACGCGAGAGCGTCGTCGCCGATCTTCTCGTGCAGGCGGCCGTACTCGTCGGGGTCGTATGCCAGAAGGACTAGGGCGTTCTCTCGGTCCTCGGCGCTCGGCACAGCCGGTTGCGTGGTCGTGGTCATCTTCTGCTCCTTGCTCCCGGTTGGGTGCCCCTGTAGCTCCCGCCCTGGTACCTCGGGACGTGGACTAATGGCATTTAGTCCACTAAGCAATAGAGGAAGCATGAGCGAACGCCAACTACCGTCAAGGGCCGTGGCCCGTATCCACTACGAGATAGACGACGACTTGCACCGCCGGGCCAAGGCGCAAGCCGCGTACCGTGGAGTCACTCTCAGGGCCTACATCGAGCAGGCCATCGCCGCCGCAGTCGAGAAAGACGAGGAGTAATGGCCCGTAAGTCCAGCCTGACCAACATGCTCTACAAGGCCGCTAGGGCTTCGGCGACCGCCAGAGCCGCATCCAAGGGCCCTGCCGCGCTCGCCAAGCGACAGGTTCGGCGCGCCGTTTACAAGAGCGAGGGCAGGGAAACGCGGCGGTTGTTCAAGAAGTTCGGGCTCTAGGCAAGCCCTCAGAGCCTCGCCATGCCGGAACGAAGCGACCGAGCCTTCAACCGGTTCTCCGACACCGTCGAGGCACCGATGGCCGTCCTGACCATCCTGTGGCTGCCGGTCCTGATCATCCCCTTGGTCGTGACCCTGCACGGCGAAACTGCCTCTGCGTTCAGTGGCGTCGACTACACCGTCTGGGCCCTCTTCGCCGTCGAGTACGTCGTCAAGGTCTACCTAGCTCCTCAGCGGTGGTCCTTCGTCCGGCGCCACCCCGTCGACTTGGTGATCGTAGCCGTACCGTTCCTCCGCCCGCTACGGGTCGTCAGGCTGCTGCGCGTGCTCCGCCTGGGCCGGGCTGCGATTGTTCTGGCCTCGGGCCTGGCTCGCCTCCGGGCGCTACTGACGCACCGGGGCCTGCACTTTGTGCTCCTCGCGGCGTTCTTCATCGTGATGGCCGCCTCCGGTCTCGAACTGGCACTCGAGGGCCACGCCAAAGGCTCCAACATTCACGGTTACGCCAACGCCCTGTGGTGGGCGGTAGTAACTGTGACAACGGTCGGCTACGGCGACCGCTATCCCGTCACCGCTGGCGGCAGAGGGATCGCGGTCGTGCTCATGCTCGTCGGCATAGGGCTCATAGGCACTCTCACGGCGACCATCGCCAGCTTCTTCGTGGACGAGAAGCAAGACGTGGCGACCGTCCGCTTGGTAGCGGTAGAGGAACGGCTGGAGCGTATCGAGGGACTCCTCGAACTCATCGCGGCCCGTGAACCGGCTGCCGGCCGAGACTGACCCGTGTCAACGGGTTTGTCAACGAAACTCTGCCGACCCACCCTCTCAGCCCCCAACTAGACACAACGATGTAGTTTCGGGCACCCGCTCTGACCTGCGGTAACGCTCCAGACTTCGCCAGACCT
>JAKBAX010000044.1 GCA_021808785.1 Actinomycetes bacterium | reverse complement strand
AGCTGAATCGGACCGGGCAGGTCTTCCCTGGCCGCCGCCGCGGCGGCGCGCCGCCCGCATCCGTCGACTCGGCACGTGACAGGCGGTTCGACGGTCACAACTCGGCCAACGATCCCGATTTAGTCGGCCGGCCTGAGCTGTTTCGCCTCATGCGATCCGTCGTCGGGTGTCTTCCTTGTCCTTTTTGTCGCGGCGCTTTTCTTTGAGCGACTTCGACGGCTTCTTGGACATCGTCTTGCGGGGAGACTTGTCTGCCATGTCTGCCCCCTTTCGTTGAGGTCACCCTACCGCTTCGCGCACCCTCGAGACTCCAACTTGGAAGCGCCCTCCACCGCTTCGGAGCTCGCCATCGCAGGTGAGTAGATCGCTCTGCAGCGGTCCGGGGCCCGACGTTATCTGTGGCACTCTCGTGGTGGCCGCAGGGGCGGTGGGTTCCGGGTTTCGATAGGGGCCCGGTTCGTAGGATGGGGGTGGCCGCTTAGGGGTCTTCGAGTCCGAGGGAGACGAAGATGTCGTGGCGTTGACGTTCGAAGTCGTCTTCGGTGATGGCGCCGGTCGATCGGAGTTCGTTGAGGTGGTGGAACCGGGACATCATGTCGGCTTGGTCGGCCGGTCCGGGGCTGTCGTCTTGTCGGCGTTGCTGGCGTCGTTGGGTCTTTGCCGCCTTACGGTCGTTGCGCTGACCGGTCACCCGCCGCTTGCCCGCGCTTTCGCCTCCTCGGCTCATTTCGATCTTCCGGTTGCTCTCTGGCGCTTGGGCTCGCGTCGGGTGTCGGCGGTGAGCGGTGATTTCGATCGACGGCGTCTGGTGTTGGAACGAGTCGTCCCAACGGAAGGGGCGTCCGTGGACCGGTCGTGGTCTGAGGTGCGCGCAGAGGCTGGGGTGGGCACGACTTTTCGGTCGGGCACGACGTGCCGTAGGGTTCGTTGGCCAGGGCGGTGTTGAGTGATCAGCGGAGTGACTCCGGCTCGCCGCCCCAGTTTGGCTACCTCTGCACGTTGGTCTTCGGTGGCGAGTGTTACGACGGTGCCTCCTGCTCCAGCGCGGGCAGTGCGCCCGGATCGGTGGAGGTATGTCTTGTGTTCTAGGGGCGGGTCGGCATGGATAACGAGTTCCACGTCGTCGACATGCAGGCCGCGCGCCGCGATATCGGTAGCTACAAGGACGGTCGCGGTGCCGGAACTGAACGCGTTGAGGTTGCGGACCCGGGCGGCCTGACCGAGGTTGCTGTGCATCTCCACTGCCGGCACACCGGCTGCGACCAACTGTCGGGCCAGGAGCCGAGCCCGGTGCTTGGTGCGGTTGAACACGACCTTTCGTCCTGGGGTGCAGGTGAGTTCGACCAGTGCCGCCAAACGGTCTGCCGCGGAGACGTGCAGCACGTGGTGGACCATTTCGGGGGCAGGGGACCGATCGTCGTCGATGATGTGCGCGGCCGGGTTCGATAGGTACCGCTCTACAAGGACGTCGACGGCGGAGTCGAGGGTGGCCGAGTACAACAGCCGCTGGCCGTCGGTTCGTGTCCGATCGAGGATGCGACGGACGGAGGGGAGGAAACCGAGATCGGCCATGTGGTCGGCCTCGTCGACGACACTGATCTCGGTGTTCTCGAGCTGGCATGCCCCCGAGCGGATGAGCTCCTCCAGCCGGCCCGGGCAGGCGACAACGATGTCGACAGCGCGGCGCAGAGCGGCGATCTGGGGCCGGTCAGGTACCCCTCCGAACACGGTCATCGCGGTGAGTCCCGTGGCGGATGCGAGAGGGTCGATCACGTGCAGGATCTGGCGGGCCAGCTCACGGGTCGGAACGAGGACCAAAGCTCGGGGATGACGCCCTGCGGCCGGGCGGGTCGGTCGGGAGAGCCGCGCGAGTACGGGCAGTACGAACGCCAGGGTCTTACCTGATCCGGTGCGGCCGCGGCCCAGGATGTCCCGGCCGGCCAGGGCGTCGGGCAGGGTTGCGGTCTGTATCGGGAACGGCTCGTAGATGCCGGCAAGGGCGAGAGCGTCGACGAGCGCGGCAGGAACGCCGAGGTCGGCGAATCCGGGCCTGGTCCGAGTCGGGATGGCGGCGCGGTTGTTGACAGAGGGGGTAGGGCGGTATTCCGCCATGTAGTGGGCTCCGAACTTTTTCGGTCCAACTCCGCCCGCCGCTTCCGGCGATGTGATCCTCGGCATGTCAGGTGTGAATCGAGGCGGCGAAGGGGAACGCTCGATCTGAGCGCTTGGTGAACCTTATCTTGTGTCATGGTCGCCCAGCGTGCGAGAGCACGACCACCGGAGAGTGCTTGGTTCGCTGGGCTACGGGTTGAACGCGGTCGAGGCCGGAGCACGTTGCTCGGCGACCTCGACTGCGTTCCCTGGATGACTCAGAGGAGGGTGACGTTGCTGGCCTGAAGGCCTTTGGGGCCTTGGGCGGTCTCGAATTCGACCTTCTGGTTCTCTTCCAGGTTGCGGTATCCGTTGCCGGTGATGGCGCTGAAGTGTACGAACACGTCAGGGCCGCCACTGTCTTGGGAGATGAAACCGAAGCCCTTCTCGGAGTTGAACCATTTCACGGTGCCGGTTGCCATGGGCGATCTCCTCCTTTCCTGGCCTGAATCAACCCGGTGATCGCACGGGTCACGGCCTGGCTCTGCACGAGCCGGAGGGAAATCTGGTTGTCACAGCTACCCTCGGTGCGCAGTGTACCCGCTCCCGGCTGGGTCGAGGCCGTCGTGGCGCGGTCCCCTCTGCAGGAGCCGGTGGTGCTGCCATCGGTCAGGTAGCTGACGGCTCAGTTGTCATCGCGGACCTGGACTCTCATGCGCTCGATCGTTTTCAGCTGCCGGGCCCGGTCCATCTCGTTCCGGGTGGTATCGCCGCGCACCCGCTCGGCCAGGCGGTCCAGGCGTGACAGCTCCTCGCCTCGGACGCGCTCTGCATCAACGGCGGGCAGACCGCGCAGCGCCCGTCGGAAGGCCTGTTGGGCGTCGGCGGCACGATCAAGACCCAGGTCTCGGCTGATCCGGGCGTACGCCTGCCCCTGGCCCCGAAGTTGCAAAACCTTCTGGTCGAGTGTTTCGGACAACTCAGACACGGCGGCGTCACCTCCCGAGCCCGGGGGCTCAGCCGCTTACCAGCGGGGATGGTTCCCGGCCTTGTGACCCACGATACCCTGCTCGTCGACGCGGCCGGCTGGGCCAACCACCTTCGCGGCAACGCGCCAGGAGATCGACACCTCTGAGCCCGAAGCTCGGGCGTACCGGAACCGGCAGCCAGCGAGACCTTCGTCGCGGCAAACCTACGGCTGGTGGTGTCCATCGCCAAGAGACGGGGGTCGAAGGCGGCTCGGCCCCGGGAACGGATAGACCGTATCGAGGGCCGCGCCATGTCCAAGCTGAGACACCCCACGCTCGTGTTGAACGCACACGACCTGTTCAGCGGGTAGACCCTCGCCGGGCGAGTAGATGTACGGGACAACAGGCGATGCGCTCTCCCCTCGGACCCGATCCCGGCCGTAGACGAGGGGCCGACAGAGTCATCCTCGGCCACCGGAAACTCCGGCCCGAACTGACAGGCCGTCGCCCCCTACCGGTGCAGGGTTCGACATACACCGAACCCGGAGAACCTGGCCCGATGGCAGCTAGAACACTCGTACGAGTTCAAACGGACCCCGGCCGCGGCCCGGTACCTCCACTAACTACCCGGGAACCCGTCTATGCAGCCGACGGGCTGGGCTCAGGACGCGCTCAGCTCGAGATGGAGTTCCTGGTGGCGTCTTACCATGAGGCTTTCCACCCATTTGGGCGGGCGGCCGACGTCGAGTTCGAAGTTGCTGGTTCGTGCCAGCAGTACCCGCAGGACGGTTTGTGCTTCGAGCCGGGCGAGGGGTGCACCGACGCAGTGATGGATGCCCCGCCCAAATCCCAGGTGGTGGCGTGCTATCGGCCGGTCGAGGTCGATGTGATCAGGTCGGTCGAACTCGTGTGGGTCGCGGTTTGCCGAACCCCAGAGCAGCAGGACGGTGGAGCCCGCGGCAATGTCGACGCCGCCCAGTTCTGTGTCATGGGGCACGGAGCGCATGTGGAAGCGGAACGGTGATTCGAGGCGCAACGTCTCCTCGATGTACACCTCGATCTGTTCTGGGTGGTCGCGCAGGTGCTGCTGCAGGGAGCCGTCTTGGGCCAGCATTCGTACACAGTTGCCCAGCAGGCTCGTGGTAGATTCACCCCCTGCACTCAACAGGGTCTGCAGCATTATGGTGGCTGCGGTCTCGTCGAAGACCTGCTCGTCGACGCCGCGCGCTACCGCCCCGAGAAGGTCGTCTTGGGGATCGTCGATGGCCGCGGCCAACTGGCCGGCGATAAACGTCTGGACGTCACCGCTACGCCCGATCAGCGACGTCAGTTCGGGCAGCGTCAGGGTCGAGCCCAACAGGGATGTCGAGTCAAACGCCGCGACCAGGAGCTCTTCGAGGTCACTGTTGCGAAAACCGATGAGCCGGCTGATCATGGTGATGGGCACCACGTTCCCGACGTCGGACATGAAGTCGCCATGGCCCCTTTCGAGCATGGCAGCGACCCCATGCTCGGCTATCGACGTGATGTCCGGCTGTAGCGCTTGCATACGGCGCGCCACCAGCTCGGGGAACACGGTTCGACGGTGGACGGGGTGGGCTGGGGGGTCGGCGGTGGCCAGCACCTGTGCGCCGTCACCTCCGAAGGAGATGCGACAGGGCAGGCCGTGGTCATCGCGGTAGAGCAGGCAGTCGATGTTGGACGAGAAGTCCTCGACCCGGCTTGTCGCCTCGGAGACAAGGGCGTGCGTGCTCACTGTGAACACTCCGGTGTCGGCGACCCGCCACACCGGCGCCTCAGAGCGCAGGCGGCCATAGAACGGGTACGGATTGTCGATCACCGAAGGCGCCAGCAGCAGGTCCACCGCCAGGGCGTCGCTCACTCGGGTGCCCCCTCGGGCGAGGAAATCTGACGGTACAAAAGCCCATGGTCGCCGTACACCCAGGATTTGCTGACCAGCCCGTCCGGTCCCAGTTCGTAAACCTCGCACTGCTCGACGTCGATAGCCCGCCCCGTCGCCGCCAAGCCGATGAATTCGCCACGGTGAGTCCCGCTCATACGCCAGCGGGCACAGACAAAGGCGGACTCGCCGAAAAGGAGCACCTCATCGAGGTGGACGTCGTCGAAAGCGTCCCAAAGCTGCGTCAGACCCGCCCGCACATCGGCGAAAGACAGTGGTTTGTCGATGCCTACCAACCAGCGTTCACACGCCGGGTCCACGTAAGCGAGATAGCCGTCAATGTTGCCCACGTTCAAAGCCGCCACGGCCGATCGAACCGTCCCGACCCCATCTGTCGTCACGCCGCTCCCCTTCCCGATGGCCGTCCCCCAGCTCCGATGATCACGCGGCTATATTACTGAACATACGTACACCGAACAAGACCGAAACGCCTTTCTCGATCAGTGAGCGCCGCGCTGAGCGCCGGGCGGCGCGTCGGGCCGAGAACCGGACCGAGATTCTCGACGCCTCCGAACGGGTGCTGGGCGAGCGCGGAGTTACCGACGGCTCACTACGCCAGATCGCCCTAGCCGCCGGCTTCTCCCCTGCGGCCATCTACCTGTTCTTCGATAACAAGCAGCACCTCCTCTACGAGACCCTCGCCCGCCGCGGCTTCGAACTCAACGCCGTCTTGCGAGCAGTCGCCGACACCGACCAGGACCCGCTCGCCAAACTGCACCAGATCATCGACGACTCAGTCGCCTTCTTCGAACAACGTCCCCACTTCCGTCAGCTACTGCGCCATCTGGGCGGCGGCACAACCATCGTGGGGCCGATCCTCGCCGAGTACTCCCACAACTCCGAGAACCACTTCGATGAAGCCATGACCACCTTGGCCGGCATTGTCAGAGCGGGACAGCTAACAGCTGACATACGCGACGGGAACCCCAGGACCATTGCCCACCTCTACTCCGTGCTCGTCAACGAACACGTCCTCCTGGGCGCCGGGGGCACAGATGGACCCGGCCCGCTCACAACCGAAGAATTCCACGCCTTCGTCGAAGGCGCACTCCTCAAACCAAGAGCTCGGCTCCACCGACCCTCGAGCTTTCAGAGCTAACCAGAAGAGATCTGGCCTACGCCACGAGCAATCTGGATACGTTGGTTCTCCCACCCACCGCCCCGCCATCACACCCCAGATTGACGGGGGGCTGGCGCAGTCCTGCTGGCAGCATCGAGGTTGCGTAGCACCCTGCTACGGTGTAGCATTCTGCGACAAGGAGGTGTTTGAGGTGAAGACCGGGATGGATCGCCCGACCCGTGTGGCGGCGGACCTGATGGACGCGGCCGCGGTCGAAGGTGAGCGGCAGTCCCGCTCGGCCAAGCAGCAGCTTGACCACTGGGCTCGCGTCGGCCGCGCCGTATCCGCGCAGACCTCCGCGGCCCGTCGCCGGGTCGAGGCAGCGCTCGCCGGTGAGCTCGACGAGCGGGACCTGAACGCTGAGGAGAGGGTGGTGTTCAACGCGGAACTGGACACGTCCATCTCAGAGGCTGCCCGGACCATCCGCTTCGGGGAGGTCCTCGCCGCCCGCGGCGTGACCACGGTCGCGCTAGACGAGCACGGCCGACTGACGCGCTACCACCCGGACGGCACCACCAGCCCCCTCGAGTAGCGCACCTGATGCGCCTGGACCTGGTGGTCGGCCCGAACGGCGCCGGCAAATCGACCTTCGTCGAGCTCGTCCTCGCCCCGCTCCGCCCCGGTGTCACCTTCGTCAACGCCGATGTGATCGCCGCGGCCCGCTGGCCCGACGATCCGAGCGGGCACGCCTACGACGCCGCCGCTGTCGCTGCCGCCACCCGAGAAGCGCTGATCGCCGCCCGCGTGCCGTTCATCGCCGAGACCGTGTTCTCCCATCCGTCCAAGCTCGACCTCATCTCCGATGCGCAGGCGGCCGGGTACACCGTCTCGCTGCACGTGCTCTTGGTGCCCGAGCACGAGTCGGTGCAGAGAGTCGCGCACCGTGTCCTCGCTGGCGGCCACGACGTCCCGGAGGAGAAGATCCGCAACCGCTACGCCCGGCTGTGGCCGCTGGTCGCCGACGCGATCACCCGCGCGGAGCTCGCTCACATCTTCGACAACTCCCAGATCGACGGGCCGGACGAGCTCGCCATGTTCGCCAGCGGCGTGCCGGTCGGCCCATGCCGCTGGCCTGACTGGGCGCCAGCCTCACTCACCGACCGCTGGCCACGGTAGCCAACGGGCGTGGCCGTCTCGCCGGCTCCAGTCGCCGAGGCTCGGTGGCAGCGACGAGGAGGCGCTGACCTGTGACCGCCGGGTCGGCGCTCTTCGGGCTCCGAGCGGCAGAGACGACCGACAGTGCTCGCAGTTGCGAGGCCCGACTCCCGGCCCCAGGCGACGACGACCGTCCGGCTGCTACCGGCACGCAGCCACGCCGCTCCGAACAACATCTCGGTGCCGAAACGGATAACGGCGCCCCTCCAGCACCTGGGGCGCGCCAGATCGAGCCAGCGCCCATAGACATCGAGTTCATCTCGGTCCCCGATTGGTGC
This sequence comes from Actinomycetes bacterium, assembly GCA_021808785.1. GTDB lineage: Bacteria > Actinomycetota > Acidimicrobiia > Acidimicrobiales > Palsa-688 > JAKCDU01. The sequence goes on along the minus strand of JAKBAX010000044.1, from coordinate 13,718 downwards.
CGGCGAGTCGGCTCCTCTCTGGACGCCGGCTACCGCGCCGCTCGGCGCGCGGAGATAGTCGGACTGTTTCGCATCGGACGTCTGATGCGGATCAACTGGCCGGCGTTCGTCACGTCGACAGCGCTCAGTGTCGCGGACGGCGACGGCTCGTAGATCGCCGAGCGACCATGGTGCAGACGTCCCACCCAGCTCGCTGACACCGGCGACCTCCTCCCCTCCCTCTACGCCGCGATCCTCGGCCGGGAACGGACCAGGACATTTCGCCGAAAGGTCGATGCCGAGGATTTCCTGGCTCAGATGCGAGTCGACGTCACGATGGGTCAGTGGATTGACCCGCGATCCCGCCGCGTCACCTTCAAGGATTACGCGGAGAGGTGGCGCTCGGTGCAGATCCGTCCCGGGCAGGTACCGGGCGGTGGTGCTGTCCGGGGCCGGGCTCGGCCTTCGGCCGGAGAGCTCTTCGGCTTGGCCACGGACCGCTTGGAGTTCCTCGAGCGCGTCGTGCGCGTAGACCAGCAGCTGGTGCGGGTGCGTACGAAGGGGGTGATGCTCGGACCGCTGAAGACGTCGGCGTCGTACCGGTCTATACCGCTGCCGGAGGTCGTGGGACAGGAAATCGCCGCCCATCTTCAAGAGTGGCCCTCGCATGCTGAACTCGGGCTCATATTCACCAACGAACGGGGCGGGGCAAGCCAGCAATATCCGTTCGGTGTGATGTTCGAGAAGGCCCGCGCCAAGGCCGGACTCCCCGAGTGGGCAACACCTCACGATCTTCGGCACTTCTACGCCTCCACGCTCATTGGCTCGGGCGCATCGATCAAGGTTGTCCAGACCCGCCTCGGTCATGCGTCGGCCAAAGTGACCCTCGACGTGTACGGGCATCTGTTCCGGGACGAGGACGACCGGACTCGACAGGCGATCGAATCCGCCCTGTCCCCGATCAACAGCGAGCCGGCAATTGGCCACGACCTTGGAGAATGAGCACATTATGGTGTTCATTGGAGGTGAACCGATGGTTGCCAGCGTGGAATCGTTTACGACGGATCAGGTGATCCGGATCACGGGCGTGTCGAGGCGACGGCTTGCCTACTGGCTGGACCGCGGGATAGTCAGCGCGGACATCGACGAAGCACGTGGCCGCGGGCGCATCCGGTTGTGGTCCTTCCGGAACCTGCTCGAGGTTCGGGTGGCTCTGTGGCTTCGCGACCGACTCTCGCTCCAGCTCATCGGCCGGATCGTCAAGGAACTGCGAAAGGCCGGGTTGACTTCACCGCTCGCGACGGTCCGATTTGCCGTGATCGCTGGCGGGAGTCGACGCGGTGACAACGTGGTCATTCAGACCGGTACCGGTGAGTGGGCCCACCCAATCACAGGTCAGATCATCTTCGAAGGAACCCTCCCCCTGCAGCGCTTCGGCGAGGAGCTAACTGCCGCGGCCGACCGCGACTACAAGAGGCGCCGCCGCGCTGGGGTGATCGAGCGTCGCCGCGGAAAGCTGGGATCGAAGCCGGTCTTGGCGGGGACCCGTATCCCTGTCGAGACGGTTATTCGGCTTCATTCAGCCGGTTGGGATGTCGAGCGGATCCTCGACAACTACCCCGGCCTGACGGCAGCTGACGTCAAGGCTGCCCTAGCCGAAGCTGGCTAGGAGACGAGTTTCTGCGCTTCTTCGTCGACCACTGCGTACCCGTCGAGGTCGCCCGATCACTGCGCGCCGGACGCCACCAGTGCTGGACGGCGCTGGAGGCGATGCTCAGCGATGCCGAAGACCTCGACCTGATTGCTCACGCCCACGCCAAGCGGGCGATCCTCGTCACGACGAACCGCGACTGCGCCTTAGCCTGAGGGTGCCGAAAAGAGCAGATCCGCGGCGGCTTTCGCCGACCGAACTCTGAGTGCCGCGGACATTCCGCGGACATCTGCGGCCACTTCAGCACAAAAGTGCTGGTCAAAGGCTAAATATCGTAGTAGAGCATGAACTCCCAAGGATGGGGGCGGAGCCGGACGGGGTCGATCTCGTACTCGCGCTTGTAACTGACCCACGTCTCGATCAGATCTTCGGTGAAGACCCCCCCGGCCAACAGGAAATCGTGGTCGGCTTCCAATGCGTGCAGCGATTCTTCGAGCGACCCGGGCACAGTGGGCACCGCGGCCATCTCCTCGGGGGGCAGGTCGTAGAGGTCCTTGTCCACCGGGTCGGGAGGCTCGATCTTGCGCTGCACCCCGTCCAAGCCGGCCATGAGGATGGCCGAGAAAGCCAGATACGGGTTGGCCGACGGGTCGGGACAACGGAACTCGACCCGCTTGGCCTTCGGGCTCTTCGAGTAGAGCGGGATACGGCAGGCAGCGGACCGGTTGCGCTGGCTGTACACCAGGTTGACCGGAGCCTCGTAGCCGGGCACCAGCCGCTTGTAGGAGTTGGTGGTCGGCGCCGCGAAAGCCAGGACGGCCGGGGCGTGGGCCAGCAGGCCACCGATGTACCAGCGGCCGACGTCGGACAGGCCGGCGTAGCCGAGCTCCGAGTAGAAGAGCGGTTCGCCTCCCTTCCAGAGCGACGAGTGCACGTGCATGCCCGAGCCGTTGTCGGCGAAGATGGGCTTGGGCATGAAGGTGGCGGACAGGCCGTGGTGGTGGGCCACGCTCTTCACCACGTACTTGTAGAGCATGAGCTTGTCGGCCATGGCCAAGAGGGTGTCGAAGCGCATGTCGATCTCGGCCTGTCCGGCGGTGCCCACCTCATGGTGCTGAATCTCCACTTCGATGCCCAGCTCCTCCATCACCAGGATCATCTCCGATCGCAGGTCCTGGAAGTGGTCCATGGGGGGGACCGGGAAGTACCCCTCCTTGTGGCGCGGCTTGTAGCCCAGATTGGGCCCCTCGTCCCGGCCGCTGTTCCAGATGCCCTCGACCGAGTCGATGCGGTAATAGCCCTCGTGGGAGTTCTGATCGAAGCGGATGTCGTTGAAGATGAAGAACTCGGCCTCGGGCCCGAAGTAGGCGGTGTCGGCCAGGCCGGTCGAGATCAGGTGGTCCTCCGCCTTCTTGGCCACATAGCGGGGATCCCGCGAGTACGACTCACCGGTGACCGGATCCCTCACCCAACAGTTGAGGTTGAGAGTCTTGTGCTGGCGGAAGGGGTCGATGATCGCGGTGTCGGGGTCGGGGACGAGCAGCATGTCCGACTCCTGGATCTCTTGGAAGCCCCGGATGGACGACCCGTCGAAGCCGGAACCCTCCTCGAAGCTGTCGGCGGTCAGCTCATGAGCCGGCATTGAGTAGTGCTGCATCAACCCGGGCAGGTCGGAGAACCGGAAGTCGACGATCTCGACCCCCTCGGCGACCACCAGATCCAGCACTTCCTCGGGCGTACGTCTGACGATCCCCAACGATCAACCTCCCGGAGAGACGAAGGCCGGCGGCTGCTCCGATGCAACCGCCGGCCCGAGTCTTGCAGACCGGGTATGAAGCTCAGACGATCAGGGCATCGCCGCGCAACAGGTGTTCACGATCAGGCGGGTCACGGTGTACGGATCCATGTTGGCGTTGGGACGCCGGTCCTCCAGGTACCCCTTGCCCTCCTGGGCTACCTGCCATGGGATGCGCACCGATGCCCCCCGGTCGGAAACGCCGTAGCTGAACTGGCTGTAGTGGGCCGTCTCGTGGTGACCGGTGAGGCGCTCCTCGATGCCGAAGCCGTAGCCGGCGATGTGCTCGTCGGTGTTCTTGCCGAGGGCCTCCGCGGCCTTGACGACGGCGTCGTAGTTCTCCCGCATCTCCTTGGTGGAGAAGTTGGTGTGGCAACCGGCCCCGTTCCAGTCGCCGCGCACCGGCTTGGGGTCGAGGGTGACCGAGATGCCGAAGTCCTCGCCGATGCGGTGCAGGAGCCAGCGGGCCACCCAGAGCTGGTCGGAGACCTCGAGCGGGCCGAGCGGGCCGACCTGGAACTCCCACTGGCCGGGCATGACCTCGGCGTTGATGCCGGAGAGGCTGATCCCGGCCCTCAGGCAGGCGTCGAGGTGGGCCTCGACCAGGGGACGCCCGTAGATGTCGTCCTGGCCGACGCCGCAGTAGTACGGACCCTGGGGCCCCGGGAAGCCCCCGGAGTCCGGGAATCCGAGGGGCCGGCTGCCCTTGAACAACGTGTACTCCTGCTCGAGCCCGAACAGCGAGTCGTGCTCGGCGTACTTGCCGGCCACCTCGGCCAGCTGGGCCCGGGTGTTGGTCGGGTGCGGCGTCAGGTCGGTGAGGAGCACCTCGGCCAGGACCAGCAGGTGATCGCCGCCGCGGATGGGGTCCGGGCAGCTGAATACGGGCCGCAGCACACAGTCCGACTCTCGGCCCGGCGCCTGGTTGGTGCTGGAGCCGTCGAAGCCCCAGATCGGCAGGTCACCCACCGAGCCACCCTTCGGGATGATCTTGGTCTTCGAGCGCAGGAGGGGCGTGGGCTCCGTCCCGTCGATCCAGATGTACTCGGCCTTGATGGTCACTCTCTGCTCCTTGGGCGGGCTATTGGGGGAAAAAAGATCAGGCCCCTGCTGGTGATCGCCGGACATTGTGTCACGGGCGAAGCGGCGCTCGGTCAAGGGCGTGTTACGACTGTGTGACATCAACGCGACCCGGGGCTGGTGGAGCATCCCCCCGTCACTAACCTTGCCGCCGTGGAGAGGCAACAGGACTACGTGCTGCGGACCGTCGAGGAGCGCGGCGTGCGCTTCATCCAGATGTGGTTCACCGACGTCCTCGGCACCCCCAAGTCGTTCCAGATCACTCCGGCCGAGTTGGAGAACGCCCTCGAGGAGGGGATGACCTTCGACGGGTCGACCATAGACGGCTTCAGCCGGGTGCAGGAGAGCGACGTCTTGGCCATGCCCGATGCCAAGACCTTCCAGCTGCTCCCCTACCTGGCCGACGGCCACCCCGTCGCTCGTGTCGTTTGCGACGTCGTCAATCTCGACGGCTCCCCCTTCGAAGGCGACCCCCGCCAGGTGCTGCGCCGGACCCTGGAGCGCGCCCGGTCCCACGGTTTTTCCTTCTTCGTCGCCCCGGAGCTCGAGTACTTCTACTTCGCCCGGCCTGACGGCCCACCGGGCGAGCGGCCCCCGATCCCCCTCGACCACGGCTCCTACTTCGACCTGACGACCCAGGACCTGGCCAGCCAGCTTCGGCGGGAGACGGTGCTGACACTCGAGGACATGGGCATCCCGGTGGAGTACAGCCAGCACGAAGACGCCCCGAGCCAGCACGAGATCGACCTGCGCTACACCGACGCCATGACCATGGCCGACACGGTGATGACGGTCCGGATGGTCGTCAAGGACGTGGCCGCCCGCCACGACGTGATGGCCACCTTCATGCCCAAACCGCTCTCCGGTGTGCAGGGTTCGGGCATGCACACCCACATGTCGCTCTTCGACGGCGACACGAACGCCTTCTACGACGACGGCGACGCTTACAACCTCTCACCGGTCGCCCGCCGCTTCATCGCCGGGGTCCTGGCCCACGCCCGGGAGCTCACCGCGGTGACCAACCAGTGGGTCAACTCGTACAAGCGTCTGATCGTCGGCTACGAGGCCCCGGTCTACATCTCCTGGGCCCGGAACAATCGCTCCGCCCTCGTCCGGGTGCCCCCCACGAAGAAGGGCAAACGGGACTCCACCCGCATCGAGTACCGGGCTCCGGACTCGGCCGCCAACCCTTACCTGGCCTTCGCCTCGGTGCTGGCCGCCGGGCTGACCGGGATCGAGAACGAGTACGAGCTGGCCCCCGAGGCGGCCGCCAATCTGTACGAGCTGTCGCCGGCCCAGCGTCTGGCCGAGGGCATCGAGGCCCTGCCCGGCTCGCTGTCGGAGGCAGTCGACGTCATGGAGCGGTCGGAGATCATGGCTGAGGTGCTCGGTGAGCACGTCTTCGAGTGGTTCGTGCGCAACAAGCGGGCCGAGTGGGCCGATTACAAGTCCGAGGTGACGACGTTCGAGTGGCGCCGCTACCTCACCTCGCTGTAGCGGGGTCGTGGTGGAAGCGCTCCTTCTCTTCCCCGACCCGGCGCCGCCCGCCCTGGCCCAAGCGCTGGACATGGCCGGCTATCCCTGGAAGGCGGTGGCGACCCCACAGGCGGCCGAGCGCCTGGAACCCGACGACGGCTGGTCGGGGGCCGTAGTGTGCGCCGACGCCGAGTCGGAGGCCGCCTTCGCGTTGTGCCGGGCGGTGCGCAAACGGGACGTACCGCTCGCCCCGTTGCTGCTGATCGTGACCGCCGACCAACTGTCGGAGCTGGAGCTACGGGAGGACCTCTTCGACGACTTCTGCGTGACGCCGTGGCGGGGGCAGGAGATGGACGCCCGTCTGGGCCATCTCTTCTGGCGGACCGGAAGGGGCACCCGTCCCGACCTGGTCGAGTACGGCCCGCTCGTGCTCAACCTGGAGACCTACCAGGCCAGCCTGGTAGGGCGCCCCCTCGACCTCACCTACATGGAGTACGAGCTGCTCAAGTTCCTGGCCACCCATCCGGGCAAGGTGTTCACCCGGGAGACCCTGCTGTCGCGGGTCTGGGGCTACGAGTACTACGGGGGGGCCCGAACGGTGGATGTCCACATCCGCCGCCTCCGGGCCAAGCTGGGCGAGGAGCAGGCGAACCTGATCTCCACGGTGCGGTCGGTGGGTTACCGCTTCGGCCAGTCCCGCTGGGGGGCCTAGTGCTCTGCCCCCGCCGGGACCTCTCAGCCCAGGTACGCCCAGGCTTCTATCTCGATCCGAGCCCCTAGAGGGAGAGCGGCCACGGCCACTGCGCTGCGGGCCGGGCGATGGGCGCCGAAAGCCTCCATGTAGGCCTCGTTCATAGCCGGGTAGTCGGCCATGTCGGTCATGAACACGGTGGTCTTGGCCACCTGATCGAGGCGGGCCCCATGCTGGTCGAGCAGCGCCGCGATGTTGCTGACGCACTGTCTCGTGGCCGCCTCGATGGGGTCGGATACCAGTTCCCCGTCGCGCAGCGGGACCTGGCCGCTGCACACCAGCCAGTCCCCGACCCTGATCGCGGGGGTGTAGGGGCCCACAGGCCGGGCGGGGGTGGGGCGGTCGCTCATCGGCGGGTTCCTCTCATGGTCGGCCAGCGCGACGGTAGGCCCTGGGCCAGCCAGGTGGCGGCCGCCACCGCGGCGAAGGCGGCATCGGACACCCTCACCGCCGGTCGACCCTCGGCGGTCCGTACCGTCACGTCTATGGGCGGGGTGTCCTTGGCCCGGAGGATGCCGAACGACCGGATCGTCAGGTCGGTGGGCCGGCCCTCTTCATCCACCGCGATTCCTTCCGAGCACACCCAGCCCAGCGCCATGTGAGCCGCGCCCTGGACGTAGGAACGCAGTACCACCTCGTCGAGGGGCTCCCCGGCGTCGACCTCCACTCGAACCCGGCTGGGCCAACCGGTCGGATCGACCTCGACGGCGGCTTCGGCCACCGCCCCTTCGTCGGTGCGCACCGTCGCGGTCGTGGTCCCAGCCGCCCTGGCCTCGGCCGCGGCCACCAGCACCGCGGCCTCGGCCCAGCCGGCGGCCCGGATCGACCGCGAAGTCGGCGGGCCGGCGACGTCCACCCAGATGGTCTCGACCGATTGTGTGCAAAAGGAGGTGCATATCACCGCCTTTTGCACACTATTGGCGCGGGTGCGGCCCAGGGTCAGGTGGCCGTCGCCATCCAGGCGGATCCCCGCCCCCGCCGGCGGCCGCTTCGGGCCGAAGCGGACCACGTCCTCACGCGACAAAAGGACCCGGACGGACCGGCCCAGATGATCGGCCAGCATCCGGGCTGCGACCGGGGCCGGCGACTCCGTCTTGGCCCCGAAGGCTCCGCCGTTGGCGACCGGGGAGGCCGGGGGGCCACCTGGCTCGCACCACGACGCGTCGGGCTCGAGGTAGCCGGGCTCCACCCACGTGGTCTGCAGGGTGATGTCCCACTCACCCGGCGGGACGGCGACCGGCCAGCTGAGGGGTTGGCCGCTCCGGCGCCCTTGCACCTTGCCGGCCCCGGCCCGGGCATCGCTCAGCGTGGCCCCGACCGACCAGCCGTCCGGCCCGAGGAGCGCGTCGAGGTCGGCGTCGGCCCGGGGCACCGCCACCAGGCAGCCGGGCGGCGCGGTGTCGTCGGCAAAATCACCTTGGCCCAGTACCGACCCGGGCCCGATCCGCTGCTCCGTGCCGCCTTCGAGGGTGGCCCGGGTCGAACCCGGTGCGTGCCCGTCCGGCGCATCACAGGGGCGCCGCGACATGCGGGCTGCGTCCAAGATCGAGCGCCAACCGGTACAGCGGCACAGGTGGGCGAGGAGCGCGTTCTCCACCTGGGCGGCCGAGGGCTGCTCGGGCAGGACGGCCAGCCGGCACAGGATGCCCGGCGTACAAAAACCACACTGAGACGCGCCGTGGGCGGCGAAGGCGTCGACCAGAGCGTTTCCGACCGGATCGATCAACCCGGCCGCCGTGGTCACGGACCGGCCCGCCACCCTGCGCAGAGGAGTGACACAGGAGACCCGCGGCGCACCGTCGACGAGCACCGTGCAGCAGCCGCACTGTCCTTGCGGGCTGCACCCGTCCTTGACCGAACGCACGCCCAGATCCTCTCTCAGGGCCTCGAGCAGCGAGACGTCCTCCCGGGCCACCTCCGCCGGGTGGCCGTCGAGAGTGAAGGCGATCAGCTGAAGGAGTTACCGCAGCCGCAGGTCCGGCTGGCGTTGGGGTTGTTGATGCTGAACCCGGCGCCCTGCAGCCCGTCCTTGAAGTCCAGGGTGGCACCCACCAGCAGGCTGGCGCTCGAAGGATCGACCACCACCTTGACCGCACCGAAGGTCGAGGTCACGTCGTCGCCGGCAATGTCTGAGTCGAAGAACATCTCGTAACTGAACCCCGAGCAGCCGCCAGGTCGCACCGCCACACGCAGCGCCAACTCCGGATTGCCCTCCTGCTCGAGCAGCTCGGCCACCTTGGTGGTCGCCTCGTCGGTCAGCATGATGGGGGTAACGGTATCGGTGGAGCTCACCAAGTCCTCCTACAGAGTGCTCGCGGCGCCAATCACGCCATCGACGTCAATGCTACCGCCATGAGCGGGTTCGAGGACATCCGCTCGTACAATGGGCCCTCGTGGGAACCACTGCGAGCGCTCCGACCCCAGAAGCGGTGGAGGCCATGATGCGCGGGGTGGTGGACCCTGAGCTCGGAGCCAGCCTGGTCGATCTGGGCATGTACCGGGGGGCCCGGATCGGGCCCGACGGCGCGGTCACGGTCGAGGTAGCCCTGACCACGGCCGGCTGCCCGTTACGGGCGCAGATCGCCGGGGACGTCAAGGGCCGGGTAGGAAGCCTGCCCGGCGTGACCTCGGTCGAGGTGCAGACGGTCGAGATGTCGTCGCAGCAGAAGAAGGAGCTGATGGCTCGGGCCCGGGCCAGAGCTGCCGAGCAGCCGGTGGCCACGGAGGTCCCGGCCCGTACCCGGGTGCTGGCCGTGTCCTCGGGCAAGGGCGGGGTGGGCAAGTCGTCGGTGACGGTCAACCTGGCCGCCGCCCTGGCCGGGCGCGGCCTCACAATCGGCCTGCTCGACGCCGACATAGCCGGCTTCTCCGTGCCCCGCATGCTCGGTGTCGACGGCGAGCTCGTGGCGACCGCCGGGCCGGACGGACGGCCCCGTATCGAGCCGCTGGTCAAGCCGGTTGGCGAGGGCGTGGTGCGGGTGGTGTCCATGGGGTTCTTGTCGCCCGAGCACGAGGCCATCATGTGGCGGGGCCAGATGCTCAACCGCGGGGTTCAGCATTTCTTGGAAGAGGTGGCTTGGGGGGACCTGGACTACCTCCTGGTGGACATGCCTCCCGGCACGGGCGACATCCAGATGGGACTGGCCCGCATGCTGCCGCGAGCCGAGATGCTGATCGTCACGACCCCGGCCCTCGCGGCCCAGAAGGTGGCCGCCCGGGCCGCCGACATGGCCCGCAAGGGTTACCTGCGGGTGGCCGGCGTGATCGAGAACATGAGCGGCTTCGTCTGCGACCACGGGACGCGCTACGACCTGTTCGGGGCGGGCGGGGGGGCCCGCCTGGCCGAGGAGATCGGAGCCCCTCTGTTGGCCAGCATTCCGCTCCAGCCGGAGGTGTCGGCCGGTGGTGACTCCGGCCGGCCGGCGGCACTCGGCGACGGCGACGCCGCGTCCGCTTTCAAGGAGCTGGCCGACGCGGTGGTCGACGTGGCTCCCGTCGTGGACGTGACCGACTGCACGGCCCGGATGCTCGACGGCATCCGGCGCCAGCTGGACGGGGCCGGGCCGCCCGGCCAGGCGTAGCCAGAAGCGCCCCACCTACCAGCCGGCCCTCAGCCGGGGAACGTCGGTCCCCGACACGAAGCTCCTCGCCGGGCCCATGCCGCTGGGATCGGCGGCTAGGCCTGCCGCCGCCTCGGATCACCGGGCGGGCGAGCCGACCAGGGGGCGTCGGGATCCTCCCGGTCGGCGGCGATCAAGCGGCCCTCGTCGTGCAACTTCCGCAGGTGGGCCCACACCGAATAGCGGGCCACCGGGTGGAGATCCTCGGGCACGTCCTGGTACAGCACCTCGACCACCTGGGCCGCGGTGACCCCGGCCGACCCGGCCTGGCGCACCGCCTGCTCGACCTGGCGTTCGCGCTCGATGCGGTGGCGCAGGTACTCGTCGAGCACACCGGCTGGGTCCTCGATCATGGCGCCGTGGCCCGGCGCGATTCGCCGAGGGCCCCTGGCCTTCACCTTCTCCAGTGATTCGAGGTAGACGGCCATGTCGCCGTCGGGCGGGGCGATCACCACCGTCGAGCCCGACATGACGTGATCCCCCGAGAAGAGCAGGCCGGTACCGGTCAGCTCGACGCAGAGGTGGTTGGAGGCGTGGCCCGGGGTCCACACCGCCTCCAACTGAACGTCGCCCAGGTCCAGCCGGTCCCCGTCACCCATGCGCCGGTGCGGGGCGAAGTCGGCATCGTGGGGGTCGATCCCGGTAGGGCCCACCACCCGCGAGGGGGGCGGAGGGCCGAAGCCGATGACAGGGGCACCGGTCATGTCGTGCAGCCGGCGGGAGAGGGGCGAGTGGTCTATATGGGTATGGGTGGCCAGGATCCACCCGATCCGGTCGCCGAAGAGGTCGACGATGCGGGCCAGGTGGACGTCGTCGTCGGGTCCCGGGTCGATCAGGGCCAGGCGGTCGGAACCGACCAGGTAGGTGTTGGTCCCGGGGCCCGTCATGCGGCCCGGGTTCGGGGCGATCAGCCGGACCACTCCCGGGGCCACCTCTGCGGGAACGCCCGCAACGAGCTCCCCGTGGTGCACCGTCATCGCGATGGAGCGTACTGCCGTCGCCCCGCCGGTCGGACCCGGCGAGTAGCTTGGACCGGATGGCGACATCCCCGGGCAGCGCGGCCGGTGACCGACGCCTGGGCCGCCTCATCGGGAAGGTCCGGGCGGCCAGTGGGGCCGACGGGGACCCGGCCGGGAACGGGGCCACCGACCCCGGCCGCGGCGGAGCCGCCACCGATCCGGACGCCCGCCGGGCCCTCGACGCGCTGGCCGCCCGACGGACATCCAAGGCGGTGCCCCCACCCCCGGGGGGTCTGTTGCCCACCACCCGCCGCGGCATGCTGCGCTACCGGGTGCTACCCCGGAGCGTGGTCGGCATCTCCATGCTGATCCTGGCCTTCGCCATCGGGGCCGGCTTCAGCGGGGTGGTCCTCTACTCCTACTACCAGTACCGCCAGAGCCAGGCCGACACCAAGGTCAACTCCCTCATATCCGGCTACAAGGCGCAGTTCACCAAGGCCGAGTCCGATCTGAACTCGGCGGTAGCGGCGGCCAAGGCCAATATCGACACCCAGCTCCAAGCGGCCCAGTCCCTCCAGGCCGGCCCGGCCCAACTGGCCGCCCTGGTCAAGAAGATGGCGCCGTCGGTCTTCTTCGTGCGCACCCTCGACCCGGCCGGTCAACCGTCGGTCGGCACCGCCTTCGTAATCTCCTCGACCAACGGGCAGACCCTGCTCTTGACCTCCTACAACACCGTCAGCGCGGCCACCCACTCGCCCGGGCCGCCGGTGTCGATCAGCCAGGGGGCCAACGGGCCCCAGACGGCGGTCACCGTCCGCACCTGGGATCCGCAGTACGACCTGGCCCTGCTCGTCCTCGACAAGGCCGGCCTGGCCCCGGTCACGCCGGCGCCCAGCTCCCCGGCGCCTCAACCGGGCGACCGGCTGTTCGCCGTCTCGGGCCTCGGGTCGGCCGGCGCCTCCCTGGATCAGGGGGCGGTGATCGACGTATCGACCAGCGGCATCGAGGTCGACACCCCCATCGGGACCACCTTCGAGGGGGGCCCGATCGTCAACCAGGACGGCCAGGTGGTGGCCGTCGGTTCCCGCAACTACGCCCCCCTCGGGTTCACCAGCCAGGGGACCTACTTCGTCCCCTATATCGAAGCGGCCTGCGCCAAGGTCCTGTCGTGTCCGGGCGGTACGCTGCCTGGTAGTTGAAGACGGCGCCCCGCTCGCTGCTGAGCCGGCCGTCGCACTAGCCTCCGATCAGGGAGGGCCCGTGGGCGTAGCGGAAATAGTCATCTTCGCAGTCTGCTGGTTGGTGGTGGCTTCGTTCATGCTCTGGGGCGTGTTCACCGAGCATCGGCGGGCCAGCCTGTCCTGGCGCCGGCGGCGCCGTCAGGAGTGGCAGCCGGCCCGGAGCGCCCCGACCGACTGGATCGTCCTCGAGTCGGCGACCGGCACCGGTGCGGAGGTCGAGAGGCAGGCCCGCCTGGTCGCGGCTGCCCTGTTGGCGTCGCGCGGGATCGACATCGAGATCCTCCCGCCGGGCGATCTGAAGTTGGAGGTCACCACGGCCAGCGACGGGGCCGGCACCACCCGGATCCTGGTCCGGGCCGGCGCCATGCACGCCAGCCGCCGCCGCCACTGACCCACCGCCGAGGGGACGGGCGGGGCCTCAGCCGTTGCCGTTTCCGTGCCCGTTGCCCGGCGGGTTGGACGTGCTGGAGGTCGCGGCCGGGGCGGTGGTGGTCGTAGGAGGCACGGTCGTGGTGGTGGTCACGGTGGGCGGGCTGGCCACCGGAGGGGCGGGCGGGTACACGTATGGGCCGCCGGAGGGGACCGGCTCCACATAACCTCCCGCTCCGGGCTCGACGACCACGGTGGTGGTGGTCTGCGGGGCCTGGAGGGCGGCCGCCTCCTGAGGGGTCAGGATGGGGGCCGGCGCGGAGAACGGGGTGACGGGCACATTGGCCAGCGCCAGCTGCATGAACTCCTTCCATGCGATGGCCGGCCATTCACCGCCGTAGAGGGCCTTGAAGGTAACGGCCGGGCCATTCAGGTAATGACCGGTGACACAACCCTGGGGGCAGCTCGCCGAATACCCCACCGGCGTGGCATCGCTGTTGGCGTTGCCCATCCACACCGCGGTCGACAGCGTCGGCGTATAGCCGACGAACCAGCCGTCGGTGTCATTTGAGGTGGTGCCCGTCTTGCCCGCCGCCGGTCGGCCCAGCTGAGCCGCGGTACCGGTACCGGAGCTGATGACCCCCTGCAGCGCGTTGGTCACGTTGTCCGCCACGTTGGCCGGCAGGACGGTGGTGGTGTGGGGGCGGTGGTGGATGTTGTCCACCAGCACCTTGCCCTCGGCGTCGACGATCTCGAGGATAGGGGTGGGGGTCGCCTTCTGCCCGTGGGCCGCGAAC
>JAKBAX010000392.1 GCA_021808785.1 Actinomycetes bacterium | reverse complement strand
ACGTCTTGGAACATGTAGCCGGCCGGCATCTCCAGGTCCTCTAACGACTCCCGGTCGCGAAGAGAACGGCGCACCCCGGCATACACCTCGATCTGGTCGGCCGGGAACCCGATCAAAGTGTCGACGATGCCGTCCGGACCCACCCTCTCACCCAATTCCACGTCCGCCCCACCTCGTTCACGCCGGGCCAATCTCGATATCGGTGTCAATCGTAGCGGGATGGCCGGCAGGGCGGCCCGGCCGGGATCAGGACGCCGCGGCTTGTACGAAAGCTTCCAACTCGCCAGGAATGTCAGGACCCCCAGGGGTGTACAGGATCTCCGTCACCCCGCACTCAGCGGCCTGGTCGAAGCGGGCTGCGACCGCGGCCGCGTCGCCGGTCCACCCCGTCTGCAACAGGGCCGGCCCGGCCGCCTCGACCAAACCCCGGTCGCGTTCGGTGACCGCACACAGGTGTCCGGCGTGCACGCCCAGGTGCCGCTGGCCGTCGGGCCGGTCCTCCTCCAGGCGCGCCAGCCAGTCGGCTCCCCCCGGGACCGTAGCCACCGCCGCCGGGGCGTACTCGTACATCCCGTGGATACCGGTGGTGTAGGCCGGCCCCACCGCTTCGATCAGGCGGCGGGAGGTGTGATCCTCCCCCGCCCGCACGACCGTGCCCATGGCCAGCAGGCCGCACTCGGGGAACCCGCGTTGGTCCTCGGCAGGGAAACCTGCGCTCAGTACACCGGGTACATCGAGGTCACGGGCCACCCGGTATCCCTTCGGGCCGGACGGCGCCACCCACAGTGGCACACGGACCGGTCGCGGGGGCGCGAACCCGTCGTGGTGGATCATCTCGGCGGGCGCGCCCTCGACCTCCACCACGTCACCGGCCAGCAGACCTCGCACCTGGCGCACATATGCGGCCAGGTCACCCCACCTCATCGGACGACGACCCATGGCGATGCGGCCGGTGTATCCGGTCCCGAAGGCGGCCACCAGGCGCCCCGGTGCCATCTCCTCGATAGTGGCGATGGCCGAAGCGGTCACAAGGGGGTGGCGCATGCTCGGGATGGCCACGCCGGTCCCGAGGCCGATGATCGAAGTGGCCTCGGCGATCATGGCCAAGCCCACCCAGATGTCCCCGTAGAGAGCGGGAGAATCGAACAGCCAGACCCGCCTGTAGCCGAGGCGTTCGGCGAGCGCGGCATACTCCGGAGCGCGCGACGACGGGGGCAGAGCCAACGAGCAGGCAGGGCGGTCGGGCATGGAGCGGGAGCGTAGCGGTGCCGGCACCGATGCGGACTTCTACGGGACCCATTCGGGAGGATCGCCGGCTCGTTCCGCCAATCTCGGGTACCACGAGGCCGACCAGCCTTCGTGATGTTCTCCGAACACGACGGGGTCGACGACAGCAGCATGGCTGCGAACCTGCCGACCGACGCCAACGTCATCGCGCCGGCTCAGTCGGCGCACGGCCTGATTCCGTAGAGCCCGGGGCGGCGGCTCGGCGGCCGGCCGCGCGGTGGCTGCCGGCTCCCTAGTCGGCGGCCGGGCTGGCTGCCGGCTCCCTAGTCGGCGGCCGGGCTGGCTGCCGGCAACGTGAAGTCGACGTGTAGCCGGGTCAGGGTCGAGCTCTTGATCTTCCAGTCCCCATCGACCTTCTCATAGGTTTCGTGGTAGTGGCCGTATCCGACCATTCGGGTGCCGTCGGGCCACACGATGGTGTCCTGCAAGGCCCAGATGCCCCTGGCCTGGCCCGGTCCGGTCAGCTCCAGCTCCGGCATGTGCCCGTGATGGACCGTCACCGCATCCTGGAGCATCGGCTGGAGGAATTCCATGAAGTCGTCGGCCCCGGTCACCAGGTTGCCCCCGGCCGCGGTGGTGTCCATCACCACGTCGTCGGCGAAGACGGTTCGCATACCGGCCCAGTCCTTGGTGTCCATGGTCCTGAAATACCGGGCCTTGAGCCGCTTCAGCCGCTCGTAGTCCTCCAGATCACTCATCCGTCGGGTCCTCCCGTCGTCTGCCCGGGGCCGAACACTAACCGGTAGCGAGCTCCCGCTTGTCGGGCCGTGATCCCGGACCGGCGACGGGTAGCCCACCCCGGGCGCGGGTTCGCCGGGCAAGCTGGGTCCATGAGCTTGGTCAGGTACGAACTGGACGGTCATGTCGCCACAATCACCTACGACCGACCCGACGCGCTGAACGCCATAGACGCTGAGATGCGCCGGGATCTGAACGACGCTTTCGCCCGCTTCCGAGACGAGGAGCAGGCGTGGGTCGCCATAGTGACTGGAGCCGGCCGGGCTTTCTGCGCCGGAGCTGACATGCGCAATGGGGCCGGGTCGACCGGTGAGTTCGCCGGAACCTTCTGGGAAAAGCCGACCATCAACTCCTTCGAGAGCGGCTGGGAGATATTCAAACCGGTGATCGCCGCGGTCAACGGTCACTGCCTCGGCTACGGACTGACCCTCGTCACATGGTGCGACTTCGTGATCGCCAGCGATCGGGCCACATTCGGCTTCCCCGAGGTCCGCATGGGAGTCCCGACCATCGTCGGCGCTATCCGCCTTCCGCAGCGGATCGACTGGCAGTACGCCATGGAGATGCTCCTCACCGGTGAGCCCATATCGGCTGAGCGGGCTCACCAGGTCGGTCTGGCCGGCTGGGTCGTACCCCACGACCGTCTGATGGACGAGGCCCGCCACCTGGCCGGTCGTCTGGTGGCAGCCGCCCCCCTGGCGGCGCGTGCGATCAAGGAGGTCGCAGTACGCTCCCGCATGCTGCCCAGCCTCGAAGCCATCCGCTTCGGCGAGACCATGCGCAAGGTGGCGGCAGCCACCGACGACGCGACCGAGGGCCGACGGGCCAAGAAAGAGGGCCGCCCGCCCCGATGGACCGGATCCTGAACGGCCGCCATCAGTCCGAGAAACCGGATGGGCGACGCTCACACCGGTCGGGTCCCGACAAACCGGGCCGCCCGGGCGACGCGGACTTAGACTCGGGAACCGTGCCGACCTTCCACCATGTAAACCTCGGCGTGCCGCCGGACGGCTCCGACGCCGAAGGAGAGTTCCTCGTGGGTGTGCTGGGCTACCGGAAGGTGCCACCAGAAGAGCGACCTCAGGGGCTGGGCGTCCGGTGGTACCGCGCCGACGACGGATCGGAGGTTCATCTGAGCGAAGACGCCGAGCACCGGCCGGCCGAAAAGGCCCACGTGGCCGTCGTCTTCGGTGATGCCCTCCCGGCGGTAGAGCAACGGCTGGGGACAGCCGGGATAGAGCACAAGAGCTTCCAGCTCGATGGCTTCCCCCGGGTCGTCACCTGTCGGGATCCGGCCGGCAACCTCTGGGAACTGCGCGGCTGATCAGCTCGGGACGGCCACGCCCTCGTACATGTAGCCGAACGGCTTGGGGCCCTTGAGGTAGTACCGATCCAGGTGCTGCATTTCGAAGCCCGCCCCGGCGATCAGATCCGGGATGGGCCGGTTGAGGTGGCAGCCCCCGAAGAGCCGCCGCTGCAGCGGAGTCAGCCGATCCTGCCACTCGGCGACCTGCTGGTCCGGGGCCCGGCCATGCTCGACGAAGTGCAGCGCCCCGCCGGGGCGCAGGACCCGCCGCATCTCCCCGAGCGCCCGCGCCGGGTCGGGGATGGTGCAGAGGGTCCAGGTCACGAGGATATGGTCCACGCTCGACGAGTCCAAGGGGAGGTACTGGCCGTCCAGCCCGACGAAGTCGACCGGCACCGGGCTGGCCGCCAGCCGGTTGCGGGCCAGGACCCGGCCCTGGCTGGCCGGCTCCACGGCCAGCACCCGCCGGACCGCAGCCGGATAGTGGGGAATGTTCAGGCCGGACCCGAACCCCACCTCCAACACGTCACCTGATAATCGGGAGGAAACCCGCCGCCGCACGCGGCCGATCTCCTGGCCGCTCAAGGCCAGGTTGGTGATGTGGGGGAGAATCCGGTCCACGTAGAAGCCCATGGGGACCGAGTCTGCCTGCTCGCGCCGCTCGAATCTGCCAATCGGGCGGCCCCGGTCGCGATTTGTGTGCAGAAGGAGGTGATATGCACCTCCTTTTGC
>JAKBAX010000391.1 GCA_021808785.1 Actinomycetes bacterium | reverse complement strand
CGGGAACCTGCACGTGAATGTGGTCGGCCCCGACCCCGAGGACGAGACACTGGACCGGGCGGTGCTGGAGCTGGTGGCCTCGATGGATGGCTCGATCAGCGCCGAGCACGGCATCGGGCGGGCCAAAGCGGCGTGGCTGCACCTGTCCCGCTCGCCGTCCGAGCTGTCCGTGATGCGGGCGGTCAAGGCGGCCCTCGATCCCGAGGGCCGCCTCAACCGGGGAGTTCTGTTCGAGGCCTGATACCGTCCGGCGGCGATGGCTGACGACGAGATCTGCCTCCGGCCGGCCACCGAGCTGGCCCAACTCATCCGCACCCGCCAGCTCTCGAGCCGGGAGCTGCTGGAGCTGTACCTCGGGCGGATGGACCGCCTCGACCCGGTCCTGAACGCGGTGGTCACCGTCGACGCTGACCGGGCCCGGGCCGACGCGGCGCGCGCCGACCAGCTGACCGCCGCCGGTGACCCCGACGCGGCGATCGGACCCCTGCACGGTCTACCGATGACGGTCAAGGACGCCATCGAGGTGGGGGGCATACGGTCCACCGGTGGCTCTCCCGCCCTGTCGGACCATGTACCGACCGCCGACGCGCCGGCGGTGGCCCGCCTCCGACGGGCCGGAGCAGTGATCTTCGGCAAGACCAACGTGCCCGAGTGGTCGGGCGACATCCAGACCTTCAACCCCCTGTTCGGCACCACCAACAATCCATGGGATCCCACCCGGACACCGGGCGGATCGTCGGGCGGCCCGGCGGTGGCGGTGGCGACCGGCCTGACCGCCTTCGAGCTCGGCACCGACATCGGAGGATCCATCCGCATTCCGTCCAGCTTCACCGGCGTTTGCGGGCACAAACCCAGTTTCGGGCTGGTCTCCCAGCGGGGTTATCTGGACTCCGTCGGCGGCGGGACGACCGATGCCGACATCAATGTGTTCGGTCCCATCGCCCGCTCCGTGGACGACCTCTCGCTCCTTCTCGACGTGCTGGGCGGCCCCGACACCGACCGGGCGGTGGCCTGGCGCCTCGACCTGCCCGAGCCGCGGCGCCGGGATCCGGCCCGCTTCCGGGTGGGTACGTGGCTGGACGATCCCTTCTGCCCGGTGGAGTCGTCGGCCCGTCTCCTGCTCGAGGAGGCGGCCGGCGCCCTGGGCCGGGCGGGGGCCGACGTCAGCGACGCCCGGCCGCCGATCGAGCTGGCCGAGGCCCGGCGGATCTTCGACCACCTCCTCCTGCCGGCCATCTCCGTGAGCCAGGAAGCGGGAATCGGCCAGGCCCTGGCGGGCAATCATCGCGACTGGCTGGAGATGGACCGCCGGCGGGCGGGATTGCGCCGGGTCTGGGCCGAGTGGTTCCGCGACTTCGACGCGCTGCTCTGCCCGGTCATGCCCATGCTCCCCTTCCCCCACGACCAGGAGGGGACCGTGGGCGACCGCTGGGTGATCGTCAACGGCCGGTCCACCCCCCAGGCCGACTGCCTGGCCTGGACCGGGCTGGTCGGTGTGGCCTACCTGCCCTCCACGGTGGTGCCGGTCGGGCGCGTCGGCGACCTGCCGGTCGGGATCCAGGTCGTCGGCCCCTATCTCGAGGACCGGACCCCGCTGGCCCTGGCCGCCCATCTGACCGAACTGCTGGGCGGCTACCAGCCACCCCCGATGGCCCGGAGCGGCCAGACCGGTGGAGAGCCCCCGACGGGCGGCCCACGGACTACGGGATCAGCGCCGGACCCATCAGGGTCACGACCAGTATGACCCCCATGACCACACTCGACATCGACACCGCCACGGTCAGGGCGGCGTCTTTCAGGTAACGGCCGAGCACGACCACCAACGGGAACGCGGTCAGCACGAAGCGGAAGCGGATCCCGGCCGGATTGGTCGAGGTGGCGGCGAGAACCAGCACCGCCGCCGAGTACACCGTGAACATGGCGGGTGGTCGGCTGGCGACCAGCACGATGAGGAGGACGATCCCGAGTGCGGTACCGGCCAGGGCCAGAACCTCGTTCATGTCGGCCGGGTGGGTGTGGGCCACCGCTTTGATCAGATCCGGTATGGCCATCACTGTCGTGTGCTGGGCCCAGCCGTTGCGCTCGGTGTGGAGCCAGGCCATCCAGTCCCCGGTCGACCGCCAGAGGTACACGAACCAGGCGACGACGGCCAGCGGGGCGATGGCCACGCTGAGAAGTGATTCCCACCGCCGCTCACGGCGGATGACGACCAGGGCCTCCCACAGGCAGGCCGCGATCATGGCCACGCCGATCACTCTGGTCGCCGCACACACTGCTGACAGCACGCCCGCCAGAACCCATTGCCGGCGACGTAGGGCCAGCATGGCGAAGGCCGCCGTGGCGATGGTCAGGGGCTCGGAGTACATCATGGCCAGGATGAACGAACCCGGGAAGAAGCACAGCAGGACGGCGCCGCGGTCGGCGACGCTTCGGCCCCACAGGTCGCGGATCAAGAGCCACACCCCGGCGACCATGGCCACCTCGCAGAGGAAGGCGGCCGCCTCGCCGGCTCGCATCCAGGTGACGGGCACGATGAAGTGCACGATCCGGATGACGGTGGGAAACGCCGGGAAGAAGGCCAGTGTGTCCTGGCCGGCCCCGCCCAAGCCGGCCTTCACGTGGTGGGGCCAGCCGTGCTGAGCCGCGTACACGTACCAACCTCCGTCCCACGGGTTCAGGGTGTAGTGATGGAACAGGTGGGAGAAGGTGAAGATGGCCAGGTACATGGCCACCCGCGCCGCGACCAGGATCGCCAGGGGACGCCACAGCCCCACGAGGGGCCGCAGACGGTCCCGTAGCGCACCCGGTCCGGGGCCGCGGCGGTGAGCCGGGCCGGACCAGGTGGAGCGGTCGACAGCCGCGGCCTTCGGACCGGCCACCTCGCCCGGGGACGCGCCAACCGACGCTGTCGGGCCGGTCGCATCGGCCTCGGTCCGGCCGCCCAGTCGGGTCATGGGCCCGAGTGTAGAAGGGCCCCGGGCCGGCCCCGGGTACCCTCGGAAGAACACTCAGCGTGACCGGCACGACGCCCTGAATCGCCGAACAGCGCCGCAACCGTCGTTCAGCCGGTAAGCTACCGCCCCGAGAAACGACAAGGCTCCCGGGTGACCGTCCTAGAGACCGCCGGCAGGGAGCCAGAAGCCAACCTCCGCCCATCCCTTTCCGGCGGAGGCCCGCGCTGGTCCGCATCTCCGGCTTACCCCAGTTCCACTCCTGCTGGGAGATGCATGTCCTGATCGGCGCGCTGACGAAAGGGTCCCAACTCCCGCGTGTCCACAACCAGCAGTACCCCTCCGACCCCCCAAAGGGGTCCTGATAGCTCACGTCCTCCGGCCTGGCGGCGACGTCGCCCGGGGCGTCTGGCCCGTCCGGCCGCCGTCGCCGCGGCCCTACCGCTGGGCCTGGCCGGCCTGGCCGCCCTGAGCGCCCACCGCCACCCCCCCGCCCAAACGTCGGTTGCGGTGGAGCGTGGGGCGTTCAGCACCGCATTCAGCACCGCGTTCAGCGCCGCCGCGGCCGACAACTCACCCACCGGCGCCGGGCAGGTCGGCGCCTACGGCGCGGTGCCGGTGCTCGGAGGGCCGGGGGCTGCCGCCACGGCCCCGGTGACCGCCATCGCCGCCACCCCGAGCGGCCGGGGCTACTGGCTGGCCGGAGCCGACGGCGGGGTGTTCGCCTACGGCGACGCCACCTTCCACGGGTCGGTCGGATCGGCCGCTCTGGCCCGGCCCGTGGTCGGCCTGGCCGCCACCCCGAGCGGCCAGGGTTACTGGCTGGCCGGAGCCGACGGCGGCGTGTTCGCCTACGGCGACGCCGGCTTCCACGGCTCGACCGGCGATCGGGCCCTCAGCGCGCCGATCGTCGGGATAGCCGCCACACCGTCGGGCGACGGGTACTGGCTGGTGGCCGCGGACGGCGGCGTGTTCGCCTATGGCGACGCCGGCTTCTTCGGATCCATCGGCGGCACCCATCTGTCGCAGCGCATCGTCGCCATGGCGCCGACCGCCGACGGCCGCGGCTACTGGCTGGCCGGAGCCGACGGCGGCGTGTTCGCCTTCGGCGATGCCGC
>JAKBAX010000390.1 GCA_021808785.1 Actinomycetes bacterium | reverse complement strand
ACCACAAGCTCGTGCACCAAGCTGCCGGTGTTGGCCACCCGCAGAGAGACCGTTCCCGCCGGGACCTCGGCACGGTCGATGTAGATCCGCATCATCCCGCCGGTCATCGGCCCGCCCCACATCATTGCTCGACCCATGTTGGTGACCGTTACGTTCACGGTCGTTCCCGGCAGCTGGGAGGGTGCACTGCAGACACCGCTCGGCGAGGTGTAGGAGTTGCGGAACGCCCCGGTGGCCACCGCCACCCCCACCGTGGAGGCGCCGGTCAGTACGGCCACCACGGCCGCAGTCACCACGAACCCGTGGGCAGTGATCTGACGCGGTCTCACCGGCCTCGCAGCAGGTCTCGCCGCTTGGTGAACTCCTCGGCGTCGATCTCGCCGCGAGCGAAGCGCTCCTCCAGCACACGCAGAGCAGACTCGGGCCCCGTCTCAACCGGCCCGCCCGGCGGGGGCGGCGGAGGGGCGTAGCCGCCCCTCCAGTTCCGGAAGAACATAACCGCTACGGCTGCGATGGCCGACCAGAACAGCACCATCAAGATGATCATGACCACCCAAGATCCCCAGCCCCAACCTCCGTCGTGCCACCCGTACATGATCGCCGGAACCTCCTTGATGGCATCTAACAGTCACTGGGAGCGATCACGGCGGGGCCGAAAGTCACTTTCGCTCCACTACCACGAACTCGCTTGCTGGCCTCGAGATATTTTCCCAAGCCCTCCCACGCCCGACAATCGCTCCAGCTCAGCCGAGACGAAGGAGAGGAATCCCGCCTCGGAGCCGGCGTTCGGGTCCGGACCGATATTGCGGGCCACTCGTACCAACCGATCATCGCAAGGTGACGCTGGATTAGTTGATTTGAAACACGGGATGATCCCGGGCCTCCGGCAGCTTTGCGAAGGAGGAACCTACGACGCGACCTGCGACTTCGCGGTACCTCGCGATCATGGGTCCCCGCTCGGCTACTGGGATCTCGACGGCCTGGAAGCCCTGCGTTTGTCCCTTGCGGCTCAGTTCGCCCTTACCCGCAGCCCGGAGGTTGCGGACCCATTCGGACTCGCCATAAGGCGACACCAAGTACTGGCGTCCAGCGACCTCGACCGGTATGACCGGCACCTTGTGGGGCATTCCCGTTCGACGGCCGACCACGGTGAGGACAGAGACACCGCGTCCGTTCAGCCTCGTGGCCAGTGGATTCGCCAAGCGCCGGGTGAGGGATGGAGGTTTCAGATAGGCCATGGCAGCCTCCTTCTTGGCCGAACCTCCCGTGCGCTGCTCGATCATGCCGAGCCGGTCATTGATGTCCCACTATGCACTTTCCGTCGGCCTCCGCCCAGAGTCGAAGGTCACCCGGCTCCGTGGCACATAACAGGTGAAGGCCGGTCAAACCGACAGCGCGCAACAGCCCCGACGGTCGAGGGCACCTGGAGCCGGCCGTGGCCCCGGATCTTCTGGGCACCGAACCGGCGACGTGCCGCGTCCATCTGATCGGTCGAATCTGACCAACTGGACTGGCTCCGGGCGCCCGGGTACCGGCACCCTGCCTGGTCCCGTGTACCCCAGATTCCCTGTGGCGTCGTCATTGCCGACCGCCGACCCTCCGGCCTGACCGGGGTACTCAAGAGCGCCGTGTCAACCCGCTCTCTCGGCCTTTCTCGCGAATGCAGGCAGCACAACGGACCTCAACAGGTTGCTGAACGGGGACGGCGGTCGCTGGGAGAGGCATCCGCTCGCGCCCGACGCCACTCGAGACCTCGATTCGCTCCTGAACGAACTCGAAGAGGACGGAGTATGCCTCTTCTGGGGCTGATGTCTTCTCGGTTGCCGGAGGTCATGCCTTCGTCTCCCGGTCGGGGACGCGCGCTCCCCGTTGATGTGGGGCGCGACTGAGGGCGATTGGGCGCGACCACTGATTGTTCCCGCGAGGAGGTGGTTCGAGCGGGGAGGATTCGAAGGCTCAGCCGCCGGCGACGAAGGCAACCACGACGTAGGCGGCGTGCTTGTCGAAGTCTTGACGTCGCCGCTATGGGGCAGTCGGAGACGGTCGTGGTCCTCGGGTCAGCATGGCGGGCGGCGATCTGAACTTCGCGGAGCGGGACACCTGCGTCCAGGGCGGCCATGATGAAGGCGGCTCTGAGCATGTGCGGATGGACGGCACCGATCCCAGCTCGTTTGGCGATCGAGCGCACCCGGCGGTGGGCGGTGCCGCCGGTCGAGGCGCTGGCCATCGTGACGCAGGAGGATCGGTCCGTCTCGCCGTTCACCGACGGCGAGGTCGATCGTTCAGGCCGTACGCGGGACCAGAGGAATGAGGGCGGGTTTGTTGCCCTTGCCCACGATCCGCAGCACCCGGTGGCCCCGTTCGAAGGCCATGTCCTCGATGTTGGTGTCGCAGGCTTCGCTCACCCGCAGGCCGTTCAACCCGAGTAGCACCGCCAAAGCGGCGTGGTCGAATCGCTCTGCGGCGAACAGGAACCGGCCGCGCTCACCTCGGTCCATCCCTCGACGCTCCGAGGGGTGCACGGTGGGACGGCGCACGTACTCGGCCGGGTTGGAGCTGATCCGGCCGTCTATATGAGCGAAGCGGTAATAGCCGCATGCTGTCGACAGGCGGCGGTCGATCGTCGAAGCCGCCAGGCCACGCTCCTCCATCGAGGTGCGATACAGCTCGAGATGAGCCCGCGTCGCTTCGAGCACGGCCAGGTCGTGATCGGCGGCCCATCGGAACAGGTTGCGAAGATCGTGGCGGTAGGCGTCGAAAGTTCGGCCGCTGTAGCGGGCCAGAAACGCGATTGCTGCCAGTTCGGCCGGATCGACGGTGAACCCGGTCCCTGGCCGCTCGATGTTCGAGGTGATGGTTGTCATTGGATTTCTCCTTGGGGTGAGGAACCCAGCCAAGCCGGGCCGACCCGCCTTCGCCCCCGAAAAAGACCATATGATGTACCATATGGTCATGGGGCGGAAGGAAGTGCTCGTACAGCTCGACGACGAACTTATTGCCCGCCTGGATCGACTCGCCGACAAGCAAGGAACAAGCCGTTCGGAGCTGTTGCGACGCGGCGCCGCCGCGGTCCTCGAAGCCGCCGAGGACGCCGAAGCGGACCGGGCCCTGCAGGTCGCCTACCGCCGAGCGCCCCAGGATCCTGCCATCGTCGCTGTTGCTTCCCGACTCGCGTCTCTCACCGCCCCCGAGTGGTAGAGCGCGGCGACATCATCTGGGCGGACCTAGGGCCACCAGCCGGCCGGCGGCCCGTCTGTGTCCTCACCCGCGACGCCGCCATTGCCGTCCTCACCGCGATGACCTGCGCGCCGATCACCCGAACCATCCGTGGCATCCGTTCCGAGGTTGAAGTCGGGCCCGCGCAGGGCCTTCCCGATCAGAGCGCCATCACCTGCGACAACCTGATCACCATTCCCACCACTCTTTTAGACTCAGACCCAGTTGGCCACCTCGACCTGGACACCCGGATCAAGATCGATCAAGCGCTCCGCTACGCCCTCGATATCCAGTACTGAGCTGGTAACCGGCGTTGGAGGACACCCCGGCCCGAACCCTATGGGCGTACGGTATGGGGCGGCTGCCTCCAGGCGATCGGCGTGTGGGGTGACCGCCGAGCTGGCGAAGGGTGATACCCGGCGGTATCCAGTCCGGTGGTGTTATTGGGCGCGTGTTTGGGGGCTGCCCCGGGTATGGCCGGGTCGACTCGGTTGTGGGCCCAGAAACGTTCAGTGTCACCCGAATAGCCGGCCCGATGGATCCCGCAGGACTAGTCGGAGCGTCTGCGCCACAGCATGCTGGTGTCGCCTGGGCGGCCTGCTCTCTTCCCGGTGACCAGGCGCTCTCGGTCGAACATCCGGGACACCAGCAACACGGCCCGCGCATCGATGAGCAGCAGTACGCCCGCAAACAGGAGAGCGACCCGGACACTCGGATGGAACACGCCGAGTGCTAGGAGGATGACAGCCACCAGGGGCGGAAAACTGGCCACCATCCCGAGCTGCTGAGCGACGCGGATCTCGCTGGCCCGGACCGACACCGCCATTCCGACGATGACTGCCCAGCCGGCCATGAGCGGGGTGAGAAGGACTATGGCCAGC
>JAKBAX010000389.1 GCA_021808785.1 Actinomycetes bacterium | reverse complement strand
GCCGGCCCCGGCGGTCACCGAGTTGCTTGCAGCCGCAAGTCAGCGGGGGGTTGACGCTCGCACCGTTCCGGTGCACACCTTCGACGAGCTGATCGGCCGGCTGCTGCTCACATGCAGCCTCCCGGCCGCCCCAACAGGAGGTGTTGGACCGCTCGCGACCGCCGCGCCGGCGAGAACCCTTCGGAGTCCCCTCTCGGCGAGGGAACTGGCCCATCGTCCGCCTCAACGCCGTTCGACTCACCGAGTTCCCGACACTCTGTCGTCAGGTCGATTGCGAGATCGATGGCACGGCGGCGGTACGCGACGCTCTGGCTGCTGTAGGAGCCCGTGCCATAGGAGCGAGGCGCAGCAACGGGGTGATTGCCTTCGGCCACGACCATGACATCAAGAGCGGCCTCTCTCCTTTCGGTATCCGCTCGTGGACGGTCGGTTCGATTGACACCGACCGGCTCCGTCGCGACGGCTCGAGCGACCTCGGACTGTTGTACGAGGCGGTAGCCGGCGCTTTCGCTCGCTCCCGCCCGCTCGTAGCTGTACGAACGGGCCGGTCCCCTGTCCTCGCAGTCGACCAGGCCAACGAAGGCGACACCTTGCTGGAGCCGCTCGCGCGAGCGCTGCACGCGCTTGCTCGGAATCGCAACGGGACACCTGGCGGCAAGTCCCTGACGGGTACTGTCGGATCAGACGGACCGATCTGGGCAGAAGCCGTTCGGCTACACCTCAGCTACCACTACAACGCCCTCTGGCTGGTCTTCGAGCCGATTGTCTGGGTCGCCAAGACCGAGCTCGCCACCGTCGACGCCCGCACAAAGTTCACCGAGCCGCGGACCTGGCACCGGTACAACCCGGTGGCTAACCAGCTCTTCGACGCCTGGAGCAAGGTGCTTCAGGGCCACGACGGCACTTGCAGCCTGTATGGGATCGATGACAGCGACGGCGTTGACGCAGCCTTTCGGATCGAGGCCCGCACGGCCTTCAGCCGGCACCGGGGAGCTGTGACGTGACCGTTGCAGATGCTCGGCTACCCGACTTCACCGTTCTCGGCGAGCCGCCGCTCGCCTTCGACCCGCTTGACCCCGGCAAGCGAAGCATCCACCCCCTGCGTGGGCTGCTGGAGTTCGGGCCATTCACCGCCGCTGTGCCCGAGGCGGTCCGACCCGTCATCCGCCTCGCCTCCATCGGCCCTACCGGCGAGGGACGCCACGTCGCACGGCTCCTCGAGGAGCTGCGGGGCCCACTCACGCCGGACGAACGCATCGCGTACCTGCCCGGATGGCCCGGCTTCGCTGAGGTATTCAAGGTTGACGTACGCCTGACCCCGAGGGATGTCAATGTCCAGCTGCCTCCGGACCTCGATGGCACCATAGAGCGCTCGGCCACGCCACACCGCGTCTTGGCTTCCGCCCTGGCCAACGCCATCCGCCAAGCGAGCACACAACGCTCGGCGTTCGACGCACTCCTGATTTACCTCCCGCTGCGATGGGAGCCCGCCTTTCGCAACCGCGATGATTGCTTCGATCTTCACCACGTCGTCAAGGGCATCACCGCCGGACTCGGCATCCCTTCCCAGATCGTGCTCGAGGACACCGCCAGAACGAAGCCGCACCGATGCAGCGTCGCGTGGACCCTCGGCGTCGCTCTGTACGCCAAGGCAGGCGGTGTCCCGTGGAAAGCTGGCAGCTCCCGACACCCGCGCCGCCTACATCGGCATCAGCTATGCCATGCGGCCCGATTCCTCGGGCGAAGCCCGATACGTCACCTGCTGCAGCCAGGTCTTCGACGCTCAGGGGTCCGGGCTCGAGTTCGTCGCCTTTGAGACCTCCGTCGACCACGTCGAGATCCGCGGACGCAACCCCTTCCTCGACCGGGAGCAGATGCGGGCGGTCATGTCCAGGAGCCTGGCCCTGTACCTCGCCCGCCACGCCGGGGAGTCGCCAAGACGAGTCGCCGTACACAAGAACACGCCGTTCGGCAACGAAGAAGTCGATGGCTGCTTCGACGCCCTTGGCACCGTCGAAGAGGTCGAGCTCGTGCAGGTCATCGAGGACAGCTTGTGGCGCGGCGTCGAACTCGAGGCCCCGCGCACTGGGGCCCGGGGAGTACCTGCTAGGTACCCCTTCAAGCGAGGCACCCTCCTGCACCTCGGCGGATACGACACACTCCTGTGGACCCAGGGCAACGCCCCCGATGCTGCTTACAGCGGCAGCTACTTCAAGGAAGGCGTCGGCATCCCTCGGCCGCTGCTTCTCCGCCGCTGGGCTGGCCGTGGGCCCGCCGAACCGATGGCGGCCGAGGTCCTGGCGCTTACCAAGATGGACTGGAACAACGACGCCCTCTACGACACCGTTCCAACCACTCTGCGCTACGCAAAGACCCTCGCCGACGTCATCAAGACGATGCCCAGCCTGCAGCCGAAGCCGTACTCCTACCGACTATTCATCTGAGCCGGCGGTGGTCCTCCTAGCACGCGTGTTGAAGCGGCAGGCCTTGCCGAATCTCTCCGTTCACCACCTTCCGCACATGACAACTCGAAAGTGGTCAGCAACCGGCGAGAGGCTTACCCAAGGCTTTACCCAAGGACTCCGGGAAACCCAGCCACTCCAGCCACTCCAGCCGATGAGTATTCCCTGGTAAACGACCTGCTCAACCGGGTTGAGGTTGATACATAGCTTGCATGGCATGCAAGAGGTCGTGGGTTCGATTCCCTTCGCCTCCACTCCCCTGAACAGGGGTTTTGCTCCGGAGGCCCGGCCGGTGTCGTAGTCCGGACGGGCCTCGTGCGCGAAGGACTCCGGGCATCGACGGTCACGGCCGGTCGCCGGCGGCGCCGAGCAGTCGCTCCATGCGTTCCGCCGCAGTGGTGACGACGGGCCGGCCCCGGTGGCGCCGGTAGATCGTCTGGGGGTCGTAGCCGAGCAGGTCGGCTACCTCCTCGATCGGTGCGCCGGCGTCGATCAGCAGTGACAACGGCGCTGTGGCGCAGGAGGTAGGGCACCACGCCGGCGGGGTCGATGCCGGCGCCGCGAGCGACCCGGGCGAAGACCTTCCGCACGTTGGACGGGTCCAGCGGTGGGCCCAGCACGGTGCTGAAGACCAGCCCCTGCTCGCTCCAAAGCGCGCCGGCGGCCCGCCGTTCAGCGTCCTGGCGGTGCCGGTGGGCGATCAGGCGGCGGCGAGCGTGGGCGGCAGCGCCAAGGTGCGTTCCCCCGCTGTGGACCGCTTGACCGGCCCCCGGTGGGGGGAGGAGTCGGGGCGGTGCTTCATCGACCCGCCACCACGGAGGCCGCCGCCGCCGAGGACCGACTAGTGGACGAGGACAGCCTCGAACCAGTGTCGATGCCGGGACCAGCGGGGCCGCAGCCGATGCGGATCAGTCAATCCGTTACTGTTATCCCTCCCCCTGGAGCGCCCAACGGCACACCCGGCAGGGGAAACATCCTTCTTGAGATGAGCGCCGGCCTACCTCTACGACCTGGCAGCTACCGGTGGAAGGCGACCCTGGGTGACAGGCACGAGGACGACTGGTCGGCGAGGTTCTTCATCCACGCCCCGCCAACGGCCCCAACCTTTGGGCTCACCGCGGCGCCTGACACTTAGCCGAGCAGCGCAGCCGAAAGAGCCGCCGCGGCCTGCTCCCCCACGCCGAGGATGACGTGGGCGTAGGTGGCCAGCGTCACCTTCGGGTCGTGAGGGTGCAGGTCTGCCACTGGGGGCAGCCGCCTCATGATCGGCCCCCAGGGGGGTGCCGCCCTCGCGGGATCGTAAAACCCATCAGCTGTCATCGATGATGCCGCCGACCGAGGCTCACCACGTCATCGAGGGTGTAGCCAATCCGTCGATAAAACTCGACCGCGGCCTGGTTCGAGCCGCGGACCTGCAGGTTCACCTTCGGACAGCCGAGGAGTTGTGATCGCTTCTCGGCCTCGGACATGAGCAAGTGGCCGAACCCCCGCCGCTGATGGTCCGGATGGACCGCGAAGTAGTTGACCCATCCGCGATGGCCGTCGTAGCCCACCATCACCGACCCGATCAGTCGGTCGTCGTCCTGGAGCACCAGAAGGTTGTCGGCACCCACCGCAAGCTTGCGCTCAATGTCCCGGTAGGG
>JAKBAX010000388.1 GCA_021808785.1 Actinomycetes bacterium | reverse complement strand
TGTAGGCCTGGGCCTCGTCCAGATACACGTAGTCGATTCCGGTGGCTTCGAAGCAGATGCCTCCCTCGTCTCGGCGCGAGTCGGCGAGCAGTGCCTTGTGGCGTTCCTCCACCCGGGCCACCACTTTTTCCAGATTCTTGACCGTGAGGCCTTTGCCGCCCGAGTTGCTTGCGTCGATGGAGGCTCTCAGCTCGGCAATCCGCGACTCGAGGAACCCGCGCTCGGTGGCGGCGGAGACGGGGATGCGTTCGAAGCCGGCATGGGTCATGATCACTGCGTCCCATTCCTCGGCGGCGCAGCGGGCGACGAACTCCTTTCGCTGGGGTGGGCTTATGTCGTCCCGGCCGGCTACGAGGATCTTCGCTTGGGGATAAAGCTGCAGATACTCGCGGCTGAACTGCTCGAGCATGTGGTTGGGGACGACGTAGGCCGGCTTGTTGACCATCCCCAGCCGTTTCATCTCCCGGCCGGCCATGACCATGGTGGCCGTCTTGCCGGCGCCGACGCCGTGGGCGAGCAGAACGGTCGGCTCGGACAGGATCCGCCACACGGCGTCGCGCTGGTGGGTATGCGGCCGGAAGTGGGCGGCCAGCCCGGGAAGGCTGAGGTGGGAGCCGTCGTAGGAGGGGAGCACGATGGAGTTGAACCGGCGGTTGTATTCGGAAGCCAGGCGGTCGGCGCGGGTCGGTTCTTCCCATAGCCAGGTGGCGAAGCGTTCGGTGATGGCCTCCTGTTTCTCTCGGGCGGCGAGTGTTTCGGCCAGGTTGGTGACCCGCTGGCCGTCGGATGTCTCGTCTGTGATGGTCACGAGCCGCTGGTTGGCGTTCGCTTCCACGAGACGGATGGCGTTGGCCCGGCTGGTACCCCATTCCGAGGTGAGAGTGACGCTGCTGGAGGTTCCGGTGCGCATGGCGACGATCCACTCACCGGTAGCGGGGGCGTAGTCGACGATGACGTCGGCTTCGAGGACTTCGGCGCAGAAGTCGGTCACGTCGCCGGGCGGGATCCATGGAGCGCCGAGACGGCCTTCGATCTCGGAGGGTTCTAGGTCTCGGGGCTGCACGGCTTCGAGGGCGGCGACATTGACAGCCCAGCGAGGATCGCAAGCTGAAGCAGCGCGGGCTTGCGCTAGTCGGAACCTGACGTCGCCCGAGAGGTATTGCGCAGCGGTGAGGGGCGGACCTCCGCCGGGGTCGTCGTAAACAAGGGTGCCGAGCCGGCGGCGAGCTTCGTTCTCGCCGCAGCCGAGCAGGCGGGCCACAGTTCCGATGTCGACCGCCCCGCACTCGTCGAGGCAGAGCGCGAGAGCGTCTTCGGGGCTGTTCGCGTCTTGGCGAGCTCGGCGCGGCGCCAGGACGCGACTGTCGAAGATGGCCGCCTTGGTGGCCGTGCCGGTCTCGTCGTCGAAGATCTCCAGGGCCCGGACCACCGCTAGCCCGGGATCGGCGTTGAAGCCGCCCATGGGTGGGAACCGGCGGGCCATGACCGGACGGCCCTCGACATCGCGGCGGCCGGTGGGGGTCAGCCGGTAGCGGTTGATCGGCCCGAACGCGCTGGCATAGCGGTCGTAGAGGGCGTTGAGTCTCGACCGTGCCTGCTGCCAGGCGGGCTCGGAGCTGACCGCGGCTTGGGCGTCGACCACCTCGAAGTAGGCGTCGCGCAGGTCGATGAGCAGCCCGAGCTCATCGGCCTGCGAGCGTGGCGGTGAGTGGGCGACAGTGACCCCGTCCCGGACGACGGCGAACCCTCCGCCGGAAGTTTTGAGCAGCGACCGTTCTACGTGGTGCGGACTGCGTGGCGCGTCGGTCACCGGCAGCCCTTCGGCGGCCGGAGGGTTATGCGGCCCGCGCTCCACTGCTAGGGCGATCCCGGACTCACGGGCGGCGTAGCCGAGGCCTCGTTCTTTCGCCTCCTCGACGATTCGGGTGAGGGCGTCTGCCAGCCTGGGAGCGAGAGGACCGTCGAGCGGTCGTACGTCGAGGTCGTCGTGGCCGTACTGGCCGTGCCCGGCTCTCATCTCGCCGAGGACCCAGTCGGGATGGCGGGCGAACACCTCATTGACCTCGACGGTGGACCGGCCGGCAGTGGGCCACGGAACGGTTTGGATCCAGGTTTCCCCGGATGGCTCGGCGCCGGCCGGGCGGCGGCGAAGGAGCAGGAGGTCCATGGTCACGTCGGTTCCGGCCACTCGGCGCATGGCGCCCCGGGGCAGGCGGAGCGCGCCGACCAGGTCCGCCAGAGCGGCCATCTCGGTTCTGGCGGTCGTCCCAGCCGCGTCGAGGGTGAACCGGGAAGTCAGCACGGCCGCGTAACCGCCCCGTCGTAGCAGTCGCAGGCTCTTCACGATGAAGTGGTTGTGAATGGACAGCTTGGAACGGTTGTGGACCGGGTCGAACAGCCGGTAGTCACCGAAAGGCACGTTGCCTATGGCCAGGTCGAACCAACCGTCGGGAAAGCGGCTGGAGGCGAAGCTCTCGGCGCGGATCGTGGCCGAGGGGTGCAGCGCCTTGGCGATGCCCGCGGTTATCGGGTCGACCTCGACGCCCACCGCTTCGACCGGAACAGCCGCAGGGATAGTGGCTAAGAAGGTGCCGGAACCGACGCCCGGCTCGAGCACTCTTCCTCCTTCGAAGCCTGCTCGCACGACCGCCGCCCACATGGCGGTGGCCACGTCGAAGCCGGTGTAGTGGGCGTTGAGCGTCGTCCTGGCTGCCGCCGCCCACTCCGAGTCGTCGAGCAGCTGCTTCAGCCGGGTCCGTTCGCTGCTGTAGCGGGAGTCGCTGTCGTCGAAGAGCTGGGGTAGGGATCCCCAAGCCGACCATCGGGCGAGAACGGCCTGATCATGGGGGGTCGCTGGCTGTCCCGCCCGCTCGAGCCGGTGAAGGACCTCCAGCGCATGGAGGTTGGCCGCCAGCCGGTGAGCGTGGCCGGCCGGCGCCAGGTCCTCGGCGGAGCGGGCCCGCCACTCGCCGGCCTGGCCGTCTAGCCCGCTGGCCGATCCCCGATCTGGTCCTCCGGCTGGCCGGATCC
This sequence comes from Actinomycetes bacterium, assembly GCA_021808785.1. Classification (GTDB taxonomy): domain Bacteria; phylum Actinomycetota; class Acidimicrobiia; order Acidimicrobiales; family Palsa-688; genus JAKCDU01. The sequence continues at coordinate 1,082 of JAKBAX010000388.1, read as the reverse complement.
CGCGGCCGGGCTCCAGCCGATCTCGGCCTGGCGGGCCTGCCACTCCGCATCGCTCAGCTCCAGGCGCGGGGAGCGCCAACCCTGGTCCAGGTAGGCGCCCGTCGAGTCCGTCTCCGGTTCTTCCCCCTCGCCCGCCAGGCCCGGCTCCGGCGCCAGCAGCATCATCTCGGTCAGGACCGCCTCCTCGGCCATGAGGTGCGACATGTTCATCTGGGCCGCGTACTCCTGATGGTCGCTCAGGGCCAGGCTGGTTGGCGGTATCAAAGAGTGTTCCCGCTGCCGGATCGCCTCGGCCACCGCCTCGTTCAGGTCCAGGAAATAGCTGTCCCGGTCCGGTACAGGGATCGAGGCGAACGCGGTCGGCTGCCAGCGCTGCATGTGCTTGGCCGCCATCTCGCCGTAAGGGCCGAGGTACCTCATCGACATCGACGCTACCGGAGACGAGTAGGTCATCGAGCGACAGCTGCTGGGAGTCCCGGCCAGGGCTGCGGCGTCGGTTGGAGCCCATGTCGAGGTTGCGGTTCCTTTCTCGGAAAATGGGGGGCCCGGCTGCGGTTCACGCCTAGCTGCAGGTTCCGACTGGCGGGTTGCCGGGTCGGGAGTCGCCGGTTTTGCGGAGCCCGTGAGCAACTCTCGAGCCCCCGAGGATCGGTCCTTCGGCGGTCACGGGCCTGCCTCCGTAATCATGCGGCCGTTGGTGTCGAACAGGTCCAACTCGGCGGCGGTGCAGGTGTTGCGGACCATGTATGAGCCTTGCCCGACCCGCCACAGTCCCTCGCCCCGGTCGAGTTGGGGTAGCTGCTCGATTTCGGTGTTGGTCAGCCCGAGCGCTTTCCCGGTCCGGGCCGCTTCTGCGTGCTCTTGGGCGTAGATGATCTTGGTGGAGCAGTCAGCGAGCAGGCCGAGCGCCAGGTTGCGGGCCTGGGAGTTCTCTTCTCCCACCGCGTCGAGGTCGCTGAGGCGGTGGATGACCATGAGGTTGGCGATCCCTAGGGCGCGAGACAGCTTCCACTGGGACTGCATCCGGGCCAGGAGGCTTGGTTGGCGCAGCAGCCGCCACGCCTCGTCGTAGATGACCCACC
>JAKBAX010000043.1 GCA_021808785.1 Actinomycetes bacterium | reverse complement strand
TCACCTTGTCGCTCGGCAAGGGCGACATCATGCTCACGTCCAACGGCTTCGGGGCCAACGTGCTCACCGCCGACCTGGCGACCTATTTCACCGCCACCCTGGAGATCGCCGCCCCCCTCGTCGCCGTGCTGTTCGCCACCCAGATCGGCCTGGCCCTGCTGGCCAAGGCCGCCCCCCAGATGAACGTGTGGCTCCTCGGCTTCCCGGTCCAGATCATGATGTCGCTCATCTTCGTGGCCATCGGGGTGCAGGTCCTGCCCGGGCCCCTCGCCAACCTGATCGGCCGGGTCGGCTCCGACTGGGCCGCTCTTGTCAACGGTCACATCTGACCTCCGCCCCGACCCATGGCCAAGGACGACAAGACCGAGAAGCCAACCCCAAAGCGGCGCAAGGAGGCCCGCAAGCGGGGTCAGATCGCCAAGTCGCCGGACATCTCCAGCTGGCTGGTCCTGCTGGTCGGCTCGCTGGTCGTGCCCAGCAGCTTCCACTCGGCCCAGAAGCGCCTGACCGGCCTGATGGGCCTGTCCACCCGGTCCATGGCCAACCCCACCCCGGCGTCGGCCATGTCGGTGCTGCAGACCGGCCTGCGCGACGTGCTGGACATCGTCCTGCCGCTGGTGGGGGTGTTCGCCGCGGTGGGACTGGTGGCCAACCTGATCCAGACCGGCGGCCTGTTCTCCCTGCACGCCGCCGCCCCCAAGTGGAACCGTCTCAACCCGGCGACGGGGGTCAAGAACCTGCTGTCCACCCAGACCCTGTGGCAGCTGCTCAAGCAGGTGGTCAAGCTGCTGGTCCTGGTGGGGCTGGCCTACAGCGCTCTTTCGGCCATCTACCACACCCTGGCCGGCACGCAGTCGGTGGACCTCGGCACGACGGTGGCCTTCGCCGGCACCAGCATCCTGCGCTTGGTACGCGACGTGTCGGCGGTGGGCCTGTTGCTCGGCATCGCCGACTGGGCGTGGCAGAAGCGCAAGATCAACCAGAGCCTCAAGATGACCAAGCACGAGGTCAAGGAGGAGAACAAGCAGTCGGAGGGCAACCCCCACGTCAAGGGCGAAGTCCGCAAGAAGATGATCGGGATGTCCCGGGCCCGGATGATGGCCGCCATCGCCGGGGCCGATGTCATCGTGGTCAACCCGACCCACTACTCGGTGGCGCTGCGCTACGACCCGAGCCGGGGAATGGCGCCCGTCGTGGTGGCCAAAGGGGCCGACGAGGTGGCCCTGCGCATCCGCGAGGAAGCCATGAAGCACAAGGTCCCGATCGTGGCCGACCCGCCTCTCGCCCGGGCGGTCTACGACGCCTGCGACCTCGACGACGCCATTCCGCCCGAATTGTTCCTCGCCGTGGCCCGCCTCCTGGCCTTCGTGTTCAGCCTCTCGCCCATCGTGCGCTCGGCCGGCATCGTGCACCGCCGCCCCTCCAGCACCCTGGTGGCCTAGCGACGCCCTCCGGGGAGGGTCAGACGTCGTCGGGGCGCCAGAAACCCTCGAGGCGGCGGTTGATCAGGCCCCGGTCGAAGGCCTCGGGGTCGAGCAGGTCCCCGAAGGCCCGGACGGCGTCGTCGTGGTCCAGATCCGAGGGGTTGTCGAGGGCGGCCAGCAGGCTCTCGTAGCCGTGGGGGCCCCCGCAGTCCTCGGGGGGCGCGGCCCGGGCCCCGTCGAGCACGGCCAGCGGCGGGACGGTCCCGTCGTAGGGCTCGACCGCCACCACCTCCACCAGGTGCTCCCAGGCGTCGCCCAGGTCGTAGGTGTAGTGCAGCACCGAGTCGGCCGGGGCCACCTCGGCCAGGGTCACCCCGGCGTCGGGGGCGTCGGTCTCCTCGTCGGGCCCGTAGTAGGAGTCCCCGACCCGCCACTCGTGGAGGTGGCGGTCCTCCCAGCCCATGGCCACCTGGACGATGGCGTGCAGCACCGACAGCGGCACCGCGCTGGGCACCCGCATCAGCCGCCACACCGGCGGCGACACGTCGAGGAGCGTGACCCGCAGGACGTGCACCGACAGCTTCTGCTCCATGCCCTGCAAGCTACGCCTCCCCAGGTGGACTGCCGTGCCGATCGTGTACCCTCTACGTCTCCTGCAGTACGCGGGGCTATAGCTCAGCCGGTTAGAGCGCAGCACTGATAATGCTGAGGTCGGTGGTTCGATTCCACCTAGCCCCACCACCGCAAAATCCCTGCTCAGCGGGCATTTTCGTCGGGGCGGGGATCGGCCGTTTCGGGGGCCGCGGTCAGTCTGCGGTCAGTCCGGGCGACGGCGTCGAAGATGCCCTGGTCGACCACATGCCCGTACAGGCTGAGGGTCAGCGTCGGGGTTGAGTGCCCGAGCACCCGAGACACCGAAAGGACATCTGCTCCAGAGGTCAGCATGGTGGTCGCTGCTGTGTGGCGAAGGTCATGGATTCGGACCGTCGGCAGGCCGGCCCGGACCCGGGCGGCGGACCAGTTGGAGCGTTTGGCGAAGTTGCCCCTCGTCCAGTGCCCTCCCTCCGGAGCGGGGAACAGGGGGTCGCCTGGGTCAGCAGCTTCGACCCGCTGGCGGACCCAGGGCGCGAGGGCTGCCGGGACGGGGATGAGCCGGGCCCGGTGGGACTTCATGTCACCGATGACGGCCTTGCCGCCTTCGGGCGACTGACTGATCGAACGATGGGCGCGCAGACCCAGACCGTAGGGAGTGTCCATCACGTCACCGACGACGAGGCCGCACAGCTCGGAGATACGCATGCCGGTAGTGGCCAGGGCCAGGGCTGGTGGCCGGCAATGATCGGGTAACTCGTCCAAGAGGCGAATGAGCTCCTCATCGGTGAGCGCCTTCCCCTCCCGGCGTACCCCTCCCTTTGGCGGTTTGACCCCGACCGCGGGGGAGGTGTTGATACGGCGGTCGGCGACGGCGTGGGCGAAGATGCCCCGTAGGACGGCGAGGGATCGCCGTCGGGTGGACGGGGCGACGTTACGGCCGGCCAGATCGCCGAGCCACTCAGCGACATCGGCCGGGGTGATCCTCGCCACGGCCTTGTTGCCGAAGGCCGGCTCGATCAGCCGGCGGTACAGGCCCTGATCCGTGGCCAGGGTGAGTGGCGCCACGTTGCGCCGGGCGGCCAGCCACTGCTCGGCGATCTCGGCCAGTGTGATCCGCCCAGCGGCGGGGTCGATCCAGTCCGGGCGGCGAACCTGGGTGCGGCGGGCGGCGTCGAACTCCTTGGCTTCTCGCATGGTGGGGAAGGTTGCGGACTCCACCGTACGGCCGTCCCGCTGGACCCGTACCCGCCAGCCGATCTTGCCTGACCTGTAACGGACCTTGGAGATAGCCATCAGCCGACCTCCTCGCCGAGCATGGCGAGCAGATCCGGCCGGGCTACCAGGACGGCTGAACCGACCTTGCGAACGCGGAGCACGCCGGAGCGGGCCCACGAATAGACGGTTGGTCTCGGCACGCCGAGTATCTCGGCGACCTCGTGGACGCGGAAGAACGGCTTCATGGGTAGAAGCGGGTCGACCGTGGTCATAGTTGTCACCTCCTTCCAGGCTCTCAGATCCCGGCCACCAGTGGGGCCGAGATTTGTCCAGGCTGGCTGGCTGGTTCCGGGACGGGCAGGAGAGCGCTGAGACCTCGGGGGCCTTGCTCAGCCAGCCATGACGCCGGATCGTGTCCTTTTGGCAGCATGGCCACGTCGACTGTCGCCCCGAGCAGGCGGGCTGCTGCACGGTATCGGCGGGTCGAGTCCCACCCCGCCTCGTCGGCGTCGAAGGCCAGGACCGGAGGCAGACCGTGCATGGAGATCACCCGACGCATCTGATCGGCTGAAAGCTCTCTTCCGGACTGGGTGACTGGACAAACCAGCTCGGGGCGGCCGGCGGCCACCGCTGTGACGGCGATGGCCATGGCGTCGAGGGTGCCTTCGACGATGATCACCCGTCCTCGTGGATGCCGTGCCGCGGGGAGGGGCTGGTAGAGGTCGACGGACTTGTCGTAGACGACGGTTCGGGGCGGGTTCTTGTACTTGGGCCAGCGAGGATCTCCCGTGTTGCGCCCGACCAGGCCGGCCAGCCGACCTTCCTGATCGCGGATCGGGACGAGGAGCCGCTGGGCGTAGAAGTCCGTGATCCTCCCGTCGGCGTGATGATGAACCAGTCCGGCGTCGATCAGTTGGTCTGCGCTGAAGCCGTCAGAGAGAAGCCGCCGGGCGAGAGTCGGCCCGTAGTGGGGCGTGTGGCCGGCCTCCGGCCGGCCGGTGTACGACTCGAGGACGGTCACGTCGATTCCCCGGCCGGCGAGGTATGCGACGGCCCGGGTGTGCAGGGGGCAGGTAGTGCAGTGCGCCCAGGTGGAGTCGAGGACCTCCCGGATCCGGGCCGGTGGGGTGCGCTCCAGGTCGGGCAGATCGATCCCCCCCTTTGCTCCTGCGCGGCGGAGGCGGGGGAGGTCGCCGGTGCCAGCCCAGGCGTTGCTGAGCAGCCGGCCGGAGTCGAGTATCTGGATTGCTTGCCGCCAGTCGACGCTTTCGGTCTGTGTCACCCACTGGACCACGTCGGCAGCTCGGGCGGAGCAGCCGAAGCAGTACCAGGTGTCGTCGTCGAGGAAGAGGCGCAGAGACGGGGTGCGATCGGGATGGCCGTGGGAGGGCATCGGGCAGCGCACGGTCACCGATCCCGCGGTGGCGGAAATCCAGATTCCTGTGCGGGCAGCGACCTCGGCGAGGCGGTGGCGTCGGCGGGCGGCTTCGATCGGCGAGGGTCGGCGATTCACAGTCCTACCTCGGCAGAAGCGGTCGGCTCGTCGGCGGGGGAGTACGCGGACCTGGCCCACTTCTGGTGGGCGAGACGGGCGGTGCCCGACAGTCGTGGGAGCATCCGCTCGGGTACGTCTGGCAGGGCTCTGCGCACTGCGAGGGTGTCGCCGAGTCGTTGTGCCGCCCCGAAGGCCACCATGCGGTTGAGGGTGCGGGAAATGGGGGCGTTGCGGCCGAGGCTGGGGCCGAGTCCGAGGCTTATGGCAAGGTCGGTGGTATCGACGGGGGTGGTGGGCCGGGCCGCGGCGATGCGGCTGAGTCGTTCCCAGCACAGGGTGGTGGTCGGTCCGAGAATCCCCAGCCAGGTTGCGTGGATGTAGGGGCTGCCGGGCCGGTGCCCGCGGGTCTCGACGACCGGGTCGGGCCAGGCGGTCACGGCGAGACGGGGTGGTGTGGCCAGATGGTCGGGTTGGGTGATCACAGGGCCACCTCGGGTTCCATGTTCGAGGTGGCGCTGTCTGCGGTCGTGGCGGGGGTGTGGCGGGTGCCGTCGCGGTACCACTGACCTCGGGCGTCGGCGTAGCCGATGACGATGGGAAGGTCCCGTCCGGTGGGGGGCTGGGTGTGGATGACGATTCCGGCGCCGAGAGGGGTGACGCCGAGCTCGGGTTGGGTGGCGAGGCCGGTGGCGGCGACCCGGCGGGCGTATTCGGTAGGGAGGGTGACGTCGCAGCGGGCGGCGGCCCGGCACAGCCCGGCAGCGGCCCATTCGATCTGGTGGCGGGTGGCCGTGCGGGCCATGGTCACGGCCTTCGGGTGGCGGTGGCGGGTTTCACTGTTTCGACCTCCTTGCCGGCGGTGCCTCGGGGCGGGCGCCTCTATCTGGGAGGCGCACCCGGCCGGTCACGCTTCTCGCGAATCTGGCGGAGACGGCGCACGACGCCGGTCGTTGAGGCGCCGAGGGTGCAGGGTTGTCAGCGGCGGGGCCGGGGGTCGGTCGCGCTGGTGATCTCGCGGTCGTGTCGGGCGGCGACGTCGGCGCTGATGTGGTGTTCCCATGCGATGGGGTCGACGGCTTCGAGCGGGACGGGTTGGTCTTGGTGGGTGCTGCCGCAGCCGAGGTCGCTGGTCCAGGACTTGAGCAGGATGGTGATGTCGCGCAGGGCGCGGAACCAGTCGAGGGGTGCGGTGGCGGGGGCGGTGTCGGAGAAGCTGGACCGTTCGTGGTCTCGTAGGGCGGTGAGGGCTTCGACGTGGCTGTTGTGCCGCCACCAGCAGCGGGGGATGACGTGGTGGTCGAGGGCCGCAAAGCGGGTCTGGAGGGCTTCCACCCAGGCTCGCAGATCGGTCCACTCGGCTGCGGCGTCGACGGCTGGTGTCGCCGGCCAGAAGGTGGGGGCGGGGATGTCGGGGTAGTCGTCGTTGTTGTAGTTGTCGGTGCCGAGCAGTTCACGCAGCCCGGGGAGCGGGTCGCCGGTCGGGTGGTCATCTGCGGTCATTGGTGTCCTCGTGGTCGGGTCTGGGGGAGGTGGGGTGGCGGAGTCGGGCGATGATGAGGTCGGTGGCTTGGGGGCGTCCGAGGCGGCCCCAGGCCGGGTTGGACTCGAGGATCTGGTGGAGCCGCTGGTGGCAGTCGCGGTCGAGGGGGACGAGGTCTCGGTCGGTTTCGTGTCCCAGGCGGGCGTAGCTTCGGTGGTGCAGGTCGCCGTCGTGCAGGTTCCAGGGTCCGGCGCACGCCTGGCAGGTGGGGGGATGGCCGTATCGGGCGGTCCAGGAGGCCAGCCATTGTCGGCGGCGTTGCTGCCAGGCGGCGCTGGCCATCCAGGTGGCGTAGTCGGCTCTGCGGGTGGCTCTGCGTCTGGACCAGGCCAGACCGGGCCGGGGGTCACGCACGAGCTGCCGGTGTGCCGGTGGCGGTGTGTTCCCATCGGGCCCGGCCGGCGCGGAGGGTGTCGGCGTCGGGGCGGGCGGTCCACGGTTCGAGGCGCATCATGATCGGGGGGGCGGAGCGAAGTAGGAGCAGCCCGGCGCCGAGTGGCAGGCGGCGGAGTTGGGAGGGTTCGAGGATCGGCCGGTAGCGGACGGTGGTCGATATGGACCGGCTGGTGAGGCCGGCGCCGAAGGTTTCGGACATTTCGTGGACCTCGGTGTCGCCGATCAGGCGGGAGATGTCGGCCAGGTCATCGGCGTTGGCTGACCCACCGAGGAGGACCTTGGCGATGGCGGAGTCCCATATCGCCCCGGCCGCTTCGGTTCCCCACCGATCCCGGGCCTGGGCGAGGGACTGGAGCACAGCGACCGTCGTGATCCCCGATCCGCCGCCTTCGGACATCAAAGACGGCAGCGACGGGAGCGGATAGTTGGCGGCCTCGTCCAATATCAGGGCCAGGGGCGGGTCGAGACGTTGCCCGGCGCAGCGGGCGGCGAGGCGTCGGGCGGCGTCGACGAGGTCCTCGATCAGTGCTGCTACCAGGCTGGCTGTCGCGGAGGCGCCGGTGGCGGTTCCGAGCAGGTAGACGGTGCCGCGCATAGCCAGGAAGGCCAGCGGATCGAACTCGCAGCCGGCGTCGGGGGTGACCGCGGCGAGCACCTTGGGGTCGGCGAGGGGGGCGAAGGTGTTGGCGACCATCGCCCAGGTGGAGTCCCGGGTTCGTTGATCGGCGGAGATGATGGCGTCGAGCGCCCGGTCCCACCCTGGTGTCGCGCCGGGGTGGCCGGCGAGGATGGTGGTTGCTTCTTTGGCGGCGCCTGCGGCGTGCGACCAGCGGAAAAGATCGGCGGCGGTCCGGCCGTCGAGCGCGGCGGCGTGGAGCATGCAGCGGGTGACCGAGGTGGCCTGGGCCCGCCAGAACCCGCCGTTCTCCACTCCCGACCGGCCGGCGTCGGCGACGAGCGTCTCGGCTCGGATCATTGCCGTCTGCGGCTCCTCGCATCCCCGCAGCAGCGACCAGCGCAGCGCCGGTCCCGACCCTTGGGCCAGGCCCTGGGGGTCGAAGACCATCACCGGCCCCCGGGCGGCCCGGGCTGCCAATGTGACTGACAGGTTGTCTGGTCGGGTCGAGGTGGTGACCACCGCTCCGGGGGCGTCGAGGAGCATCGGTATGACCAGGTTCATTCCCTTACCCGAGCGGGGCGGCCCGAGGACCAGCACCGAGTCCTCCACCGACACCCACGCCCCCACCCGGCGGACGTGGCCGAGCCGGTAGCCGACATCGGCCGGCTCGGCCCGGTCCATGGACGGGCGCAGCGTCGACGCCCGCCGCACCAGGGACCGGGCTCCCGCGCTGCGACGCACCTCGGCCCGGGTCGCCAGGCCCGATACCCGGGAAGCGTCACCCACCCGGGCCGGTATCGCCGCCGAGCGCCACAGCCGCCACCCGGCGAAGGCCGACACGACGGTCAGGGCGATCACGACAGCGGTGACCGTCCAGTACAGGACGGGCGGGCCGACTGGCGCCCCCCACGCTCTCGACGGGTCACCGGGGTGAGCGAACACCGCGAACCCCGCCGCAGGCCGCCCCTTCGGCACGGCATCACCTGACATCCACGCTGCGGCAGCCCCGCCAGCCCATAGCACCGCCCCCACCCCGGCGGCAGCGGCCAGCAGACCCAGCCCGATGTCGGTACCGGTCGACGGTTGACGGCCGGTCACAGTTCAACCAGTCCCGGCTCGGGGAAATCCGCCGGGTTCGCGGCCACCACGGACTGCCCGATCCCGGCGGCCGCGGTTGCTGCGATCTGGGCGGCCCCGGGGGGTCGGCCGCCGTCGATGTGGGCGGCCGGGCTGGCGTCGATGACCGCCCGCGCGGCCAGAGCTACCCGGGCCTGGGTGGCCTGCACCACCTCTCCCCCTTCGGCGCCCGCCCACGCCGCGACATAGGGGAAGCTGTAGCCGTCGGTGACCATCCCGTGCACCGAGGCGACCACATAAGCGACAGACTCGGCCTCCACCTCCTTCACGGGTCGGGGAAGGAACCGTCCCGGCGGCCCCTCGTGCAAAATCACATGGGCGGCCTCGTGGATCAGGGTCTTCACCCGCGCCGCGTCATCCATGTCTCCCCGGACCAGCACCGTCCGGTCGTCCCAGCGGGTCACCCCGTTCGCCCCGCCGAGGATGGCAGCCTCCCCGACAGTGTCGACCGTGAAACCCCGGTCCTGGATCAAGCGGGTGACCGACGGCCACAGCCCGGCCGGCGCTTTACCCTCGAGCAGACGCGGACACGGCCGCACAGGCAGTTCGACACCCGAGGTCTGCGACACGTCGAAGACGTACTGCACCCGAAAACCGGCCAGCACCGGACGCGAATCGACCCGCTCCCCCTCGGTCGGCGCCTCACCACGGCCGAGGAGGCGGGAAGCCCCGTCCCCGTCGAGAGCGATCCGCCGGTTGTAGCGGCACGGGGCCAGGACCATGTAGCCGTGCTGGCCCCGCTGCACCGTCCGCCCCAACGCCTTCCACGTCTGGAACCCGGCCACCCACGACGGCTCAGCCGTCCCGACCGCGCCGTCCACGAACGCCCGATAGTGCTGAGCGGCGATCAGCATCACGTTGTTCGGGCTGTAGACATGCAACCGGGCCTGGAACTCCAAGAACCGCCGCCACGCTTCTCCCGATACCAAAGCGGCCACTTCTGCCGCCAGAGTCTGCTGAGCCGACGCGATCCTCGCCTCCGCCCGCTCCAGCTGTTCAGCCCGAGACAGCGACGCCACCACGCACCTCCCGACAAGACCGCCCAGTGCGGTCCCCTTACATCACAGGTGCACCCCCACCGTCACCGTTGCAATCCGTGGCTTCTCATCAGCCGTCGCAGCGGAGGGAGCTCGGTTCTTCCCGATCGCGCAATCCGAGGACTTCCCGGCGCTTGCTCCGGGGCAGACACTCAATGACCTCCAAGGCGTCGTTCGGCGCTTCGGCTGGGGCTCGACGCCGGCGGGCGCGCCCCATCGCGAGGACTACGACAACCGGCAACGCCAGGACTACGATGCCCGGCAAGCGCGGTTCAGGCCGGGGTGAGCGAATCCCACATCTCTCGGGCTGACCGGAAGCCCAGCGCATGTGCCGTGGTGGAGAGAACGACCGGGCTGAGCGATTCCCGGTTGGCCGGAAGGACCAGTGTCGGCATGCCCGTCTTGACGAGTTTCAGGTGCTTGGCGCCATTGGTCTGCTGATAGCCGAAGCGGGCCGAAAGCAGCTTGGTGAACCGGCGGGTCGACACCGACACGGCGGCGGGGGTGTCCCGGTCGAACCACGGGACCAGGGGCCGCTCGCCGAGAGGAACGACCACCCATGTGGTGGTCTTGCAGTTGAACAACTGGCGGTGCAGCGCCGACGCCAGCCGCCATTCGGAGTGAGGCCGCACCGGTTCTGTGGCCGCTTCTTGGACCTGGGAGCACAGCTCGTGAAGGGCCGAGTCGAACGGGGCGCCGGCGAAGTAGGCGGGGGCGGAGTTGTAGCCGGTCGGGAGGCTACTGATCCAGGCCTGCAGCTGCCGCCGCGCTGGTTTGCGCAGGTCCGCGGGCACGCTGCGGCAGTACACGGCTTCGGAAAGCCGGCGGTAACTTTCGGCTGAACCTCCCCCCGGTGGCCGGACACCTCGGACCAGCTTGTCTGGGAGAGGATGGTGGTCATGGAGAAGTCACCGACGACGCGGCGGTATAGCGCTGAGTTCAAGCGGGATGCGGTAGCTCTGTATCGGTCCTCTGGACGGTCGCTGAGAGAGGTCGCCAAGGAGTTGGGGATCACGGACATGTCGCTGGCGGCCTGGGTGAAAGAGACCGAGAGCTCGCCTGGTGAGGCGCAGCGGGACAAGGACACGGCTAGGGAGGAGGCCCGGCTGCGTAAGCGGATCCGGGAGCTGGAGGAGGAGGTGGAGATCCTCAAGCGGTTCACCAAGTACTGGGTCCGGGAGGGTGACAAGTGAGCGCGGTGGCGGCGCTTGAGCGGCGGGTGGCCGAGCTGGAGGCGGAGGCGGAGATCTGCCGACGGCTGGCCGGGTTCAGTGATGGCGGCCCTGCCCGCGACCGGGTGTATCGGTTCATCGAGTCCGAGACCGCCAGCTTCTCAGTGGCCGCGCTGTGTCGGGCTACCAGGGTGGCCCGCTCGGCCTATTACGAGTGGCGCAAGCGGGCCGAGGGGGCGTCGGCGGCGCTGGTGGACGAGGCGTATGTGGCGAACCGGATCTATGACGTCTGGAGGCGCTCCAGGGGCCGTTACGGGTCTCCTCGGGTCACCGCGGCGCTGGCCAAGGCGGGGGTGGAGATCAACGAGAAGCGGGTGGCCCGCCTGATGGCCGAGCTGGGCATCGCGGGGCGTTGCGGGCGGCGCAAGATACGAACCACCTGGCGGGACAAACGGCAGCAGGCCGCGGTCGACCTGGTGTTGCGCCACTTCAGCGCTACTCGCCCGGATGAAACCTGGGTGGGTGATATCACCTATATCCCGACCGGGCAGGGCTGGCTGTTTGTGGCCTCGGTGCTCGATGTCCACTCCAGATTGCTGGTGGGCTGGTCCATAGCGGATCATCTACGTACCGAGCTGTGCTCCGATGCGCTTACCGCCGCGGTGGCCGCTCGGGGCCGGGTCCGTATGGCCGGGACGACGTTCCACAGCGACCACGGATGCCAGTACACGTCGGCGGAGTTCAAGGACCTGTGCCGGCGTCTCGGTGTCCGCCAGTCGATGGGGACAGTCGGCGATTCGTATGACAATGCGATGGCGGAAAGCCTATGGGCATCTCTAAAACGAGAGCTTGTTGACGACACCTATTTCGCCACGAAGAACGAAGCACGATTGGCGATATTCGAGTGGATCAACTGGTATAATAGCGAGCGGCTCCACAGTTCTCTCGGGTATCAGTCCCCGCAAGAGTTCGAGCAAGCCTGGCAGGACCAAGAAGCAGCATGAGATCGGTGTCCGGTCTCAGGGGGGAAGCCCAGGCCGTCGCCAGGGACTCCTCCAGCAGCTCGTCGGAGCCGGCCGCGACCTGCGGCTTGTACACCGCGTCGTGGTAGGGGCAGTAGCGTTTGACGTGCTCGGCGATCTCCAGGCCGATGGCGAACGACTCGACCCGATGGTGGAACGCCTCGTGCAGGTAGAGAACCCCGAGCCCCATACGCGTGGCCCCGAAGATGGCGTCACGTTCGAAGCGCCGCTCGGGTGGCATGGCCTCGACGATGTAGGCGGCCAGGTCCATCACCGCTGCCTCGCGTATGTAGGTGCCCCAGTTGGTGGCGAAGTAGTGGAGCGGCTGATACCAGGCCAGAGCGTCAGGGTCTACCGGAGGTGGCGGCCCACCGCGGGGCCGGACCTCCTCCCGCAGCCAGTCCTCGACCCGCTCCCATCCTCCGCTGTCCTCGTCAGACACCTGTCCCAGGCCGCGGCGGTCGTCGACCGCCGCCTCGACCTGCTCCCAATCGACCGGGAAGGCATCGTCGTCGGCACCGGTCTCCCGCCAGGGGCTCTGTCCGGGCAGCTCAAGCAGGTCCAGCCGATCGAGGGTGTCGACCACTTCGCTGGCAGTCAGCGACGGTTTGGCGACAGCAGGTACCAGCTCAAGCATCTACGGCCTCGCCGGGGCGGCACCCTCGGACTTAACGCTGACACGTCACCGTATCCGACCGGTCGGCCGCGCCATCGCCGCATCAAGACACCACCGGCGGCCCATACCGCGCGGTCATCCCCGGAGTGCTTTTCTCGAACGCCGGGCAGATGGGCGTCCATTCTTAACACCAACCAGCGGAGCGGACCGGAGGTGAAACCGGGCAGACAGTCGTCCCAATCCAGGTTTGATGCGGTAATCCCCGTTCATCACGCTAACCGCCCCAGTGTGGCGGAATCGCGCTAGCGTCCTTGGCTCGGACGTTGGGTGAGGGGGGTGCCGGGTGCCAATCCGATGCGGTCACTGCCACCAGAGCCATGAAACGGTGGCTGACGTAAGGCGTTGCGCTGGAAGCCCGCTCCGCGCCGTCGAGTCAAGCTCAATGGTGGACATGGATGAACGTCCTCCGAAGCCCCACGGTGAACTCAGGAAAGCGAAAGCGAAAGCCAAGGTGGTTCCACTGCCCAAGCCGTCCTTGAAACCCTGTAAGCACGGTCTTGCTGAAGGTACGTGCACCCTGTGCTTGGGGAAGCGACAGCCCTCGAGTGGTCCTAACCCCTACGGATCTCGGAACGTGAATCCACCACCGACTGGGGGAATCAGTCAACAGGGTTACTGAGGACGATCTGAATTCTGTTGCCGACCGAACCCTCTCCGGCCGGGGGAATGGGGTATAGGCCGGGCGCATCCCGAAGCACTCGCTACGAGTCGCTAACCTCCCGGGGTCCTGGGATACGCCCGTAGGTGCCGTTCGGCGCTCGGTAGGCAGTGGACGGGCCGGCGATTTTGTTCGCGTAATCTGCGTGTGTGGAGCGTTTGAGATGCCAAACTCACCGTTGCGTACAGCCCGGCTCTGCGAGTTCGCGCCTCGGTCAGTCGAATACGCCAACGTCGTCAATATCGTTGGGCTGTAACGGCGGATGACCTCGGTAGTCGCGTGGCTGAGTCGGGAAACCATTCCGGGGATCTGGGCTGTTGCCGACTCACGTATCACGGGAGCACACGGGCAGCCACTCGTAGATGTGGCGCCAAAACTGTTCGAACTCCCGATCATCGTCCGCATCCCTGGGACGCAAGGCTTCTTCTCGGAGAGGTCTTACGAAGCGCGTGTTGGATTCGGGTTCTCCGGTGACGCCTTCGTTGGTCTGGCGGTAGCTGAACTCGGACGCACAGTTCTCGGCAATCTGATTCATCAGCAGCCAAGAGTCGTACCCTCGCTCCACGACGTGGGACTTGCTTTGGGTCACATCGCCCGTGCGATTTTCGAGCCTCTGCGCGACCGCCATGCGGGTGGCGATTTCGAGGCGATTCTCTTCGGCTGGTGCCCGCAGGTGCAGCGCCTGCAGATCATTCGAATCGCTGAAGAGCCTGCGCTCTCTGGAATTGTTCGGTGTGAGGTGCTCGATTCTGATGATCCGACTCACATGCTTCTGGCGATCGGAAGCGATCCTTCCGCTGTGAGAGATGAAATCAGGCAGTACCGAGATTCCGTAGATCTGGAATCCATTTCATGGTGGCGCGCTCCACGGTTCGTATTAGGGAGTCGGATTCTCGCGGAGGTCGATCCCCTAATAGGCGGATGGATCTCCACTGTCATAGCGAACGGACCGCACACGCAGTCGTTCGTCGATGTCGTCCCTCGTGTTTACGGTGAGCCTGAGGCCTCGGTGCGCCTCGGAGGCCTTGATATCGCCAATATCGTCAACAACGTCGGACCTTGTGGGGTGGGCCTGACAGGTCTCGCGTAGCCGAACAGCCAAACCGCCTGAACGCCCGGGGCTGAACCTAGCCGACGTGGGTTGGCTTCCTGAGCGCACGTTCTCTCTCCGATACTTCTGATGGCAGCCTCGGCGGGTCACGACGGGTATGTGTGCCCGGCTGCTAGAGCCGGTCCTTCTCCTTTGAGCCGAGCGGCCGAACTACTTGGTCCCAGGTACCTCGTTGACGCTAAATCCTCTTGTCATCTATGGGACCTTTAGTGCGGAGGCGACGATTGACTCGCCTCTCCGAGCAGAGTAGCGATTTTGCAGCCGTGATTCGACGGTTCGTCTCGCCCTCCGCTGGTAGGCCACGCCCCCGATCGGGACCCTCGCCGGGGCGATAGCGCTCACCGGAGTCGCATCCCGACGTTCCGGCGATGAGTCCCGACCGCTAACCGCAGTGCGTCTACTGCGACCCGACCAGCCGGAAGGCGATAGTTCAGCGTACCGGCACTCCGTCGAATCTTGCGTTCCAGAACCGGCCAGAGTTCCTCGGCGAGAGCCCTCTTTCTCACAGCCCGGGGCCACCCTTGGCAGACCCGCTCGATGTTGGGACCACCGTCCTTGGGATGAGGCGGACGGAGACGCTCAGCATGCACTGGGGCCATCAGCGTGGCCAAATTCAAACCTCGAGGGGGGCGCCCTCTGCTCATCAACGCCTCGGCGAGCTCACGATCGGTGAAGTTTGCGAACTCCCAGGGATACTTCCCCCACGTGGTGACGGTGACCAGGGTGTCGATCTCCGCCTTTGCCGCCGGAGTCCGCATCCCGGCCGGGACCAGCTCGAGAAGCCGCCTGACCAACTTCTTGCGTTCTTCCTTCTGCATGGCGGGCGTCTCGAAACGCTTCTCCGGATCAACCGCCACAAGCACCTTGGTAGGTGGCCGGTTTAAGAGCACCACGTCCGGCGTCGACCTCCCGAAACGCGGGCCAAGGACGTAGCGGACCAACAGGTCCAAGCTAACGTCGATGCTGTCCATATCCACGGGCTCGATCAACGTTGGCGGCACAGGGCCGCCGTACAAGATCTCCAGCACCCGCGGCATCAGCAGCATCTCAGTCTTGCCTTCTAGTAGCAGGAGTAGCGAGGGCTGGGTCGAGAGACCACGGTCCATCAGGGCAGGCTCGAGGTCAGACCGGTCGTCTCCGAGGCGGTCGTCCAAGATCGCTTTCACCATCCGACCCTCTTGCGGTGGCGGTTTTGTGAGGTCGGCGCGACCGAGATCCTCCACAAACCGAAGGAGTACCTCCGAGGCGATCCGGTAGTCCATCGCCAACCGGGCTGACCCCTCGAGCTCCTTCCACGTATCAGGGTGAGCCCGACGGATAAGGTCGTACCATCGGCCCAGCGGGTCAAAGGTGCTGGCGTGGAACAGGAGCCCGTCCGCAAGGCCCACAAGCTCTTCGGGAGTCAAGCCGAACAGCTGCCTGCGAGAGAGGGCGTCGAACTCACGGTGCCCGAGGTCCCACTCGTCCGGAAAGGCGATCCGCAGGAAGATGTTGGGGAGGTATTCCATGTCCAAGCCGGACAGCAGGATCGCCAGCCGGCGGCCCCCGTCGAGAAGCTGGACGTCGGCCGGCGACAGGTAAGGCAATGTGAAGTTCAGCTCACCCGCTTCAGATTGTGACGCCGTCATCTCACGGCACAGGCTCTCCACAGCTCGGAGCGCCAGGAGCTGGTATGGGCTGTAGAAGACGGAAGGGTAGGTCGTCGTGTACCCATTACCGCTAGGCAGGGCGATTCCCTCAGCCCAGGCCCCGTACCGGCGCACCTTCGGGTCGACCAGCAAGCCCTCAGTCGCAGCGTCAAGAGCTAGCGCCAGGTTGCTCCGATATTGGCCGTATCGGTTCATGGAGCCCTGCCATATCGGTACGGACACGCGTTTCTGGTGCCGCCGCCGAAGGATCCCCAGAATTGGGACCAATACTCCCTTTCGGTGCAGTTCGGACAGTTGCTCGACACGGATGCGAACGCCGCGCTCCTTGGATCGCTTGACAAAGTCTTCAGGCGACAGCAAGGAGTTCTGGCTAAAGGCTAATGGCAGCCGCAGAAGAGCGAAGGGGTCGATGGAGTGGTTCGGTCCAAGCCCCCACGGCAACGGAAGAGGGACCCGCCCAAGGAGAGTCAGCTTCTCGACGTCCAACGGTGGTGGCGGTGGCGTTCCTGCACTCCTGGACATCCGGCCAGTCTGCAGGAGTCCAGCCTTGCGCTGCTTGATTCTCCGAGTCAGGCGCAGCGTAACCGGCAGGGAGGCATCGATCCGCTCGTTGTGTTCCGGGAGCCGGACGGTCCCAGAACGTTCGGCCCGTGGCCGGCTCCGAGACGTCCCCGAGGTGCCGTTACTCGGGTGATCTGCCGTGGTGAGCTGCGGTTATCCAATCAGTCCTGACGGCTGATGTCTAGGGGGTCAGGCGGGGTTGGCGTCGATGACTCTGACGAGTTGGTCGTAGAGCTGAGCGCGGGCTGCGTCGGCGTGGGTGGTGGCGTCGTCTCGTTGTCGGCGGAGGATGTCAACGAACTCGACGTTGGTCTCGTAGAACCCACATCCCTCGCAGATGGTCTGGAAGCGGCAGTCCAACTCGAGGGGTCGGGTGCAGTGCCCGTTGGCTAGAAGCCGGCGTGGCGGTCCCGCGACGTCGTGGTTGGCATCCGGTTCCGCCGTGTCAGCCTCGACGGCCTGGGTCGCTTTGAAGTACTGGTCGGCCACGTTGGTGTCCGATATCCGGGCGTAGACCAGGGTCATTCGCGGCGAGCGGTGACCGAGCAGAGCGGCGATGGCTTCGAGGCTCATCCCTCGATTGAGGCACTGGGTGGCCAGGGTGTGGCGCAGCTGGTGGGGGTGCACCCGGGCGATGCCGGCTCGTTTGGCGACGGCGGCGACGTAGCGGTGGATGGTGCGCCGGTCGAAGGGCTGTCCGTCTTCTCGTTCGAGCAGGTATCCGTTGGTTGACGGTCCCCGCGAGGCTTGGTAGTCGGTGATGAGACCGACCAGCAGCGGATGGAGGGGGACGTTGCGGTCGTTGTGCAGTTTCCCAATGGGGATGCGCAGCCACCAGGTGTCGCCGACTCGGTACATGGCGTCGTCGCGGATGCCACCGAGTTCGCCGGCTCTCATGCCGGTGCGGGCCAGCAGTTCGACCAGCAGCCGTCGACGGCGGTCGGGGTCGGCTGCCAGGGTGGCCATGAACTTGGCTGCGGAGGGGTCGTCCAGAAACTTGGGCAGTGGCTCGTCGGCTTTGGGGATGTCGCCGGCGAGGAATGGCGCATCCTGTCGGGCAGGACCTCGTTCCCGCTAGGGGTTGGACACTGTGGTTTGTTCACCAGTCCCACTGTTGGTGGGTGGGCGAGACCGGTTCCGGTTCGCCGGGCATCTTTCCGCCCCGCGGGTGGGGGCATGGTGCTTTACGGCCACAGCCAGCCGGGCTCAATCACATCCTCGACCGCGCCATTTGGGGGTCATGCCGATCTGCGAGTCCGCGTGCTGGCTGTGTCCGAACCGGCTCACCCTGCTGCAGCGTCGGCCTGGGCGAGACATCGGATCTCGCCGTCACGCAGACCGAAATACACCAGGATGAGGAGCTTGCGGGCGGCCGCGATCCGGGCGATGTTCACACCACGGCGGGCCGCGATACGCCTGTAGTCGTTCTTGATCTTGGGGCCGCCGTGCATGTGGGATATGGCCTCGACCGCGGCCCAGCGCAACAGCCTCGAGCCCTGCTTGGTGACCTTCCCCCGGTGGGTGGTCTCATCCGACTCACGATGCTTAGGAGTGAGCCCAGCCCACGAGCACAACTGCTCGGGCCGGGCGAACCGCGACACGTCACCGATCTCGGCCACGAACACGGCCGCCAGCACCGGGCCCACTCCGGGGATGGCTTGGATGGCCCAGTAGCCGACGTCGTCTTTCAGCCAGTTCGCGATGTGGCGGTCCAGCATGGCGATCTCGCGGTCATAGACCTCGATCAGATCGCGCAGTGATTCGATCCTGATCCCATACGCGTCGGCCACCTCGACGTCATCGAGGAACTTGGCCCCGGCGGGACCCCACAGCTCTTTCGGAGGGAGGATTCCTTCCTTGCCCAACACCGAGTGGATCTGTGCTTTCAGACCGGTGCGCAACTGGCTGGCCTTGGCCCGGTAGCGGACCAGCTCCCGCAGCTGTCGCAGTTCCGGTGGTGCGATCCACGCTTCGGGTAGCCGGTTAAGTCGCATCCGGTCGAGCAGGTCCTGGCAGTCCTTGTAGTCGTTCTTGACCCTCCGGTCGTCCCAATACAGCCGGGACGGGTTCACCAAGCGGACGTTGGCGCCCTCGGCTCGCAGCGTGTCGACGGCCCAGTACCAGCCGAACGTCGCTTCCACCGCGACCTCCGGTTCGGGGCCGGCATCGGCCAGCGCTACCCCGAGAGCAACGGGACTGTTGTCGATAACGTGTGAGCCCGAGCTCATCACCGTCCTTTTCTGGCGGACAATCAACGACCGACGGCGGTGCAAGTCAATAGCGACGTACTGTCGTTCCACGGGTCCTCTCCTTGATCGGGAACGGGTTGGTTTGGTCACCACAAGCTTCGTCTTGTTCCGAACCTGAGACGGAGAGGACCCATCCCGCTTCGACTTGGCCACCATCACCAACCTCCACGAAGAGGCCGCAGACCCGATCGCCTTCAACTGGGTCCGTCAGCAGGAGCGAGGCAGCGGCTCCTTCATGGCATCACATCGGGCGTGTCCAACAGCGCGGGCGTCGGGCGATCAGTTGAGTGGCCAGTCTTCTGGACCGGGTATCCGGGAGGCGTCCTGGGCGCAGCGGTATGGTCTTCCGACTGTGGGCGATCTAACAGTCGAGGAATTCGTACCCGACCCGATGGTCGTCAATGGCTGGAGCCACACCAGCACTTCGGCTTCGGGCATCGGGTTGGCATACCTTCTCGCGGCTACGGCAATGGGGTCACCCGTTGGTCTGCCGCTGAAGTTCGAGCTCATTCGACTCGAAGTCGATCTGGTTGATCGACTCGTTGACTGTCCGGTCAATGGAGCACTCCGGCTCCGCGCCGAGGGAACTCACGCCTCGCTCCACCTTCGGCGCTTAGCAAGTGAGGCGATCGGTGTGAGCACAGCAGCGCTGCTAGCGCACCTCAGGCATGGCTGGAATCCCCTTGCTGGATGGCCAGTTGATGTGGACCTACCCCCGGTTGGCGCTGGGATCCGTCCGGACCTGATATTTCCCATCGGCCAAGTCCAGGTTGCGGGCGAGGGGCGTGGACGAAGCCAAGGACGCCAAGTGCGACGAGTAACACAATCCCAGAAACACAAGCTCGCTGGCCTTTCGCAGTGGTCGCTTTGCCATAACAATATGAAGGTATTCATGTCGTGGGCGTGGAGTAACTTCGCTACTACACGGGTTGACTATTTTGACCCCGGGGAGCCATCAGAAGTCGTCCCACGAAGCGAGCTAATCGGCTCGATGCGTCGGCAATCGGAGCAGCTCTACGTCGCTGCGCGTGAGTCCGGAGCAAGCTCACATCGTCTAAGGCAGGTACCCGTATTGGGAGACTGGCTAACTGGACCAGGACGAGCTGACCAAGAGATCTTCCTGGGAGTAGCAGAACCCGAGGAGATTGACTATGAAACGGCGACTGAAAGCACGCCTCGTGATCCGAGCAAAGGAAGCCGAGAGACATCAGCTATCTTCATGGAGCCAGTCGCTCAGGTTGGCCCCTTGGTGACTGCCGTGCGGCCTCGCGGTTCTGACAGAGGGCTAGCTGTCCTCGCGGACGACGTCGACGAAGCAAGAGAAGGTCGAAGCTAGGTCCGGTGCCAGAGAGCGCTAGGTGGCTCTAGCGTCAAAGCCTACAGCGCCGATTGTACGCCCGGGAATCCTGATCCCGTCTCCGTGGCAGGGATGCAGATCGGCACGTACGGGCGTGCCGCGTCTACGCGGGGTTTGATCACAGCGAGTGGTCAGTTCTTGAGGACTCTGAGCAGGAGGTCCGTGGCGATCGAGCGGACGGCAGGTAGCTCCCTCCACATGAAGCGTTGGGTTTCGTCTGCCATGTCCATCGCGATCTGTCCGGCTCGACCAAGGTCTGGCGGCTGGTAGATCAACGCGTGCATGGCCCCGAACGCGGTCTCGATGCCGTGAGTGGTCGCGCCGTGGGCTGTCTCCGACCGGGAGGTATACGGGTTCCGGCCTTGGCGTAGCTCCGCTACTTGGTCTTGCGAGCGTACCAACCCCACGGTGGCCCAGAATCGGGCGTGGTTCTTGTCGATGTGTCCGCAGGACGGGCACTCGACGGGAGCGAATCTCACCTGCTCCTTGAGGGCCTTCGCTTGGCTGATGGTGTCGATTGCGCCGCAGAAGGCTACGAGCGCATAGGAGGGGAACAGCGGGGTCATAAGGACACCTGGTGCCACGCGGAGAGTGCTCCGCTGAGAGCAGCGTCGGCCTCCAGCAAGTCCCAAGCCGCCAGCACCCATGCGGGCACCTGGCGCGGGTGGGGCCCCACCCCGCTACCACCGCCATGCGCGATGGGTGGGGCTGGCCAGTCTTCAGGGACAGCTGCCGGCATGCGCTCGAGGTCGATCGGAGCTGTCCGTACGTTCCATCCCTCGCTCCAGGCCAGTGACAGCAAGCACGCCACGCGGTGCAGCCACATAGCTGCGACCCTCATGTTGCCGTCTTGGTGGGTGAGCCGTCCGATCTGCGCATAGCGGCCGCCCGGAGCGAGCTGTTGCCGGGCCAGGGTCCTTCGGCGATCGCCGGCCAGGTCTCAAACCACCTGATGGCCTGCAGTTGGTGAGGCTCTCCCCGCAAGTATTCGGTCAACCGCCTACCGCCTGAGCGGATGCTCACGGGTCCGATCACGTAGTCGTCGTCTAGTTCCGCGCCTCTGTCGTGAGGCACCGGAATGATCCCGGCAGGGTTCGACGAGGGGACAGGACCAAGCAGGGCCCACCATTCTGGGGTACTTATAGCGGAGCCTGCGGAACGGTTCGGTAAGGCGCTACAACCTGGAACTGCCCTTGATGGCGGACTGTGGCTCCCTCGTGGCAAGCGACGTTCCAGCTGATCCGAGTTGCCATGCGACCACCAAATCTACGGGGCTCACAGAACGCGCACTCGATACTGTGGTGCGCACCCGCCCCGCGAATGCAGATCGGCAGCTCTGGCGCCGAGTGGCGCCATCAGTTCCGCTCGTCTGAGATTCTAGCTGATCCCATCTCAACTACCGACTCGAGTCCGGGGACGCCGTCTAAGCCTGGATTTCGTCAGGGCCTGTTCCCGTGGCGGCAAAATGGCGGGGGTCAGTCAACATCCTGGTGTCGGTGTCGAACACCGAGAGTTCTCCGGGAGTGCAGAGGTGCCGTACGACGAATGCTCGTTCGTTGACCCGCCATAGTCCTTCGCCTTTGGCGAGTTCGGGGAGTTGGGCGATTTCGATGTCGGTGAGTCCGAGGAGTTTACCGGCGGCTTGGGCTTCGTCGAAGGGCTCGTTGTAGAGGATGCGGGTGGCGGTGTCACCGAGAAGTCCTTGGGCGAGGCCGCGGGACTGGGAGCCGGCA
>JAKBAX010000387.1 GCA_021808785.1 Actinomycetes bacterium | reverse complement strand
CCGGCGATCTGGCGGCCGTTGCCCCTCGCCGCTGATGCTGGTCGCGGCCGCCGACGGCCGTAGTTGAGCGCGCGCATGCGGGCCCACTTCGGCGCAGCCTGGGCATTGGAGGTGAGCGTCGAGGGTACCCTTGCGGTACGGACGTACCGGCCATCAGTGCCGCGCATTGGACCGTCGGCGCGGCGCCAGTGGCGGGGTCAGCTCGTGGTGCCAGGCGGGGGAGGGCGCGGAGGCGATGGCTACAGATGCTGTCGTGTGTCGGTGTTCCAGCGCTGAGCTGCGGTTTGCAGGATGTCCCATGGGCTGCCGAGCGGTGGGGTGTAGGAGAGGTCGAGGTCGTTGAGCTGGTCGCAGCCGAGGGCGGTGTGCATGGCGGTGGAGGCAGTCGATGTGCTTGTGGACGGCGCTTGGATGGTGCCGAGCATCTGCACGCCGAGCAGGCGCCCAGCGGGGAGGTCGCCGGTGGTGCGGGCGTGCACGGCGGAGGAACCCGGGTAGGAGGCCTCGTGGTCGTCGACGGTCGACGCGACGGTGCAGGGTTCATAGCCGGCGGGGATGGCTTCGTGGTCGCGGATGCCGGTGCGGGCGGCGACGATCCCGAAGGCCTTGACGACCTGGGTGCCGAGGCTGCCTAGGAAGCTGCGATCGCCGCCGAGGGCGTTCTCGCCGACCATCGCGGCCTTGTTTGTGGGCGGTGGTGCCGAGGGGGAGGTAGGTCTCGCTGAGGAGCTGGTGGTGAGTGGCGACGCAGTCACCGGCCGCGAACACGTCGGGGAGGCGGGTGGCCATTTTCCGGTCGACCCGGATGGCGCCTCTGGGGGTTAGTGGCACGCACGGCGGATGCCGCGAGGGCGGTGTCGGGGGTGATGCCGGTGACGGTCCCGGTGAACCAACCCTGGCTTGCGATACGCACGCAATGTTCGCCCCGGTGAATACTGTCGTCGTTCTATAGGCCGCCTTCGGCCTGCTGGACTAGTTCTGGACGGTCGGGCGGATGGTGATGTCTCCGATCTCTACGTCGGCGGGTTGCTCGATGGCGAAGGCGATGGCGCGTGCGACGGCGTCGGGCGGGATGGCGAACTCGTCCATGCCCCGGCGGATCTGGGCGCGGACGGCTTCGTCGTCGATGGAGTCGGCGAGCTCGGTGCGGACGTAGCCGGGTGAGACCGACGTCGTGCGCAGGACACCGTCGGTGGACTCTTGGCGGAGTCCTTCGAGCAGGGTGCGGACTGCGTTCTTGGTTGCCGCGTACACGGCCTGGTTGGGGACGATCTTCAGACCCGAGGTGGACACGGTCGTGACGAGGTGACCGTGCCCTTGACGGCGGAAGGCGGGAAGAGCAGCGGCGATCCCGTGCAGGACGCCCCGGAGGTTGACGTCGATCATTGCCGACCAGCCGCTGGCGTCGAGGGCGGCCACGGGCCCGATCTTGCTGATGCCGGCGTTGCTGATCAGCACGTCGAGCCGGCCGTGGTCGGCCACGGCCCGGTCCACCAGTCGCTGGAGGTCTTGGGGGCGGGTGACGTCGGTCTGCTGGGCGGAGGCGCGCCCGCCGGCCGCTGTGATCCGGGCGGCGAGCTGCGCGAGGCGGTCGGTGCGTCGGGCGCCGAGGACCACTGCGGCGCCACGGCCCGCGAGGAGCAGGGCGGTTGCTTCGCCGATGCCGCTGCTGGCGCCGGTGATGGCCACGATCTTCCCGTCGATCCCAGACATTGGACTTCACTCCTGCGTAAAGTGGACACGTGTCCATTCCCAACCTGACACTAACGGACAGGTGTCCGGTTGGTTTGGGATCGCACGCAGCGCAGTGACGGCACCGACCCGACGCCGTTCCGACTCGCTCGCGAACCGGGCGCGCATCGTGGCGGCCGCCCGCGCGGTGGTGACCTCGGACGCAGAGCTCAACCTCCACGGCATCGCCCAGCAGGCCGGCGTCGGTCAAGGCACGCTCTACCGGCACTTCCCCACCCGTGAGGATCTGCTCGCCGAGGTCTACCACCACGAGGTCGACGAGCTGGTTGCCGCCGCGCCGCTGCTCCTGGCCGCCCATGCGCCCGCCGAGGCCCTGGCGCAATGGCTCGATCGAGTCGCAAAGTACGCGGCGGTCAAGCGCGGGGTCATCGCGGCGGTTGAGGCGGCCCTCTGGCAGGACCTCACCACCAAGAGCCTTGGCCCGATCGGCGCGGCTCTTACCACCCTGCTCGACGCAGGGAAGGAAGCCGGCACGATCCGTGCCGATGTCGACGCCGAAGACGTGATCTTGCTCCTCGCCGCCCTCACTCGAATCGACCGCGCGGATTATGACGACCGGGCGCAGAGCCTGCTTGCGATCATCGCCGGCGGGCTCCGCCAGGCAAGCACGCAGCGATAGCCGGGATCGGCACGGTGAACGTCGACCGCCACGCAGCCACCCGCTTGGGTTACCAGCTTGGTCTGGTTAGTCGACCTCCGCGAAGGTGACCTTGGCGAGGGGGCTGCGCTCGACCCACTCATCGAGGACGGCTTCCGGCCAGGGACTGTCCGGGCCGTTGCGTTGGTTGAACTGCTCGACGAAATCGGCGAGCACCCTTCGGCGTTCCGCCGGGTCTGCGATCACGGTCGCGGTCGCCGGGAGGTCGGCGACGACGCCGTGTTTGAGGTGGAAAGTGAAGCTCGGGTGGGCGGCCAGGTTGGCCAGCCAGCCACGGGTCTTCGGGCCCGGGATCCCGCTGAGGTAGATCTCGTCGTCGAACCGGTAGAAGACGATTTCGATCCGTCGCGGCTGGCCCGAACGTCTACCCGTGGTGGTGATGTCGATCGTGCGATCCTCCGTCGTCGAAGACGCATCAATGGCGAGCGCCTGGCGCACGTCTTCTCTCATCGGGCGTCGCCATGCTGGGCTGCGACGGTGGTGGGGGTGCTGTTGGTGAACATGGCGTCATCTTCTCTCTCGCGGGTCGCGTTGGGTTGCCGGTCGCCGTGTACCGAGGGGTGGATGCGGGGCGGCGTTTTGGGCGGGGGGCGCCCCGCCTGTCGAAGGACGTTCCTCGGATTCACGCTTGGCGGTAGTAGTGGTCCTGCTCGTGGCCGGCGGTGAGTAGCTCGGGGACGACGGCCGAGCCGATCCAGCCCGATGCTCCCGTAACGAAGACTCTCATGGCGGACCTCCGGTGAACTTGGAGTAATGTCTGTGACAGACATCATGGTACATCTGATGT
Organism: Actinomycetes bacterium; assembly: GCA_021808785.1. Classification (GTDB taxonomy): domain Bacteria; phylum Actinomycetota; class Acidimicrobiia; order Acidimicrobiales; family Palsa-688; genus JAKCDU01. The sequence goes on along the minus strand of JAKBAX010000387.1, from coordinate 952 downwards.
CAGTAACTGTCAACAGCCGAGGATGAGGGTCATGGGTCGGTGGGAGCCAGACAGCCGGGGAAGGCTGCGAGAAGCGGCACTGGCCCTGTTCGCGGAGCGCGGGTTCGACCAGACCACCGCGGCGGAGATCGCGGCCCGGACCGGACTGACCGAACGCACCTTCTTCCGCCTCTTCGCCGACAAGAGGGAAGTGCTTTTCGGTGGCTCCGAGGTCCTCGGGGAGCGGATCGTGGCCGCGGTAGCCGAGGCGCCAGACGGGCACACGCCCCTCGGAGCAGTCGCCTACGGCCTCGACGCAGCGGCCGCCCTGCTCGGCGAGGGCCGCCGGGACCTGTGCGCCCAGCGCCACGCAGTGATCGCCGCCAACCCCGAGCTACGCGAACGCGAACTGGCCAAGCTCGCCGACTACGCGGCCGGAGTGGCTGGCATCCTGCGCCAACGGGGCGTGGGGGAGATGCAAGCAACCTTGGCCGCCGAGGCCGGCATGACCGTCCTCCGTGTCGCCATCGAGCGCTGGGCCAGCGGCGGCGACGACCGGGACCTCGGCACCATCATGAGCGACGCGGTGGCCGAGCTTCGAGCGGTAGCAGCCGGCGGGTGAAACCGGTGTCGCCGACGCTGGCGGGCTCGCAATGGAACCGGTTGATCTTCGCTGCCGCACTGCCGTGTCGCCGTACCTCGCCCGTGGCCGCCGAACTACTGGACTGATTCGCCCGCCCCCTTACACACCGAGGTGATGGCTGGGTTGCCGGGTTGTCGGGTCATGAACCCGACGGTCGCGCGTTGGTCGATGCCCCCGCCACCAAGTAGACGTGATTTTCGCGCCTCTTTGCATATGCACAGGCCGCTGATGCGAAGATTCGCTTTTAGCCTGCGGACGCCAGGGGTTTGAGGGTGACGTCGTAGCCGATCTTGCGGAGTTGGTCGATGGCCCGGTTTTTGGTTTTGTCGG
>JAKBAX010000386.1 GCA_021808785.1 Actinomycetes bacterium | reverse complement strand
GACGGTGATAGGCGCCGGCGTGATGGGCTCGGGGATCGCCCAGACCTTCGCCGTCGCCGGGCTCGACACTGTCTGTGTCGACGTCGACGACGCGGCTCTGGAACGGGCTCGCCAGCGGATCCTCGACGGTCGCTACGGCCTGACCCGGGCCCGTGACCGGGGCCACCTGCAGCAGCTCGGGGCGGCGCCCGTGCCGGTCGGGCCCGGGCGCAGTAGCGTTCGCCCATGCGGTTCAACCACATGGAGCTCACGTACGCCCGGGGGACGCTGACCGACGAGTTCCGGGCCGACATCGACGCCTTCTACGGATCGGTGTTCGGCTGGAGAGCGGTCGACACCGAGGTGGTCGGTCAGCGCTGCCACCTCCTGCAGCCCGATCCCGACCAGTTCATCTTGTTGGCCGAGAGCGGCAGGCCGATCGAATCACCCGGCTACGACCATCTCGGGTTGCTCCAGGACACCCGGGCCGAGGTCGACGACCTGCTGGAGGCGTGCAAGCGGTACCGGGACAAGGACGACCGGGTGCAGATCAAGGAGTACGAGGACCTGGTGTACCCGAACCTGACCGTGCACGCCTTCTATGTGAAGTACCTGCTTCCCATCTACTTCGATGTGCAGTCCATGGAGCGGTTGTAGCCGGTGGACCACCGGTGACATGACCGCCAGGGCGCCGTCGCGGCCCCAGGGCCCCGCCGACAGGAAGCCGACAGGTACCTGACAGGAGCTCACGGGCCCCTCCGCCGCGTTCGGGAGCAGCACATCGATCTCGGCACGGGTGGGATGGGACACCGCCATGGCGATCCCGAGCGAGCGGGTGCCGGTCCGCTCCGCCTCGCTACCCTCCCTGCCGTGCCGTCCCTGCTGGTCGATCTCACACCTCTGCGGCGCAGCCCCAGCTTCCGGCGGTTGTGGCTGGGTCTCTCCGTCGGTTCGCTCGGCTCTCAGCTGACGGTGGTGGGGGTGTCGTACCAGACCTATCTCCTCACCCACTCGACGGCGATGGTGGGCCTGGTCAGCCTGGCCGGCCTGCTGCCCACCCTCGTGGGCTCGCTGATCGGAGGTGCGATCGCCGACTCCACGGACCGACGGCGGCTCCTCATCGCCACTCAGATACTCCTGGCCGCGGCCAGCGCCTCGCTCGCCGCCAACGCGCTCCTGCCCCACCCACAGGTGTGGGTGCTCTTCGTGGCCCCCAGCGCCATCGCGTGCCTGCAGGGGGTCGACTGGCCCACCCGCCTGGCCGCGGTCCCCATGCTCGTGGGAGCCGAGGATCTGTCGAGCGCCTTCGCACTCCAGTCGATGGTCAACAACCTGGCCATGGTGGCCGGACCGGCGCTGGCCGGACTGCTCATCGGACGCCTCGGGGTCACCTCTGTCTACATGGCTGACGTAGCCTCCTACGGGGCCACGCTGATCGCCGCTTGCCGGCTACCGGCACTGGTCCCATCGGGCGGGGGGACGGCGCCTGGTGTGGCGTCCATCGTGGAAGGCCTCCGCTATCTGAGGACCCAGAAGTTGCTCACGGCCACCTTCGCCCTGGACTTCAACGCCATGGTGTTCGGCATGCCAAAGGCGGTCTTCCCGGCTCTCGGGACCCGGCTCTTCCACGGCGGCGCATCCACGGTCGGTCTGCTCTACGCGGCGCCAGGGGCGGGGGCGCTGCTGGCCTCCATGGCCAGCGGCTGGGTCAGGCACATCTCGGCACGGGGCCGGGCCCTGGTCGTGTGCATGCTCGTCTGGGGCGCCGCCATGGTCGGCGTCGGGTCGATCGCCGAGCTGTGGGTCGGGCTGGTGCTACTGGCTGCGGCGGGCGGGGCCGACATCATCGGAGGTGTCTTCCGGGTGGCCATACTTCAGACGACCACGCCCGAGGAGTTGCAGGGACGCCTGAGTGGGGTGTTCTTCGCGGCGGCCGTCTCGGGCAACCGGCTGGGCGACGGGGAGTCCGGTCTGGCGGCCAGCCTGGGCGGCTCCCAGTTCGCCGTGTGGTCCGGTGGGTTGGCGTGTGTCGTGGGCACCGCTCTGCTGGCCTGGCGCATCCCCGGCCTATGGTCGGACCGCCAGCCTCGGGGCCGCCAGCCTCGGGGCCGCCAGCCTCGGCGCAGTGCGGTGCCCTAGCCGCAGCCGGACCGCACCGACGGGCCCCGGCGGGGCCATATCGACGGGCCCGGCGGGGCCATATCGACGGGCCCGGCGGGGCCATACCGACGGGCCCCGGCGGGGCCATATCGACGATCATGCTGGGATGATCGAACCTGTCCCCACCGAAGTCGTCGTCGACATCGATGCGCCCGTCGCCACCGTGACCATGTCCCGGCCCCAGGCCATGAACGCCATCACCCCGACCATGCTCGTTCAGCTGCAGGCTGCGTTCGAGACGGTTCGCGACCACGCCGAGGTCAGGGTGGCCGTTCTGACCGGGGCGGGCCGGGCTTTCAGTGCAGGTGTCGATCTGAAGGCCATCCGGGGCGCCCGCCTGGATGGCGGCTCGGTCGGAGGCCTCCTCGACCAGCCGGCCCGGAACCTGATCGAGACCATCCGGACCATCCCGAAGGTGGTGATCGCCAAGGTCAACGGCTACTGCTTCACCGGCGCGCTGGAACTGGCGTTGGCCTGCGACGTCATTGTCGCCGCCCACGAGGCCACCTTCGGCGACACGCACGCCAAGTGGGGTCTGCGCCCCACCTGGGGCATGAGCCAGCGCCTGCCGGCGGCGGTCGGCCTGGCCCGGGCCCGGGCCCTGTCATACCGGGCCGCATCCTTCTCCGGCCGGCAGGCCGAGGAGTGGGGGCTGGCCGCCGCCGCCTGCGGGCGCGCCGAACTGGACGAGATGACGGAGACGATGGCGCGCCAGATCGCCGACAACAGTCCTGGTTCGCTCGCCGCCTACAAGGACCTGTACCGGTTCGCCGCCGAGCAGATGAGCGACGCCGGTCTGGCTTACGAGGCCTCGGCCACCTACGCCATCGACGACACCGACGAGCGCATCGCCGGCTTCAGATGAGACCGAGGATCAGGCCTGGGGTCCGTTGGGCCAGCGTAGGAACGACCCGGCGTCGACCCGGTGCTGCTGACCGGTTACGTAGCGGGACTCGTCACAGGCGAAGTAGAGCACCGCGTTCGATATGTCGAGCGGTTCCACATACGGGATGGGCATGGCCTGGAAGTAGGTGAAGGCCGGCTCGACGTCCTCGCGGGTGGGATGCTCCAGATCGGGCCGGAACACCTTGTACAGCTCGTCGTTGTGCAGCAGGTGGGTGTTGCAGTTGGTGGGGTGGATGGCGTTGACCCTGATCATCCGGGACGCCAGCACCCGGGCCATCTGCTCGGTGTAGCCCACGAGGGTCTTCTTGGCCCACGAGTAACCCATGCCGCCGTACCCCATGGATCCGGTGTCGGTGGCTCCCTCCATGAGGCCGGCCGTGGAGCCGGTGATCACCACCGAGCCACCGTCGGGCAGGTGCGGGATGGCCACGGCCACCGCGTTCATCACGCCGATCAGGTCGACGTCGGTGGCGTCGACGAAGTCCATCGGGTTGCCGGCGCCCATCGGGCAGATGCCGGCGTTGGCCACGACCACGTCGAGGTGGCCCAACTCTCTGACCCCCTCGTCCAGCACCGCTCGGAGGGCCTCGCGGTCGCGCACGTCGGCCTGGCGGGCCACGATGCGCCGCCCCTGCTTCTCGACCAGGTTGACCGTCTCGTCCAGATCCTCGGGGGTGGCGAGGGGGTACAGGTTGGACTCGATCTGGGCGCAGATGTCGCAGGCGATGATGTCGGCGCCCTCCTCGGCCAGGCGCAGCGCGTGGCTACGCCCCTGCCCGCGCGCCGCCCCGGTCACGAATGCGACCTTGCCCTCCATGCGTCCGGCCATTCGGATCAACCCCCGTTCGAAATCGTCGACTGGATCAGCTGCGCCCAGCGTAGCCCTCCCGCCGAGCGGCGTCGATCTCGACGTCGGATTCAGCGACGGCGGGCCTACCCGAACAGGGCCCCCAACTCCACCTTGCGGATCTTGCCCGAGGCGGTGAGCGGGAAGGACTCCACGAAGCGCCACTGCCGGGGCACCTTGAAGTGGGCCAGCGCCGACCCGGCGTGGGCCTCGAGCTCCTCGGCGGTGACCGCCAGGCCCGGTGCCGGACGGACCACTGCGGCAACCTCCTCCCCCCAGCGCTCG